>USEU01000029.1 GCA_900553805.1 uncultured Eubacteriales bacterium
AAGTGGGGCAAAAAGACGGCTGCGGCTCGCAGACACAATTGCGCGGTGTTGCCTTTACAGAAATCGGGGGCCATCCCGGCAGGGACGGCCCCTCTGATCATTCTTCCAGGATCACCGGGCAATGGACGTTCACTGCCTGGCGGATATAGGCGGCGGCGGCCTCCGGCTTCAGCTGCTGCTGCTCGCCGGTGGTCATGTTCTTCACGGAGCACACGCCCTGGCTGATCTCGTCCTCACCCAGCAGCACAGCGAAAGGGACGCCCAGCTTGTTGGCGTAGGCCATCTTCTGCTTGAATTTCTTCTGCTCACTGTACAGCTGCACCCGCAGCCCGGCAGCGCGCAGGGTCTCCGCCAGGGCGATGGCGGGAGCGGCACTCTCGGTCATGGGCAGCACCAGGGCGTCCGCCGGGGCGCTGGGCAGCTGAGGATTCAGCAGCCCCTGCTCATCCAGCACGTAGAACAGCCGGGTCAGGCCGATGGAGATGCCCACGCCGGGCAGATCCTTTTCGATGTAGTAGCCCGCCAGATTGTCATACCGGCCGCCGGAGCAGACGGAGCCGATCTCCGGGTGATCCAGCAGGGTGGTCTCGTACACCGTACCGGTGTAGTAATCCAGGCCCCGGGCAATGGTCAGGTCAACGGCAAAATTCGCCTCCGGCACGCCAAAGGCGGCCAGGTTGGCGGTGACGGTTTTCAACTCGCTCAGGCCCTGGTCGAACATTTCGTTCCGCCCGGCGTAGCCCTCCAGGGCCTGGATCACCTGGGCGTTGGTGCCCCGGATGGCGATAAAGGCCAGAATCTCCCCGGCCTGGGCTTCCTCCAGGCCGCAGTCCTCCGTCAGGACGACCTTCACCTTCTCCGCGCCGATCTTATCCAGCTTGTCCACGGTGCGCATGATCTCGCCGGAGCGCTCGCTCAGGCCCAGCATGGCATAGAAGCCGTTCAGAATTTTGCGGTTGTTCACCCGAATCTGGAACCGGCTCAGGCCGAAGCCCCGGAACACCTTGTAGATGATGGCAGGAATCTCCGCCTCGTTCAGGATGTCCAGCTTGCCATCGCCAATGATATCGATATCCGCCTGGTAAAACTCCCGGAAGCGGCCCCGCTGGGCGCGCTCACCCCGGTAGACCTTGCTGATCTGGAAGCGGCGGAAGGGGAAGGCCAGCTCATTATAGTGCAGGGCCACATATTTGGCCAGGGGAACCGTCAGGTCAAACCGCAGGGCCAGGTCGCTGTCGCCCTTCTGGAAGCGGTAGATCTGCTTCTCGGTCTCGCCGCCGCCCTTGGCCAGCAAAATCTGGGCGTCCTCAATGGCGGGGGTGTCCAGGGGCGCGAAGCCGTAGGAGGCGTAGGTGCGGCGCAGGATCTCCGCCATTGCCTCAAACTGGATCTGCTTGTCCGGCAGCAGCTCCATAAAGCCGGACAGCGTCCGGGGCTTGATAATTTCCATAAAAATTTCCTTTCATGTGCAAAATCCGCCCGCCGGAAAAGGTGGGCGGATCATATGGCCTATCGTGTCAGAAGCGGGTCTTGGTGTGCAGCATCTCACGCCAATCCAGGTCGCCGCGCTGCAGGCCCATGATGAACATTTCGGCGCTGGCCAGATTGGTGGCGATGGGCACATTGTGCCTGTCGCAGTGGCGGATGGTCTCGATCATCTGGCTGTCGTCCCAGGGGTCGGTGGTGTTGGGGTCGGTGAACAGCAGCACCAGGTCGATCTCATTGTAGGCGATGCGGGCATTGATCTGCTGGTGGCCGCCCTGCTTATGAGACAGCAGCAGGGTAATGGGCAGGCCGGTATTGTCGGCGATCAGGCGGCCGGTGGTGGCGGTGGCAAACAGATTGTGCTTCATCAGCACGCTCTTGTAGGCGGTGCAGAACTGAACCATCAGCTCTTTCTTCTTGTCGTGCGCCAGGAAAGCAATATTCACAGCAGTCACTCCTTTGTTTATATCAGCTCCCGGCAACCGGGAGGCATAGTTCTTGGCTCTCCCATTGGGGGAGCTGGCAGCCCGCAAGGGCTGACTGAGGGGGTGTTGTAAGTTGAATGGTAACAGCTCAAAACTACCAACTGCACCCCCTTTGCCGCTTTGCGGCACTTCCCCCAGAGGGGGCAGCAAGTGTGGCTTTAATCAGCGCCAGGGGAAGGGCTTGTAGAGGCCCTGGAGTCTGGCGGCGATCCGGCGGAAATCCCGGGCGGCCTCACACCGGCCGGAATACTTCAGCAGCGGCTGGCCAAAGGCGGCAGCCAGGGTCACATGGGGGTCCTCCAGCACGATGCCCAGCAGCGGCAGCCCGGCGGTATCCATCACGTCGTCGATGGTCATGCGCACGGTGGAGAGCATGCCCCGATCCACCCGGTTGACGATCAAGCGGACGTTCTGCTTGCCGGAAAGCTCCAGCAGCTCCCCCACCCGGGCGGCATCCCGCACGGCGGCAGGGCCGGGGCCGGTGACCAGCAGGAAGCGGTCCGCCGCGGCGCACACCAGGCGAAAGCCAGCGTCCACCCCCGCCGGGGCATCCAGGAAAATATAGTCGTACCGCTCCCGCGCCTGGCGAAAAAGCCGGATAAAGGGGTCGGTATCGATGTCCTCCGGGCTGCGGTTCACGGGCGCGGTGAGAAAGGACAGCGTGGGATAGGCACTGTGCCGGGGGGCGTTTTCCAGCTCGTAGCCGAACTCCGCCACATCCAGGAACGAAAGGCTTCCGCTTTCGGACATGCCCAGGGAAATATCCAGGTTGCGCAGGCCCACGTCACAGTCGACACACAGGACCTTCTTCCCGGACTCTGCCAGGGCGGTGGCGATACCGGCGCAGACGGAGGTTTTCCCGGTGCCGCCCTTGCCGGAAACAACAGCGATCAATTCCCCCAAAGCCATCGCGCCTCCCCATAGTTTTCTCCATTATAAAGCAATAACGCACAAAAATCAATAGTAAAATCCGGGTTTAAAAAAGATTTTTCATCATTTTGCACGAAACATTCCGTCCGTCCCGAAACATTGCGAACCAACAGCGGATTTTTTATCGGAAACAGGACTACATTGTACAAAAAGGGGTTGCACCCCGGTGGAAACTGAGCTATAATTCAGATGTAAATACGGGCGAAAGCCCTGATATAATGGAGGATGATTCCCATGTTCACATCTATGATCGAAACGCTGAAGGCGAATCCCCGCAAGATCGTCTTTACCGAGGGCAGCGATGCCCGTATTCTGGAGGCAACCTCCCGCCTGGTGGAGGGCGGCTTCCTCACCCCCGTGCTGCTGGGCAAGGTGGACGAGGTGAAGGCTGCCGCTGCCAAGGGCGGCTTCAACATTGAGGGTGTTGAGATCCTCGATCCTGAGACCTACGAGGGCATGGACGAGATGGTGGATACCATGGTCGCCCTGCGCAAGGGCAAGATGAGCCCCGACGAGTGCCGTGCGGCGCTGCACAAGGGCAACTATTTCGGCACCATGCTGGTCAAGCAGGGCAAGGTGGACTGCCTGCTGGGCGGCGCGACCTACTCCACCGCCGATACCGTCCGTCCCGCGCTCCAGCTGGTCAAGACCAAGCCCGGCGCGCATCTGGTCTCTTCCTGCTTCATCATGGTGCGGGGCGAAGAGAAGCTGGCCATGGGCGACTGCGCCATCAACATCAGCTATGAGGACTCCGTGGACAAGGAGGGTAATGTGACCCTGCCCGCCGCCCAGAAGCTGGCCGAGGTGGCCATCGAGACCGCCAAGACCGCCAAGGTATTCGGCATTGACCCCAAGGTCGCCATGCTGAGCTTCTCCACCAACGGCTCCGGCAAGGGCAGCACCGTCAAGCTGAGCCACGACGCCACCGCTATCGCCAAGGAGATGGCCCCCGACCTGATGATCGACGGCGAAATGCAGTTCGACGCCGCCGTCGCTCCCGAGGTCGGCCAGCTGAAGTTCCCCGGCTCCAAGGTGGCAGGCTACGCCAACACCTTCATCTTCCCCAACATCGAGGCCGGCAACATCGGCTACAAGATCGCTCAGCGTCTGGGCGGCTTTGAGAGCTACGGCCCCATCCTGCAGGGTCTGGCCGCCCCCATCAACGACCTGTCCCGCGGCTGCAACGCGGAAGAGGTCTACAAGATGGCCATCATCACCGCTGCAATGGCATAAGCAAACCGGGCGTGCCGCTTTCCCGCGGCACGCCCAAATAATACCCTACTCGGCGGATCACTGCGCCTGTAAGACAATTCGATATGAAACCGGCGTGACCTTCGCGGTCACGCCGGTTCGCTATTCTACGGGGAAGCATCCCCTCACGCCGAAATTTACCGCGCTTACATCAGAGGCTCCAGGCCCAGGACGGGGTGGCCCTTTTCGGTCAGCCAGTTCAGAAGCTCCTCGCCGTCGGTGGTGATGGTCTCGTCGGCCACCATGTCGCAGAAGTTGTCGATGCCGTACAGTTCCTTGGCGGTCTTGTTCAGCCGGTCGGCCACATCATCCTTCAGTTCCTTGGGCATCCAGACGATGCGCTCAATGCCGCCCTCGGCGGAGATGAACTTCTTGGAGGAGATGAAGTGACGGCCATGGCCCATGTAGCCGGGGGTCTGGACACCGCCGCCGGTGCAGGAGGCCAACTCGCCGAAGGTCATGCCCACGGGAGTCATGCCCTTGAATTCCCGGTTGACCACGATGACGCCCATGGACATGGGCTCAATGCCGCAGATGCATTCGAAGCAGCCGCAGGAGGTCATGGGATCCTCCAGCAGGGAGTACAGGGTCACGTTCTCCACCGCGCCATGGGTGGCCTCGGCGACGGCAGCGTTGACGGAATCATAGCGGCCCAGGCGCTCGTCGGTGCAGCCTTCCTTGAAGATGGGCTGGCAGGGGCCGTTGGGGTTCAGCTCATTGGTGGCCTTGGCATCCAGCCAGGACACCGCGCCGCACAGGCCCAGACGCTCGGGGGTGACCACGCAGCAGTGGGCGGGGGCAAAGGACTGGCACAGGATGCAGGTGTAGTAGCGGTCCACGGCCTCGTCGGTCATGGAAGCCAGGCGGTCGTCGCGGGCGTCATAGCGGGGCATTGCCACCTCGTCGCGGAACTTGGCGGCCTCCGCCGCGTCGGTGATGATGGTGACCTGGCACTTATCCACCACGGCGTCAAACTCGTTCATGATCATGACGTACAGCACTTCGGCGAAGTCCTTGATGCGCAGGCCGGCCTCGAAGGCGGCGTTGCTCACGCGGACCCGGACCTGGTTGCGCTGGCCGGTGTGCATGACACCCTCCATGTAGTTGAACCAGGAGTGGAACTTCCGCTCGATGACGGACTCGAAGTCGGTCTGCATCTTCTTACCGGCGACCTCCACGAAGGTGGCCAGAGCCAGATCCTTCTCCTGATCGAAGTCGGGTCCGATGATGGTGATCTTGTGGTCCTCCACCTCGTTCATTTCCCGCATCAGCACCAGCTCGGCGGTGGGGTTCTTGGCGGACCAGCACTCATTGTGCATATCGGCCTTACGGATGATCTCGCCCTCGAAGGCGGCGGCGAAGGCCACGGGGATGGGCAGCTCGGTGGTCTTGATCTTGATGCCCCGCAGCTCCAGGGACTTCTTCACTGTCTCGGCATGGTCGCATACGGACTCCAGCGCGCCGGGCACCTGGTTCTCGCCCAGGTCGATGTCCACCACCACGGGGAATCCCAGGGCGATGGCGCCTGCACCGGCGGAGACCACCACGGCGTCAATGGCGCCGAAGGTATTCACAAAAGCGGGAACACGGTTCTTGGTGTAGTCCAGCAGGCCCGCCAGGTCGCCGGGCTGGATGTTGCCGAAGATCAGTGCGGCACGGATGGCCACGGTGACCACGTGGATCACGGCGGTGACATCATGGCCCAGGGGGATCACGCGCAGCTCCAGGCCCATCTTCACGCCGCCCTCGGCGCACTGCTCGATGCAGTCGCCCACCAGGAAGGTCAGCAGGCCCTTGGACTGGTAATCCTTGACCACCTTCACCACGTCGGCGGCATCGTCCGCCTTGCCCAGCACCACGGCCACGCCGGGGATATCGCCGGTGACCAGGGGCACGCCCAGGGAGCGGATGACGGGATCGGGCACAAAGCCGATACCGGCCTCGTTCTCATAGGGGTTGCCGCCCTCCACATATTTCAGTCCCTCGATGATCTCCGCGCCCACGGCGGTGGCAAGGCCCGCGTTCAGCGCCTGGCCCAGATCCTCCTGATTGGTAATCAGGCTCTTCAGTACGCCCACGCAGGCGGGCAGGTCGCCCAGAGTCTTGACCTTCACGCCGGTGGCAGCGTAGATGGTGGGGAAGAAGTAAGCGGTATCGGGGAATGCAATTTCCTTGTCTGCGCCGTATTTGGCAATGGCATTGTTCACGGCGCCCTCGGTCAGCCCCGCAACAGCATTGGAGCCGCCATAGATCAAGTCGGTTAATACACTCATGGATGATTCCTCCTAAAAATGAATGTGATATGCGCTTCAAGCCACTTCGGCGCAGGTTTTCAAGAAGTGGATTGTGAAAGGGAAACAGGCCGCTTCCCTTTCACAATCCGCTTCTGGATGCATAATGGCTGGGAGGGAGTGACCCTCCCAGCCTTGTTTGCAGGGATGCGCCTGTGTCTTACAGCAGGTCGGGGCGGTCGCCCAGGTAGCTGTCGGAGTACAGGGTGTGATTCTTGAAGATGTCGCAGGACTTGATGGTCTCCATCAGCCGCAGGTCGCAAGGGTTGACGATGGCGGAGGTCAGGCCCTGCATCATGGCCATGGCGACCAGAGCGGAATCCATGATGGGACGGACCTTCTTGGGTGCGCCGTTGGAGTTGTTGGACAGGCCGCCGGTGGACTTCAGGCCCTCGTCGGCGAACAGCTTGATGGCGTTCAGCACGTCCATCTGCTTGTCCTGCATGCCCTTGACCACCAGGAACAGGGGGTCGAACCACAGGTCGGTGGCCTCCATGCCGTGGGACAGGCCGCGCTCCAGCATGTTCCGGCAGTGCATCATGCGCTCCTCGTTGTCCTTGGCAATGCCGTCGGCAGAGCACAGGGCGATACAGATGGCGTCGTTGGCAGCGGCCAGATCGATGTTGGAGATACGGGAGCCGGCGTCGGCGGAGTTGACGATGGGCTTGCCGTTGGTGCGGTTATAGACCTTGATACCGGCCTCGATGGCCTTCTTGTTGGCGGTATCCAGGGCCAGGGGCACATTGTCGAAGTTCTCCTGCAGCAGCTTGACCGCCCACATCATACGCTCGGGGCCATCCTTCTCGGCAGGTCCGATGTTCACGTCCAGGTAGGTGGCGCCGGCAGCGATCTGCTCGGCGGCGCGCTTCAGGATGGGCGCGGGGTCGCGCTCGTCCATGGCCCTGCGGATGGAGGGAGAAATGCAGTGGATCCGCTCGCCGATGGTGACGAAGGTGGGGGACTCGGGGTTGTGTCCGCCGTAGTGCACGCCCATGTCCACGACCTCGATCTTGGGCACCTTGGTGGCCAGCAGCTCCTCGAAGGACAGCTCCTTGACCTCTTCCTTGGGCGCGGCGGCGGCCTTGGCGGCAGCCTCGGCAGCGGCGGCCTTGGCGGCAGCCTCGTATTCCTTATCCTTCATATACTTGGGCAGCTGGACGGCCTCGGTGGGACCGACGACCACATTCCAGCCGGGCAGCTTCTCCTGGATCTCGCCCTTCATCACGGCTACCTTGCCGGGGATGATCAGGGTGCGGTTCTTGATCTTGTTCTCGATGTCCAGGGTCTCGAAGGTCTTCTTGATGGAGGTGGAGGAGAACTTACCGGCAGCCCAGGCAGTCAGAACGGACATGCCGGAGGCGTCGGAGATGATCAGGTTGATGGGCTCATTGGAGCGCTCCAGCTCGCCGGAGACCAGGAAGTAGGTCAGGGCGAAGTCAACGGTCAGGGCGCAGGGGCTGTTCTCGTCGGCGCCGTTCAGGGGGTAGATCTTGGACTCCACCTTCATGGGCTTCTGAGGATCGGTGAAGATGTTCTGACGCAGGCCGTACAGAGGCAGGGCCGCAGTATAATCCATCTGCTCCATGACGATGATGGAGGCGTAGCGCTCGGTGAACATGGCGGCGTAGGCGATCTGCAGCTGCTTGTTGCCCTTGGCCAGCTTGGCCACGTTGACGATGGAGGGATAGCCGAAGCTGCGGTCGCCGTCCACCAGAGCGGTGCGGCGCACCAGCACGGCGTTGGCCAGGGTCTCCTTGGCGGTGTCGGCGGTGACATCCAGGATCAGGTTCTTGTTGCCCGCGCCTTCCAGCTTCTTCACCAGGTCGTACAGGTCGGAGACATTGGGTGCGGACACGCCCAGGGTCACGCCGGCGGCGGTGGCGACGGCGTTCATGGCCTCCCAGTTGTCGGGGGTAGCGCCGTTCAGGATGGGCTTGCCGGCCTTGCAGGCTTCCACAGCGGCCTTGGCTACGTCCACATCCTTGATGTCCAGGACCAGCGCCCGGTCGGTGGCCATTGCCTTCTTGACCAGCTCGACGGTGGCATCGGCGTCGCCGCCGTGGCTCTTGACATAGACGAGCTCTACATACATCCGCTCACCGATACGCTCGTAGTCCACCTTGGCCATGTCGGCCAGCTTGGCGTCCACGTCGGCGGCGGGCATCTTGGTGCAGACAGGAACGGCGTACAGGTTCTTGCTGACCAGGGTCTTTTCATGACGGAACAGAACGGTCTCGCCGCCCAGCTTCAGATCATTGCCCACGGTAATGGTCTTCATGGGGGGAGCAGTCTGCTCATTGAGCATTGCTTTCGCGTCATCAGAGAAATACGGGCACTTGTCGATGGGAACAGCGCCCTGGGCCACCTTCATGCAGAATGCCATACAGGTGGGGCTGCCGCACTCCTTACAGTTCTTCTTCGGAGACAGCTTAAAAATATCCAGACCTTTCAAAGCCATGTTATGTATCCTCCTTCCAATCAGACCAGCTCGGTGATGAACTGCTTAATGGCCGCAACAGCAGCGGGGTGACGCATGATCACAGCGTCAGCGCCGCCGGTCAGGTTGGCGGCAGCGGTGGCAACTTCCATGCCAACGCCGCGGTCTTCCTGGTTGCCCCAGGCGGGTTCATCCTCTTCGGAGGCGGTGGATTCCTTCACGCTCCAGGTGTCGGGGGACACGGGGGCCATGATGGGCATCTGCAGGTCTGCGTCGGACTGGGCCAGAGCGGCCAGGCGGACACGGTCCAGGGTGGAGGCCACGTACTCGTAGCCATAGCCGACGGCGGCGGTGCCCACGTTCATGATGATAGAGGTGGCGGGCACGGTCAGGCCCTTGAGCATGATGTTCAGCTGCTTGGCCAGGTTGATGTCGTCAGCGGTCTCAGCGCCCACCTTCTGGCCATAGGCCAGAGCGACGGAAGCGCCGACGGTCTTGTAGTCCTCGTTGCGGGCGGACAGCACCAGGATATTCTTACCCTGGAGGGCTTCGGCGATCTTGCTGAACAGCTCGCCGTCCTTTTCGATGTTCTTGCAGCCCATGACCACGATGGGCATGGTAACGGCCTCGGCCACAGCCTTGGCGTCTGCGACGCAGTCGGCCACGGAGCGGTTCTTGCCGTTGGGGTCGGCGGACTCAAAGTGCAGGCACAGGAAGTCGGCGCCGGGCATGGTCTCGGCGCGCTTGGCGTAGTCCGCCATGGTGGTGCAGCCGGCGTAGAATTCCTTCAGGCCGGGGACGTTCCACTCGCTGGCGCAGTCGGAGATCTCAATGCCGATCTTGGGTGCGTTCTCGATGGGCGCGTCGAAGGTGTAGAAGGGCAGCACATTCTGACCGCCGAGGACGATTGCCTTGTCGCCGGTGCCCAGGGTAACGGCGTTGATCGCGCCGCGGTATGCCACCTTCTTGGGTGTAAAAGCCATTGTGATGTTTCCCCCTTGTTTTACTTTCTAGGAATAGAATTTATTCACGGGAATCGCTCCGCAAAAGCACTGTTGCCTCAGCGCCCTTGCAGGGACGATTTCCCAACCTTCCGAAATCCGGGACGCTGGGAAATCGCACCTCCGGGCGCATCGCAAACGCTCTGCGGAAAAATCCCCGAAGAACACGTACCTTTTCCCTCCCCAAATGGGGAGGGAAAAGGATATCATTTACAGTCCGATGTTTTTCAGCACGTCCCGGAGGGCGGTCTTCATCACATCGGAATCGGGCAGCTTGGCGGACGGCTCGCCGTTGCAGTCGCAGCGGTATACGGCGTCGTCCTGGGGCAGGACGCCGAAGAGCTTCAGGCCGTGGCGCTCGATCTCAGCCTTGACCCCGTCGTCCAACACGCCGCCGGGGGCGCGGTTGACGATCAGGCCCATCTGGCCGGGATTCAGGTCCATTTCGCTGATCATCTCGGCGATCCGGGCCACCGCCTGGATGCCCCGGCGGGAGCAGTCGGAGATCAGCAGCATGGTGTCCACATGGGGAAGCGTCCCCCGGGCCACATGCTCCAGCCCCGCCTCGTTGTCCATGACGATATAGGAATAGTTCTTGGCGTACTTGTCCACCTGGGTTTTCAGCACGCCGTTGACGTAGCAGTAGCAGCCCTTGCCCTGGGTACGGCCCATGACCAGCATGTCGAAATCGTCGTCCTCGATCAAAGCATCGTTGAATTTCATCTCGGCATAGTCCGCCTTGGTCATGCCCTTGGGGATGGTGCCCTTCAGCTCTGCCTGGGCCATCTCCTCCCGGATCTGCCCCAGGGTGACGTCCGCCTCCACGCCCAGAACCTCGTTCAGGTTGGAGTTGGCGTCCGCGTCCACCACCAGGACGGGGCCCCGGTGCTGCTTGCACAGATAATCAATGATCATACCGCAGGTCGTGGTCTTTCCCACGCCGCCCTTTCCGGCAACTGCAATGGTATGAGGTGTAGCCATAAGAAAAATGCTCCTTTGCGCGTGTTTCCCGTATCCAAAAATGGGCGCAGTGACACCCATACCGATACGGTTATATCGTAGCACATTCCGGCCGATAATTCAACCCTTTTCTCAAGAAACCTCTGAAAAAAACCGGCGGCGCGGCCAATTTCCCCCAGCGCCGGGGGAGAAAAAGGCTGCCGCAAGTTCCTTCCTTGCGGCAGCCCTGAGGCAGCGCGGCTACCCTTATTTCAGTCCGGCCTGCTCCAGCAGAGCGGGGATCTTGGACTCCCAGCCCAGGGACATGATGTGGACGCCCTGGCAGTAGGGCTTGCAGGCGCGGATGATGCGGGCGGCGATCTCCACGCCGGTGATGCCAGCCTTGGTCTTTTCCTTGTCGGCCTGAAGCTCAGCGATCAGCTCGTCGGGGATGTGGACACCGGCCACGTTGTTGTTCATGAACTTGCACATACCGGCGGACTTGGGAATGATGATGCCCACCTGGACGGGCTTGCCGAACTGCTTGGCCCGCTCCATAAACTTGATGAACTTCTCCGGCTCAAACACGGCCTGGGTCTGGAAATACTCCGCGCCCGCCATGACCTTGCGCTCCATCTTCACCAGCTGCGCGTCCACGGAATCGGAGCAGGGGGAGACCACGGCGCCCTTGGCGAACTTGGGAGGCTCGCCCACCAGCTCGTTGCCGCCCAGATCCTTGCCGGTCTCCAGCACGCTGGCGGCATGGAGCAGGGACACGGAGTCCAGGTCGAACACGGGCTTGGCCTGGGGATGGTCGCCCAGCTTGGTGTGGTCACCGGTGAGGCACAGGATGTTGTCGATGCCCAGCATGGCGGCGCTCAGCAGGTCGGACTCCAGAGCGATGCGGTTGCGGTCCCGGCAGGTCAGCTGAAAGATGGGGTTCAGGCCCGCGTCCTTCAGCACCTTGCAGGTGGCCAGGGAACCCAGGCGCATCACGGAGGACTGGTTATCGGTGACGTTGACAAAGTGGACGTCGGCCAGGTACTTCTTGGCCTCTTCCACCATGCCGTCAATGTGAATTCCTTTGGGAGGGCCGACCTCGGCAGAAACAACGAATTCGCCGTTATCGAACAGTTCAGTAATTCTCATATTCTTCTTGCTCCTTATCGTCCTTATTTAAGATTCCTTGGTGGCTTTGGTGGCCTCGTCGGTATTGAAGTCGTGCAGCTGGACGCCGCAGTGCAGCACGTCCAGACGGCCCTGGGCCTTCAGGCGCTGAATGATCCGCTCCCAGCCGCAGTCCATATCGGGGCAGACCTCGCACTTGCCGTTCTTGGTGCCGCCGCAGGGGCCGTTGACCAGGCTCTTGGAGCAGGCGGTGATGGGGCAGATGCCGCCGGTGAGGTTCAGATAGCACTCGCCGCACTGGCCGCAGTCATACTCCAGCGGCGTGACGCCCTGGAAGCCGGGCAGCTCGATGGTATCGCAGCAGGCGTATACCCGCATATCCTCCAGCTCCTGGGAGATGGTCTGCACGCCCACGCCGCAGGAAAACACCAGCACGGCGTCCGCCTCGGCGATCTTATCCATGTGCGCGCGCAGGCGCAGCCGCAGCTCGTCGGGATTGCAGATGTAGTCGGTGGTCAGGGTGCCAACGACCTTGCCGCTCCCGGCCAGCTCCTTCTGCACTTCCTCGGCCTCCTGCTCGGGGAAGCCGACTTCCTTGCAGCCGTGGCAGTTGACGATGAAGACCTTGCCGGAAGCCAAGGAGGCAATGGTTTCTTTCGATTTCAGTTTCGTCATTAACATATTGTATTCTCAGCTCCCTTATTTCTTCTTCAGAAGCGGCATGACCAGGCCCTTCGCCGCCGCGATCTTGGATACCAGAGGGATCTTGGACGAGCAGATGTACTCGCAGCACTTGCAGGAGAAGCAGTCCATCACGTTCAGGCTCAGCACCTTCTCGGCGTCGCCCAGGGCGGCGTACTTGACGATGTCCAGCGGGGCCAGCTCCATGGGGCACACGTCCACGCAGCGGCCGCACTTGATGCATTCCTTTTCCTCGGTGTGGTCGGTGGCGATGGCAATGATGCCGTTGCTGCCCTTGATGATGGGCACGTTGGTATCCTTGATGGGAGCGCCCATCATGGGGCCGCCCATCTTCAGCGTCACGTCCTCACCGGTGACGCCGCCGCAGTGATCAATGATATCCTGCACATTGGTGCCCAGCTTCACCATGAAGTTGCCGGGCTTGGCAATATACTCGCCGGTGACGGACACCACGCGCTCCACCAGGGGCATGCCCTTCTGGATGGCGTCGGAGATGGCCTTGGCGGTGGAGGTGTTGGAAACCACGCAGCCCACGTCGGCGGGCAGCTTGCCGCTGGGCACCTGGCGGCCCATGACCTTCTTGATGAGCATCTTCTCAGCGCCCTCGGGGTACTGGGTCTTAGCGGCGCAGACGCGGATGTTGTCGTAGGGAGCGACCTTCTCCTCCATGATGGCGATGGCGTCGGGCTTGTTGTCCTCCACCAGGATCACGCCCTCGGGGGCGGCCACGGCCTTCATCATGGCCCGTAGGCCGAACACGATGTCGTCCGCGTACTCCAGCATCACCCGATGGTCGGCGGTCAGGTAGGGCTCACACTCGGAGCCGTTGATCAGCACGGCGTCGATGGGCTTGCCGGGCTTCAGCTTGACATAGGTGGGGAAGGTAGCGCCGCCCATGCCCACGATGCCCTTTTCCTTGACGATCTCCACGATCTCGTCGGGGGTCAGCTCCTCCAGGGGCTTATTCGGTACCACGGACTCATGCAGCACGTTCTTCTTGTCGTTCTTGATGACCACGGACATCACGCCGGGGCCTTTGTTGGGATGGGTATGGGGCTCCACGGCGACCACGGTGCCGCTGACGCTGGAATGCACCGGCGCGCTGATGAAGCCGGCCTGCTCGCCGATCACCTGGCCCACCTTCACATAGTCGCCGGGCTGTACCACAGCGGTGGCAGGCGCGCCGATGTGCATGGCCAGAGGGATAATGACGGTATCCGGCTCCGGGAACTTCTGCAGCGCCAGATGCTCGGTGTAATTCTTGTGCTCCACGGGATGCACGCCGCCGTAGAAGCCTTCGTACCGCTTGGCACGGGCCTGGGCGACATAGGCCTTGATCTCATCTACATTGACCTTGGAGTAATCCCGCAGCTGGATGTCCTGGCCCAGGAATTCCTTGGTGCGGCCCTGCTTTTCCAGGCGCTGATAGATCTTCTCCCAGGCGCAGTCCTTCTTGGGGTCGATCTCGCACTTGCCGTTCTTCGCGCCGCCGCACTGGCCGTTGACCAGGCCCTTGGAGCAGTCTACGATGGGGCAGATGCCGCCGGTGACGTTCAGATAGCACTGGGCGCAGGCCCCGCAGGTCTTCTGGGTCAGGGCCATGCCGTGATGGCCGGTGTAGTTCAGGGAATTGGTCGCGGTAAAGGTGGGCACGTCCGCCACGTCCGCCATGGTCTGCACGCCCAGGCCGCAGGAGATGACCAGCACGTTCCGCGTCCCCTCGGGGATGAGACCTGCCAGCTTCTTTTCAGTCTGCACCTTGTTGCACAGGAAGTCCACCCGCACAGAGCCGGTAACGGTCTTGCCCGCGGCGGCAGCCAGGGAGGCCATCTCGTCCAGCTCCGGCTCCTGAACGGTATCGAACTCCTTGAAGCACTTGTTGCACGCCACCAGGAAGAAATGATCTTTCCCGGCCAGCAGCGCTTCCAGCTCTTCCTTGCTCTTCAACACATACTTGGTATAATCCACCAAATATCACCTTCTTATCGTTTTGTTTCATCGTTTGCAGGCAAACGGATACTGGCTGAATTATACCATATTCCCCCGTCCCGTGTCCAGTAGCCCGCCATGATTTTTGTTGGATTTTGGGTTGTTTTTTCCGCTTTTTCAAGTTAGCTTATGCTAACTGATAGGGTAAAAATACAGTTTCTTCCACCTGTCCCCAAAAGCCGCCCCCTCTCGCTGCCCCCGCTGGGGGTGGTGCTCCGCGCAGCGAATCAAGATACAATGATTGCCGGTGGCAATCATACCTCTGTTTTGTGCCGCGAAGCGGCAAAGGGGGTGTCATTGGTAATTTTGAGTCGCTACCATTCAACGAACCGCACCCCCCTCTGCGACTCGCTAAGAGCCGCCTGACGGCGGTTGCTCGCTTGCATGGCGCCTGCGCATCGCTAAGTCAGCCCTTACGGGCTGCCAGCTCCCCCACTGGGGAGCCAAGGTATGCGCCGGAGGGGTCAGGCGCGGTACGCAGAATACCCATTGGAATACACCAAGGCGAATTCGTACAATCCCAAACAGGACATGGTACGAATTCGCCCTGGATTTTATAAAGGGTTAATGCCTGCCGCGCAACCCCTCAGTCAGGCCCCTTGGGCCTGCCAGCTCAGCTTTGCATTAAGCAGCTGTACGCCATTCTATGAATGGCTACACCTGCTAAACCTTTCAGGGGCGCTTTGGATGCGGGGCCGAAATTATGCTTCGGGGGTCAGGTGGATGAGGATGGTGGGGGTTTTGGCGGCGGTGAAGTCCAGGGTGAAGGTGGCTTCGTCTTTTTCTGTGGTGTAATCCAGCGGTTCCTCGGTGCCGTCAGCGTTTACGACGGTCAGGGTGAAGCCCTTCAGGTGTTCGGCGGGGAGGGTGAACTGGATCCGGCCGGTGGGCTGGGTGAGCTGGCCGGCGTATTCGAAGCCGGCGATAAGGACAAGCTCACCGTTTTCCAGGGTGCCCAGGCGGAGCACCGCCTCCCCGGCGGGGAGCCAGCGGGTGACGGCCTTGGCCGTTACCTTCTCCAGCAGCGCCAGCCTTGTTCCGTCGCTGACCTGGCCGCACACGGGGCAGAGGGTGAATTCATAGGCTTCCTCCCCCTCGCCCATGGGCAGGGTATATTCCTGCTCGGCGCACTTCACCTTCGCCTTGTGGCCGCAGCCGCGCTTACAGGCCGCAGTCTGGGTGCCGTCTTCATTTGGCGTCCATTCACCGTACCAGTGGCCCAGGGCGGGCAGCTCCTTGAAGGTGGTGTAACCGCAGCGCTGGCAGATATCGTAGGCGTCCCAGCCATGGTCGGTGCAGGTGGGTGCCTGGGCCTTGACGTGGATCAGGGCGTGGTTATCCAAGTTGGCGGGAATCTCCACGTAGGTGGTGTAATCACAACGGGTGCAGGTATCGTAGGCGTTCCACCCGACTTCGGTGCAGGTGGGAGCCTGAGCCTTGACATGAGTCAGGGCGTGGTTATCCGGGTCAATGTCGCCTCCAAAGGTTGACGAGGACATCTGGCCGCAATAGCTGCAATGCTCATAATATCGAGCCTTGGATACGCAGGTGGCCGCAGATGCCAGATATTTTTCCTCGGCGTGCGCCTCAAAGCTGTGAGTCGACATCACCCATCCGCAGGCGTCGCATTGGTGGTCGCGGTTGTTGTCAAAATGTGCCCCGAGATTGCGAAATGCTCCATTGCCAGCACCATAGCATACATCGCAGGGCTGCGCATGCTGCCCGGAATCGCTTATCCACCTTGTGAAGACATGGTCTGCGTAGTATTCACCGCCGCAGGCGCTGCATTCTCCCTTCTGCTGGCAGGTCGCGCTGCTGTCACCGTAGCATCTTTCTATGGTGTCGTGAGTGGTGCTGGCGTTGTGATCGCACTTGATCGTATGGGTTCCGTTGCCGTTAGAGTAAGGTGTACGGGGACGATGTTTGTTGGGATTTATGTCACCATATCTGCCCCAACAGACACTACAGCGGGAAGGACTTCTGCAGTCGGCCTCCCAGAGAGAACAGTTTCCTGTTTCGGTGTGGTTGGCGTTCAGGTTACAGGCGCGGTAGTGGGTCATATCGCCGTTGCACGTCCAGCGCCCCCAATCGTGATTGCTTGGGTCGATCTCACCATAGACGGCCTTGCAGCCGCTGCACTGCGCGCCTCTCACACAGTTGGCACTGTCCAGCGTGCAGGGTACCGTCTCAGTATCGCCGCAGCCGTCGCGCTGGCAGGTGCGCACATGGGTTTGATCGTTGTTGGCTGAAAATGCCCAGTCGTGATCCAACGGATCTCCGTATTCACAGCCACAGACGGAACAAACAGCCTTTTTCGTGCAGGTCGCCGTTCCGCCGGTATGGGGTTCTTTAAATGATGGCTCGGAACAACGATATGAACAGGTGGGACACTGGTACATCGGTTGGTGTTCGCTACTTGAATAATAGACATACGAAACAAAATTCCCAGTCACATTCTGTTCGCATACTCTACACCAGAAATTATGGGTCTGCGGCGGTTCAGCTGCACCAATGGTGGGCGTAGCCGCCAGCAGAGGAAACAGCGTCAACAGGGCAAGCAGAGCAAACGCGAGTTTACGCAGATGTTTCTTCATGATAAAACCTCCTTGATCGTCCGTGGTTCCTTTCTTCCGCGCAGAGCGCATGACCGGCAGCGCAGGCGCCTGGCAGGCTTCATTGATACGTGCATCAATCATACAATATTGTAAGCCTAAAATCAAGGGGTCTGGGAAATATTCTTTAGGCAGCACTGCGCAATTGTGTCTGCGAGCCGCAGCCGTCTTTTTGCATCGTCTACGAGAGGGCCGGGGTGCGGTTCATTCAACCGGGCCGACCTGGGTACGGAAAAGCCCGCGGCCGGTGGGGGCTGCGGGCTTTGGGGGGAATGATCAGACGGTCTTTTTTCTTGCCAGGACGATTTTCTGGACCACCAGGAACAGGCAGATCATGGCGGCCACGGTGATGTCCTTCCACCAGGGGTCGGTCAGGTTCATGGAGGCGACGATCTGCTTGATGGTGTTCAGCGACAGCACACCGAACAGGGTGCCGATGATGTTGCCCACGCCGCCGGTGAGCATAGTGCCGCCGATGATGGAGGAGGCGATGGCGTTCATCTCCGCGCCCTGGCCGTTGGTCACGGAGCCGGAGCCCAGATGCAGCACGTACACGAAGCCGCCGATGCCCGCCAGGGTGCTGCACAGCAGATGGGCCAGGAATTTGGTGCGGCGCACGTTGATGCCCAGCATATTGGCACTGCCCGCATTGCCGCCCACCGCATAGAAGCTGCGGCCCAGCTTGGTCCACTTCAGCAGGATGAACAGCAGCACCACGATCACCAGGGCCACGATCACCCCCGGCTCCACATAGGCCGTGATGAATTTGCCCTTTTTATTCAGGTAGCCGATGCCATTGAGCAGGATGTGGGTATCCTTGGCGGCGATGAACTGCTCGTTCTGGATGTTGATGGGGTTGGGGTTGACGATGGTGGTCATGCCCTTGGCAAAGAACATGCCCGCCAGGGACACGATGAAGGGCTGGATGTCCAGATAGGCCACCAGATAGCCCTGCACCAGGCCGAAAGCGACGCCGACGCCCAGGGAGATCAGCAGAGCGGTGAAGATATTGCCTCCGTGCATATCCAGGTTCACGGCGCAGGTCATGGTGATCAGCGCGGTCATCATGCCCACGGAGATATCGATGCCCCCGGTGATCATGACGATGCTCATGCCGCAGGACAGGATGATCATGCCCGCGTTCTCATTGAGGATGTTGCAGAAGGAATTGGGCTTGCGGAAGCCGGAACCGAGGAAGGCGATGGCGGCGGCGTACATGACGAAGAATACCACGATGGTGATGGTCAGCAGCAGATTGCTGTCGGACATAACGAAGCGCTTTTGCAGCCGCCCGTTTTTCTGAACCACTTTGGTGCTCATTTATACCGCCTCCTTTACGCTGCCGCTTTTCTTGGCAGTGAGCTTTTTCCACGCCTTCGTGGCCTTGGTCTGGAAGGTGGGCGCGCTGATGATCACCAGGATCACCACCACCACGGCCTTGTAGGCGGGCAGGGCGGTGGAGGGCACCTTGTATTTATACAGGGTGGTGGTCAGGAACTGGATGGTATAAGCGCCCAGGATGGAGGCTGGCATGCTGAACTTACCGCCGCTGAGGGCGTTGCCGCCCAGGGCCACCGCCAGAATGGCGTCCATTTCGATATCGATGGCGAAGTTGGAATAGTTGATGGTGGATACCCGGCTGACCTTTACGAAGCCAGCCACCGCCACGCACAGGCCCAGGATCACATAGGTGAGGAACTTGATGAAGGCGGGGTTGATGCCGTTGAGCCGGGAGGAGCTGGCGTTGATGCCCACGGACTGGGAGTACAGCCCGATGGTGGTGAATTTCAGGGCCAGGGCCGCCACGATCATGCAGGCCACGGCGATGAACACCGGGGTGGGAATGGGCACGCCGGGGATGTAGGTGCCGAAGTAGCTGAGCACCGGGTCCTTCAGGTTCATGGGCTGGGCGTGGTTGATCCAGGAGGCGATGGAGCGCCCGGCGGTGAAGAGGATCAGCGTCGCCACCATGGGTTGCAATTTCAGATACGCCACCAGGATGCCGTTGAACGCGCCGAAGAGCATGCACACGCCGCAGGCGGCCAGGAAGGCCAGGAGCACCGGGTTCTGGGCCTGATTGGCCACGGACTCGCTGCCGCACAGGATGCGCATGATGACGGAACCGGCGATGGCCATGTTCGCGCCCACGGAGATATCCTGTCCGCCGGAGGCGGCGGTGACCAGGGTCATGCCGATGGCCAGGATGGCCAGCTCCGAGCCGTCGTTGATAACGGAAATGATGTTGCCGCCCAGCACCTTATAGCCGCTGTTGTTGGTGCGGATGTAGATGGAGAAGAAGGAGCTGTCGCCGATCAGGTTGAAGATGATCAGCAGCGCCAGCGCCGCCAGGGGGATAAAGAGCTGCTGATGCACCAGCCAGCTCAGCCGGGAGCCAAGGGTCTTCTTTTCCGGCGCTTTCAGCCGTTGTGTCTTGCTTGCCATATCAGCGTTCCCCTCCTGCAATGGTTTCCATGATCTTGTTCTGGTTCAGGTCGTCCCCGGTGAGCTCGCCCACCACGTGCCGGTCCCGCATGACCACCAGGCGGGAGCAGGTGCGCAGCATCTCGTCGATCTCCGAGGAGATGAAGGTGCAGCTCTTGCCCTCGGTGGCCAGCTTCAGCACCAGCTTCTGGATTTCCGTCTTGGTGCCGATGTCGATGCCCCGGGTGGGCTCGTCCAGGATCAGATACTGGGGATCGGTCAGCAGCCAGCGGGCCAGGATCACCTTCTGCTGGTTGCCGCCGGAGAGCTGGTTGATGGGCGTGGAGGAGGAAGCGGTCTTGATCTCCAGGAGCTTGATGTACTCGTCGGCGTACTTCTCCGCCTGGGCCCTGGAAATGGGCTTGAAGGGGCCCTGCAGCACCTGGAAGGCCAGGATAATGTTGTCACGCACGGACAGGTCGCCCACGATGCCGTCGCGCTTGCGGTCCTCCGGCAGGTAGCCGATGCCGAGCTTCATGGCGTCCCGGGGCTTTTTGATCTTCACGTCCTTGCCGTTCATCTTCACATGGCCGCCGGTGACGTGATCAGCGCCGAAGATGGCGCGGACGCATTCGCTGCGGCCGGAGCCCAGCAGGCCGGTGAAGCCGTTGACCTCGCCCTGGTGGATGGCGAAATCAAAGGGATACACCGCGTCGCTGCTGGAAAGGCCCTTGGCCTCCAGCACGGGGGTGCCCAGGCTGCCGGTCACGGCAGCGCTCTCATCCTTGATGGATGCCATGTCGTCCAGCTCCTTGCCCAGCATCTTGGACACCAGCTGGACCCGGGGCAGGTTCTCAATGGCGTACTCGCCCACCAGCTGGCCGTCCCGCAGGACGGTGATGCGGTCGCAGACCTCATACACCTGGTCCAGGAAGTGGGTGACAAAGATGATGCCCACGCCCTTGGCCTTCAGGTCCCGCATCAGCCGGAAGAGCTTCTCCACCTCCTGCTCATCCAGGGAGGAGGTGGGCTCGTCCAGGATCAGCACCTTGCAGTCCATGTCCACCGCCCGGGCGATGGCCACCATCTGCTGCACCGCGATGGAGTAGTCGCCCAGCTGGCGGTTCGGCTCGGCGGGGATGCCCAGATCGTCCAGCAGCTTCTTCGCGCCGGAGTTCATCTTCTTCCAGCTGGTGAAGCTGCCGGGGGTACGGGCGATATACATATTCTCCGCCACCGTCAGGTTGGGGCAGAGGGTAATTTCCTGGTAAACCGTGGAGATGCCGCACCTCTGGGCGTCCTGGGGGCGGCGGATGGATACCGGGCCGTCGTGGCCCGCGATATGAATTTCTCCGGCGTCCTTTTCATATACGCCGGTGAGCACCTTGATCAGGGTGGATTTTCCCGCGCCGTTTTCACCCATCAGCGCATGAATTTCACCCTTCCTCAGGGTGAAGTCCACATTTTGCAGCGCCTTGACGCCGGGAAAGAATTTGGAAATGCCGCGCATTTCCAACACTGCGCCTTCTTGCATTGTCTAGCCTCCGTCATTGGCTCAAGAGGCCGGTCGGCACTTGAACCCAAAAGTGAAAGGTACGCGGTGCGGATACAGGACATGCGCCAATATTCCGTACCGCGTACCCGGCATATTATCTAATCAGGGGATTCTTTTTATCGCTTAGATGCCGTAGGTCTCAACGTCCTCGGCGGTGATGGTGGCGGCGTCGAAGCCCTTCTCCTCCAGGATCACGACCTTCTCTTCCAGCTCTTCGCCGGCTTCCAGCTTCTCGATGATGCCGGAAATGGTCTCAGCCTGGAAGGGGTTGCACTGGCCGTCGTAGTTCCAGTTGCCGTCCAGCAGCTCCTGCAGCGCCCACTTGTTGCAGTCGAAGCCCATGACGATCACATCGCCGTCAACGCCGTGGGTGATGCCGGCAGCGTCCAGAGCGGCCACGGCGCCCTGCGCCATGTTGTCGTTCTCAGCGTAGATGACGTTGAACTTCTCGCCGGAGTTGATGACGGACTCCACGATCTGCTTGGCCTCGTCAGCGCTCCAGTTGCCGGTCTGCTGGATCACGATCTTCCAGTTGTCGTTCTCTTCCACCTGGGTGTCCAGAGCGCCGGAGCGGCCCACCTGAGCGGCGGAACCCATAACGCCCTGAATGTGGATCACGTTGTACTCGTCCAGGCCCTGCTCAGCCAGCCAGGCAACAGCGGTCTCGCCTTCCTTGGCCATGTCGGAGACCACAGAGGCAGCGTACAGGCTCTCGTCGGCGTCGATGGTGCGGTCGAACAGGATGACGGTGATGCCGGCGTCCTCGGCTTCCTTCAGCACGGAGTCCCAGCCGGTGGTGGCGGCGGCGGACAGCAGCAGGTAGTCAACTTCATCGGAGATGAACTTCTTGGCCTGAGCGATCTGCTCCTCGTTCTTCAGGGAGTAGAAGAACTGGGCGTCGTAGCCGTTCTCTTCACAGAAAACCTTTTCCATGTCGGCCACGTTGGCGGCGCGGTAGCCGGACTCAGTGGGGTCGTTGTTGATGATGCCGACCTTGATCAGGTCGTCGGACTCTGCGGAGGCGAAGCAGGCGATGGACAGGACCATGCACAGCGCCAGGGCGATTGCCAGAAGCTTTCTCATAGTGTGTACCTCTTTCCAAAAATTTTTTCGTCCGCGTTCGTGCGGGCTTGTGCCTATATAAAAGCACATAATTTTCGCCCCGTCAACGCATTGAACACCCCAAAACACAAAACCATGATTCTAAATAAATACAAATTTCAGAGGGCAGAACAAAAAAGAATACAAATTTTTGGCATCTCTGCCCATTGACTTCTTTTTGTGGAATATCTTATGATTATCAGGAGAGAATTTTCCGATTTGTCCGCCGCGCCGCCCCGTTTCGCCCAAAGCAATCTGCCGCAAGGCGGGAAAAAACAGGGTGATTTTTTATACTGCCGCCCGGATAAAAGAAAGTTTTTCACCCTTTGCGTCTTCCCGCGGTCTGTTTATTTACGCAGAAAACCGCTTCAAAATCAATTTTTTCGCAGCAAGGAGGCAAATGCCGTGAGTGCAAAATATCAGCGCATCGCCCGGGAGATCGCCCTGACCCTGGGCGGCCGGGACGCGGGCACCCGGCTGCCCACCGAGGCGCAGCTGTGCGCCCAGTACGCTTGCAGCCGCCAGACCGTCCGCTCCGCCCTGGCTCTGCTGGAGCGTCAGGGGCTGATCGTCCGCCGCCAGGGCAGCGGCTCCTATCCCGCCAAAAGCGCCGCCCTGCCCAGCCGTCGGCTGGCCCTGCTCCTGGCTGACCGGGAGGAATACACCGCCCCGGCCTTTATCAAGCAGGCCCGGGCCGCCGCCCAGGCGGCGGGCTACGGCCTGGACTGCCTGGAGACCCGGGGCAGCCGGGAGCGGGAGGCGGAGCAGCTGCGCGCCCTGCTCCGCCAGCGCCCCGCCGGGGTCCTGCTGGAACCGATCACGGATGTGCTGGGCTGCTTCCATGATGAACCGCTCAGCGCCCTGGGCGAAGCAGGCATCCCCCTGGTATTTCTGGGGGGCAGCTATCGCCCGGACCTCCCCTGTGTCGCGCCGGACGAGGAAGCGGGGGCAGAGCTTCTCGTCGCCCATCTGGCCGCCCAGGGCCACCGCCGCTTTGCCGCCATCCTGAAATGGGACGATTCCAGGGGCATCCGGCGGTTCCGGGGCCTGCTCCGGGCCGCGCGGGAGGCGGGGCTGGATTTTGATCCCGCTCAATGCCTGTGGTACGGCGAGGCGGACCGCCTGCGCCTGCTGGAGGGAACCGAGGGGCTGCTGCGGCGCTTCCGGGAGGAGCTGCCCGGTGACTGCACCGCCGCCGTGTGCTTCAACGATGAGATCGGCTTCCGCCTGCGCCGCTTTTTGCAGGCCCGGCAGGAAAAATGCAGCCTGGTCAGCTACGACAACAGCTATCTGGCCCCCGCCGCCGCCCTCACCAGCCTGTCCTGCCCCGCCCTGCCCGCCGCCGCCATTGCCGCCCTGCTGCACCGGATCGACCCCAGCGCGCCCCCTCCCCCGCCCCTCTCCTGGAAGCTCACCCCCCGCCGCTGAGCGTGCGCCGGAGGAGTCAGGCGCGGTATTCGGAATACCAATTAGGGCAACACCGCACAATTTGGCAAGAAGCCCCAGCCTGGATTTTTGGCTC
>USEU01000030.1 GCA_900553805.1 uncultured Eubacteriales bacterium
CCCAAGGAGAAAGCCGCCCCTGCTCACGCTTAGGAAGCCTCTGATACCAGGGAAGTTCTGAATAAATCGGCTGCTGCCGGAGCGCGGGCAGGGCCTGGCTGAAAACCGTCATCATGCCAAAACAGCGAGGAATTTCCGCCTGCTGTGTGGAGGCAGCACCACCGGCAATGATTGCCGCATACAGGGCCTTTGCCGCTTCCGCTGCGGATTTCGCCAGCTTTGCGGCGGTTTCTGCGGCTTTCCTTACAAATAGAGGGTTTCAGGGATGCGCCCTGACAAGCTGCCTTTTGGGGACAAAAGGCGATGCTTGCGAGGACAATACAAAACCTCCTACCGATAGCTTCTTCTATGACCGGGCCGAAGAAATAGCCGTGCCTCCCGATGCTCCTGCATAAATTCGTCGTATTGGGACTGGTACAGTTTTTCTTTCAGCCATCGTTTTTCCTCCGGGGAAATGGGGGTCGTCCTGGGCTTGCCGCAGCCGCAGGATGCTGTGGATTTTGTGTTCAAATGGGCATCACCTCCTATTGCAATTTGGATATAAAAAAGCACCACCCTTTCAGGCGGTGCATAGTGCTTAGGGCAACACCGCACAATTTGGCAAAAATCCAGGCTGGGGCTTCTTGCCAAATTGTGCGGTGTTGCCTTTATAATTGCACATTCTGCGTATTCTGTGAAAAATGGAATCATCTTATATTTCAGAAAAACTTGATTTCCTGAAATACCCGCGTTTTTCAGGCATAAAAAGGCATCTGCCGGTGTGAAGACAGATGCCTTTTTATGGTTCGGATTATTGCAATGCGCTCAAATCGATTTCGTATTTCATTGTTTTGGGCGGTTGGTGGACTTTCATAAACATGACCATATACCAAGGATAATACCATACCCCATCAACGAATTCGATATTTCCTTTGCAGAGCACGGTTGCTTTTTCAAATTTCCAGCCCTCTGTTCTGCGGATTCTGTCCATGGCGGAATGTACCTTGAAATCGTTTCCGGATTTGGCCTCAATCAGTTCGACACTCATTCCATTTTGAATGACGAAGTCGATTTCACCGGTTTTCTTTCCGTCATAATAATTCAGCTGGAATCCATTGCATTTTAGCTGTTGCGCGATCATATTTTCCAGAATGCTGCCCATATTGATCTGCAGTGCCCCGTTTAGAATTTCAAACTGCACATTTTCCATACAGGCAGCACACAGCAGGCCCGTATCTGCCATAAACAATTTGAAAAGATTCCGTTTTTCATTGAGCATGAGCGGTGGCTGCGGCTCCTCCACATTGTAGCAGGGAAGGGCGACGCCTGCATCGGCCAACCAGTTGAAGCTGTCTGCATAGCGGAGCTGACGACCGTTGGAGTCCAATGCAGCCAATACAAATCTTCGCTTTTTATCATTCAACTGGCTGGGAATGCTGTCAAAAATAGCGCGGACCTTGACCTTTTCGCTGCCCTGTGTATACTGCGCAATATCCAATCGGTACAGCTCTAATATTTCCGTTTGGCGGGCAATCACCTGGGCAATATCGTGGGTATTTACATAGGTCTGGACAACATCCGGCATACCGCCGACCACTATATAGCTATAGAGCAGCTTGCACATGGTCTGGTGAATGGCATCCGTAACCGGCGTTCCCGTTTCATAGCAATCCTTGAGGTACTGGATGGTCGATTTTTGCACGCCGTTAGCCCACAGATATTCTTCCAGGTCCATGGGATACATCTGATAAAGTTCCTCAAAGCCCACTGGGTAGGACCGCACCTCTTTGTGCCGGACACCCAAAAGGGAACCGGATTCGATATAGTCAAAGCGGCCATCCTCCACCAGAAACTTGATGGCGGTTCTGGCGTTGGGGCAGGCCTGGATTTCATCCAGAAGCACCAACGTGTTGTCGGGGATCATTGGTTTTCTGGTGTAGGCAGTCAGATTCGTGATGATCGTATTGGCGTCCAGATTCCCGGCGAATATCTTTGTTGCGTCGGTATCGGTAATAAAATTGATTTCCACAAAACAGGAATACTGTTCCTTACCAAATTGACGAATAACGGTTGTCTTGCCGATCTGACGTGCCCCCATAATGCAAAGGGCCTTTCTTTTCGGTTGTCCTTTCCACTCCAGCAGCCTGTCATATGCCTTCCGATACAGCATTCTGTCACCTCCTGAGCGTATTGTAACGCAGTTAGTGTAACATTATTCTGCGGATTTGTCAAATGGAGCGTAACATTTTTCTCTTTGAAGAGGACGACACTTAGCGCTCTCGGTTTTGAGGCTTATATGGCACGGATTCAATGCCGTCTCGTGTACGGAAGAACCGTTCCGGGAGACGGTATTTTTCCAGATACCGCTTCTGCTGCTCCGTGGAAAGGCTGCCGAAGGATTCCCCGCTGCAATCGCAGATGAAGAAAGTACCGGCGATAATATCCGCAATATCTTATGCATCCTTTTTAATGCGAATAAATGGATAAAAATGTGTGATATGACAAGTAAAAAAAGCCATGCTCATAGAATGCGCTTCTACGAGCATGGCTTGAAGATTGGATTTCCTGTTTGTGTATGTAACAGGAAAACGAACTGCTTATGAAGTTTTTTATCGAGTGAACTACAATAGATTTGGAAACCAACCGTTGATTTGAATTATTTTGGATGATTCTATTATAGTTCAATAGGTAACTGGACCATCAACGTCCTGGGCAGCCTGCATCTTGAACTTGTCCATAGCCTCACGAGCCTGGGGAACATTGATCTGATTGCTGTTCTTCATAATGTTTCTCTCCTTTTCCATTCTCTTTCGCGGTTTTGTTTCCGCAGTCATAGGTTGTGCGCTTTTTATAGAGAAATGCCTGACTTTTTGCGGAAAAGGTGGGGGAGAATGGAAATTTAAAACAAAATAAACAGCGTACGCCCAGCGGACCTTATTTCGCCAACGCCTCCCATTCCTCCCGTGTGATGGCGTAGGCGTAGGAAAGGATGTTTCTGGAATTCGCGTATTCTTTTACTTTTTTCATGCCGTTGGCAAGAGCGGTGGAATAGGAGCCGATGTTGGTGTATTTCATGTAGGAGTAGAGAATGTCGTAATCCGTGTTCTGGAAGGCCCAGTCGCGGACGGTCTCCATTTGTCAAGCATTTTTCGACGGCCGTATAAAAAATGCTTGCAATTTCCCGTTCCCGGTGCTATGATTGCCGTAAGAACAGGTCGGAGGCAGAGCCATGAGCGCCATGTACACCGCAGCACAGTTTTCCTTTTATTACTATTACTTTTTTACCCGAAAAAAGTAATAGCGTTTTGTGCTGCAATGCTTCCGGCAGGAGCAAAAAAGAATGTTTTTTAACGCCGCACGATTCGCCGTGCGGCGTTATTTTTATAAGGAGTGCGTAAAATATGATTGCGATTTTGAAACATGGGACTACCCCGGAGCAGATGGGACATCTGGTGGAGTGGCTGAAAAATATGAACCTGGACGTCCACATCTCCCAGGGCAAGGAGGTCACTATCCTTGGCCTGGTGGGCGATACCAGCCGGGTGGATATGGAGCTGCTGAACAGCCTGGAGATCGTGGAGGCAGTGAAGCGGGTCTCCGAGCCGTTCAAGCAGGCCAACCGCAAGTTCCATCCCCGGGATACGGTGGTGGAGGCGGGGGGCGCCAAGATCGGCGGCGGCTACTTCGGCCTGATCGCCGGACCCTGCTCCGTGGAGAGCGAGGAGCAGCTGGTGGGCATTGCCCGGGCGGTGAAGGAGGCGGGGGCCAATTTCCTCCGGGGCGGCGCGTTCAAGCCCCGCACCTCGCCCTATGCCTTCCAGGGCATGGGCGCGGAGGGCATCCGGCTGCTGTTGAAGGCAAAGCAGGCCACGGGGCTGCCCATCGTGACGGAGTTGATGAACATCAATACGCTGGACCTTTTTAATGATGTGGACGTGATCCAGATCGGCGCGCGGAACATGCAGAACTTCGACCTCCTGAAGGAGGTGGGCAGAACGAAAAAGCCCATCCTGCTGAAGCGGGGCCTGGCGAACACCCTGCAGGAGCTGCTGATGAGCGCGGAATACATTATGAGCGAGGGCAACGAAAATGTGATCCTGTGCGAGCGGGGCGTGCGCACCTTTGAGACCTACACCCGTAATACCCTGGACCTTTCCGCCGTGCCGGTGCTCCATGAGCTGAGCCATCTGCCTGTGGTGGTGGATCCCAGCCACGCCACCGGCAAGGCCCGCCTGGTGCCCAGCATGGCCTGCGCTGCGGCTGCCTGCGGAGCGGACGGCCTGATGATCGAGGTCCACAACGACCCGGAGCACGCCCTGTGCGACGGCGCTCAATCCCTGACTCCCGGCCAGTTTGCGGATGTGAGCCGGAAGGCCATGGAGATCCGAGAGGTGATGGCATGACCGTGGGAATTTTGGGCCTGGGGCTGATCGGCGGCTCCCTGGCCAGGGCCTATAAGCTGGCGGGCCACACGGTTTACGCCAAAAATCTGGAGCCGGAGATGCTCTCCTTTGCCATGCTGGCCGGGGCGGTGGATGGGGTGCTGGACGAAGAGACCATTCCCCAGTGCGACCTGATCCTGCTGGCCATCTACCCGGAGGGCAGCGCGGCCTGGCTGGAAAGCAACGGCGGGCGGATCACCCGCGACACCCTGGTGATCGACTGCTGCGGCACCAAGCAGCTGGTGTGCAGCCGCTGCTTCCCGGTGGCGCGGCGGTATGGCTTTACCTTTGTGGGCGGGCATCCCATGGCTGGCTCTCAGTTTTCCGGCTTCAAGTACAGCCGGGCGACCTTGTTTCAGGGCGCGCCCATGGTGCTGGTGCCGCCGGTGTATGACGACATGGCGCTGCTCCAGCGGGTGAAGGAAGCGCTGGAGCCCTGCGGCTTCGGCTTCTTCTCCGTGACCACCGCCGAGGCCCACGACCGCATGATCGCCTTTACCTCCCAGATGCCCCATATCCTCAGCAACGCCTTTATCAAGTCCCCCACGGCGCTGGAGCACAAGGGCTTCTCCGCCGGGAGCTACCGGGACCTGACCCGGGTGGCCTGGCTGAATCCGGGCATGTGGACGGAGCTGTTCCTGGAAAACCGGGAGAATCTGCTCTTTGAGCTGGATCAGTATATCCGCAGCCTCACCGAGTACCGAGAGGCGCTGCAGGAGCGGGATGAGCAGCGGCTCTATCGGCTTCTGGACGAGGGCAAGCGGCGCAAGGAGGAGGTAGACGGATGCAAAAAGTAACAGTACACGCATCCCATGACTATGACATTCTCATCGGCAGTGGCCTGCTGCCTTCCCTGGGGCAGGAAGCGGTAAAGTGCGTCTGGGGGAGAAAAGCCTGCGTTGTCAGCGAATCCAATGTATATCCCCTGCATGGGGCCGCGGCGGAGCAAAGCCTGAAAGCGGCGGGCTTCGAGGTGGTCAGCTATGTCTTCCCCGCCGGGGAGGAGAGCAAGAACGGGCAGACCTATCTCTCCCTCCTGAATTTCCTGGCGGAGCATCAGTTGACCCGGGCTGACCTTTTGGTGGCCCTGGGCGGCGGCGTGGTGGGAGACCTGACCGGGTTTGTCGCCGCCACATATCTGCGGGGGGTGGCCTTTATCCAGGTGCCCACCACTCTTTTGGCGGCGGTGGATTCCTCTGTGGGCGGCAAAACGGCCATCGATCTGCCCGCCGGGAAGAATCTGGCCGGGACCTTTTACCAGCCGCGGCTGGTGCTCTGCGATACCGACGTGCTCAGTACCCTCCCAGCGGAGATCTTCCGGGACGGCTGCGCGGAGGTCATTAAATACGGAATCCTCTATGACCGGGCGTTCTTTGACTACCTGAGAAGCACCGGGCCGGAATTTGACCGGGAGCGGGTCATCCGCCGCTGTGTGGAGCTGAAGCGGGACGTGGTGGCGGAGGACGAATTCGATACCGGCGCGCGGATGAAGCTGAATCTGGGCCATACTGTGGGGCACGGCGTGGAGGCCAGAAGCCGCTTTGCCGTCTCCCATGGCCGGGCCGTGGCTATCGGTATCGCCATCGTCAGCCGGGCCGCCGCCAAAAGGGGGCGGCTCTCCCCGGCGGACGCGCAGACCATTGTAAGCACGCTGGATGCCTACGGCCTGCCCACCGCGACGGAATTTTCCGCCCGGGAGCTGGCTCATTACATGCTTTCCGACAAAAAGCGCAGCGGCGGCACGGTCAGCCTGATCGTCCCCAGAGCCATCGGCTGCTGCGACATTGTGCCCACGCCGGTGGAGGCGCTGGAAGAGTTTGTGGAAGCGGGGCTGTGAGTATGGATATCACCATCAGGCCGGGGAAGCTGGCGGGCACGGTGCGGGCCATCCCCTCCAAATCCCAGGCCCACCGCATGCTGATCTGCGCCACCTTTGCCGACCGCGGGACGGTGCTGCGCTGCCCGGAGACCAACCGGGATATTGAAGCCACCGCCCAATGCCTGAACGCCTTGGGGGCGAAGGTCACCCGGACAACCGAGGGCTTTGCGGTGGAGCCGTTGGCGGCGCTCCCGACCCGAGCGGCGCTTCCCTGCCAGGACAGCGGCTCCACCCTGCGCTTCCTGCTGCCGGTGGCCGGTGCTCTGGGCTGCGACACCACTTTTTATATGACCGGGCGGCTGCCCCAGCGGCCTCTTTCCCCGCTGTGGGAGGAGATGGAGCGCATGGGCTGTACCCTCAGCCGCCCCACGGCAGATACCATCCGCTGCCGGGGGAAGCTGAGGGCCGGGACCTACACCCTCAGCGGCGGCGTTTCCAGCCAGTTTATCACGGGGCTGTTGCTGGCAGGCGCGCTGATTCCCGGCGGCTGCAAGCTCCAGATCACCGGCAGGCTGGAATCCGCTCCCTATGTGGACATGACCCTGCAAGCCATGAAGCGCTTCGGCATTGACGTGAAGAAATTTTCCATCCCCGCCGGACAGAATTTTATTTCTCCCGGCACGGTGACGGTGGAGGGGGACTGGAGCAACGGCGCGTTCTTCCTGGCAGCGGAAGCGCTGGGAAGCCCGATCAGGGTGGAAGGTCTGCGCCCGGACTCCCCCCAGGGCGACCGGGCGGCGGCAGCGCTGCTTCCGGGGCTGCGGGAAAGGCTGACCATCGACGCCTCCGACATTCCCGACCTGGTGCCCGTTCTGGCCGTGGTTGCCGCTTGCAACCGAGGCGCGGTATTTTCCAACATCGCCCGGCTGCGCCTGAAGGAATCCGACCGGGTGGAATCAGTAAAGGAAATGATCTGCGCCCTGGGCGGCCGGGCGGAGGCGGATGAAAACAGGCTGACTGTTCACGGCACCGGCCTGACCGGCGGCACGGTGGACGCAAGGAACGACCACCGCATTGCCATGTCGGCGGCCGTTGCCGCCACGGCCTGCAAGGAAAACGTGACCATCCTGGGGGCGGAATGCGTGGAAAAATCCTATCCTCGATTCTTTGAAGAATACAAACAGCTGGGAGGACGCTATGAGCAGTACCTACGGTGAACATATCAAGCTATCCATCTTCGGCCAGTCCCACGGCCCGGCCATCGGCATGACCCTGGACGGCGTCCCGGCGGGGCTGTCGGTGAACTTGGAGCAGCTGCAAGCCTTTCTTGATCGCCGCGCACCGGGGCAGAATGATTTTTCCACCCCCCGCGCCGAGGCGGACAGGCCGGAATTTCTCAGCGGCCTTTTGGAGGGCCGCACCTGCGGCGCACCCATTGCCGCCATCATCCGCAATACCAATACCCGCTCCGGGGATTACGCGAACCTGAAGGACTGCCCCCGCCCCGGCCACGCGGACTATACCGCCCAGGTCAAGTATCACGGCTTCCAGGACAGCGCCGGGGGCGGCCACTTCTCCGGCCGCCTGACCGCTCCGCTGTGCATCGCCGGGGGGCTGTGCAAGCAGTGGCTGGAGACGCAGGGCATCCGCATTGCCGCCCACATTGCCTCCATTGAGCATGTGGACGATATGCCGTTTGAACCGATGTATCCCCAGCTGGACGCCATTCAGGCAGATTTCCCGGTGCTGGACCCGGCGGCAGGCGCCGAAATGCGGGAGGCCGTGGTCCGGGCCAGACAGGCGCAGGACAGCGTGGGCGGCGTCGTTGAATGCGCCGCGGTGGGGCTCCCGGCAGGGCTGGGCGAGCCAATGTTCGGCGGCGTGGAGAATCGGATTGCCCAGATCGTTTATGGCATCCCCGCCGTCAAGGGAGTGGAATTTGGCATCGGTTTTGCCGCAGCCCGGCTCCGGGGAAGCCAGAACAATGACGGCTTCCATATGGAGGCAGGCCGGGTGGTCACCGCTACCAACAACTGCGGCGGCATTCTGGGGGGCATTACCAACGGCATGCCCTTGCTCTTCCGGGCGGCGATCAAGCCCACGCCCTCCATTTCCGCCGCCCAGCGCAGCGTCTCCCTGGCCCGGGGGACCGATGAGGAGCTGACCGTCAAGGGCCGCCATGACCCCTGCATCGTGCCCCGCGCCGTCCCCGTGGTGGAGGCGGCGGCGGCCATCGCACTGTTTGACCTGATGCTGGAAGAAAGAGAGGCATTCCATGGATATTACTGAATTACGCGGTGAAATCGACAGGATCGACGACGAGCTGCTGAAGCTCTTCTGCGCCCGGATGGACATCTCCGCCCAGGTGGCGGACTACAAGCGTGAACGCGATCTGCCCATCTTCGTCCCGGCGCGTGAGCGGGAGATTTTACAGAATGTGGCTCAAAAGGCGGGTCCCGAGATGGCAGGCTACGCCCGCAGTCTGTACTCCATCATTCTGGAGCTGAGCCGGAGCTACCAGGCCAAGCGCAACGAAAAGGAAACGCCTCTGTTCCGGCAGATCACCGCCGCCATTGAGAATACCCCCAAACTTTTCCCTCGCGCGCCCATGGTGGCATGCCAGGGGGTGGAGGGGGCCTATTCCCAGCTGGCCTGCGAGAAGATCTTCCCCAGCCCCATGATCCTGTATTTCAAGAGCTTTGAGGGCGTGTTCTCCGCCATCGAAAACGGCATGTGCCAGTATGGCGTCCTGCCCATCGAGAATTCCACCGCCGGCTCCGTGAACCAGGTGTATGATTTGATGATCCAGCATAATTTCTCCATTGTCCGCACCTTCCGGCTGAAGGTGGATCACAATCTGCTGGCCAACCCCGGCACAAAGCAGGAAGACATCCGGGAGATCTATTCCCACCAGCAGGCCATCAGTCAGTGCGCCGGATTCCTGAGCCGGCTGCCCAATGTGAATGTGGTGGCGGTGGAGAATACCGCCATGGCGGCGGAGATGGTGGCCGCCTCCGGGCGGAAGGATGTAGCTGCTCTGAGCAGCCGCTCCTGCGCCCAGCTGTACGGGCTGACCAACCTGGCCCCCAGCGTCCAGGACAAGGGCAATAACCGTACCCGATTCATCTGCATCAGCAAGAATCTGGAAATCTATCCCGGTGCGGACAAGACCAGTATCATGATGATCCTGCCCCACAAGCCCGGCGCGCTGTATAAGGTCTTGGCCCGGCTGTATACCCTGGGCATCAACGTGACCAAGCTGGAATCCCGCCCGCTGCCCGACCGGGAGTTTGAATTCATGTTTTATTTCGACCTGGAAACCTCCATCTATTCCGAGGAATTTGTGCAGCTGATGTGCGAGCTGGACGATTTCTGCGAGGAATTCAAATATCTGGGCAGCTATTGCGAGGTGGTTTAGCATGAACTGCGGATTGCTTGGAAGAAAGCTGGGCCACAGCTATTCCCCCCAGATTCACGCCCATCTGGGGAGCTATCGCTACGCGCTTTTTGAAAAGGAGCCGGAGGAGCTGGAAGCTTTCCTGAAAAACGGGGACTTTACCGGCCTGAATGTGACCATCCCCTATAAAAAAGATGTGATCCCTTACCTGGACGAGCTGTCACCGGCGGCAGAGCGGCTGGGAGCGGTGAACACCATCGTGCGCAGGCCGGACGGACGCCTGGTGGGCCACAATACGGATTACTTTGGCTTCCGATGGCTTGTGAAAAAAAGCGGCCTGGCGGTGGCAGGAAAAAAGGTGCTGGTTCTGGGCAGTGGCGGCGCGTCCAATACGGCGGTGGCGGTGCTGTGGGAGCTTGGGGCGGACGTAGTGGTGATCTCCCGCTCCGGCGAAAACAATTATGAAAACCTGGACCGCCACGCCGATGCCGCTGTGATCGTCAACACCACCCCGGTGGGCATGTATCCCAACACCGGCAAAAGTCCCCTGAGCCTGGAGCATTTCCCGGCGCTGGAGGGGGTGCTGGATGTGGTGTATAACCCAGCCAGGACGCAGATCCTGCTGGACGCATCTGCCCGGGGCCTTATTACGGAAAACGGCCTGTGGATGCTGGTGGCCCAGGCCAAGGAAAGCGCCGAATGGTTCACCGGCCGCAAAATTGAGGACGAGGTGATCGCCCGAATCCACCGCGCCCTGCGGCGGCAGATGGAGAATATCATCCTCATCGGCATGCCCGGCTGCGGAAAAACCACCGTCGGGCAGCAGCTTGCACAGGCGCTGGGCAGAAGGTTCGTTGATGCGGACGAGGCGCTGGAAGCAAAAGCTGGCCGAAAGATCACCCAGATCATTCCCGCCGAGGGCGAGGCAGCTTTCCGCACCCTGGAGACGGAAACCCTGTCGGAGCTGGGCAAGCAGAGCGGCCTGGTGATTGCCACCGGCGGCGGCTGCGTCACCCAGCAGCGCAATTTTGACCTGCTCCACCAGAACGGCGCCGTTTTCTGGCTGACCCGGGACCTGCGCAAGTTGCCCACCGATGGCCGTCCCCTGTCTCAGGCGGGCAGACTCGGCGAAATGTTTGCCCAGCGCCAGCCGCTGTACCGGCGCTTCGCGGACTGGGAAATTTCCAACGACGGCCCCGTTGAGGAAACCTTGAAGGCGATCCTGCAAAAATGGGAGGAAACCACATGAAAATTCTCGTGATCAACGGCCCCAACCTGAACTTTCTTGGCATTCGGGAGCCGGATATCTACGGCAAAAATACCTTTGCCGACCTGCTACGCCTGCTTTCTGCCTGGGCAGAGGAGCTGGGAGTGGAGGTCGAGCAGTACCAAAGCAACCACGAGGGCGACCTGGTGGACAAAATTCAGCAGGCCTACGGGAAATTTGACGGCATCGTCATCAACCCCGCCGCCTACACCCACACCAGCGTGGCCATCCTGGACGCGCTGAAGGCGGTGGCCATCCCGGCGGTGGAGGTGCACATTTCCGATGTGGACGCCAGAGAGCCGTTCCGTCACATCTCCTATGCGGGCATGGCCTGTAAGCACACCATTAAGGGCCAGGGCTTTGACGGCTACCGCCAGGCCATGCAGTGGCTGGTAGAGCACTGCGGCTGACCCCTAGGGCTTTTGTTTATATTGAAAGCACGGCACGATTGCGCCCGCAGGGTTAGGCGGGGCAATTGTGCCGTGTTGACTTCCATTTTGAAAAAAGATGTGCTATACTGGACGCATTCTGAACAGAGAAAGAAAGATGGACTGTGAAGAACAAGCGGTTTTATGCCTTTCTGGCCCTGACGGTGCTTTTCAACCTGGCGGCAAATTTTGTCCACCCGGTCACCCCCACGCTGATCGTGGAGCGCGGGCTGGACAGCTCCATGTTCGGCGTAGCCCTTGCGGCCATGAACGTGATGAACTTTCTGTTTGCCCCGCTGTGGGGAAAGTTGGCAGATCGCTGGCCTGCCCGCAGAATATTGCTGATCTCCTGCTCGGGCTACGCCCTGGGGCAGCTGATCTTCATGCTGGCTTACAGTGAATGGATGATCGTGCTGGGGCGGATGTTTGCCGGGATCTTCGTCAGCGGGTGCTACACCACCTTTGCGAACTTCTCCATCCGTTCCGCCGGAAGCGTCGCCCAGCGGAGCCAATACCTGACCGCGCTGGAAACTGCCCACTCCGTCGCGCTGGCAGGGGGCTTTTTCATCGGCGGCATGATGGGGCTGGTTTCCACGGAATTTGCCTGCTTCTGGCAGGTGGTGGTTTTGGCGGTGTGCGGCATCCTATTTTTCATCGTGTGTCGGGACGGCGGGGCCGTTCAGCAGAGCGGGAAGCTTTCGCTGCGGGATGTGAACCCGTTCCAGGCGTTTGCCGCGGCAGGGAAATATATGACCGTCCCGCTGGGACTGATCTTTGCGGTGCTGGCGGTGTCCTCCATTGGGCACAATTCCTACGAGCAGTGCTTTAATTACTACATCAGGGACCAGTTCGGCATGTCGTCGGCCTACAACGGCACCTTCAAGGGCGTCATTGCGCTGGCGACTCTGGTGCTGAACGCCACCGTGTGCATCCAAATGCAGCGTAAGACCGACATCAACAAAAGCTTTCTGCACATCCTGTCGGCCTGCACCCTGATGCTGGGGCTGATTTTGGTGTGGGACAGCCGGACTGTTTTCATTGGCGTGTACATCCTTTACAGCAGCGTGAACGTGATCCGTCTGGTGCTGCTGCAATCCATGGTGGCCATGCGGACGGACGATGAAAACGGAAATGTGCTCATGGGCTTTTACCAGGCCATGTATTCCCTGGGAGGCATCTTTGGGGCGCTGTTTGCCGGGCTGATCTACAAGCGGGGCGTGATGCTCCCCTTCGTGCTGGCCTTCGCCGCCTATGCCCTGGCCCTGCTCCTGGGCGGCATCTACCGGGCTGCCTATCGGAAAGAGAGCAGATAAAGCCTGGTAGCAAAGCAACGGGTAATTTGCAAAGCATAAAAAGCCGGACAGGAAGCAGACTCCCATTGTCTGCTCCTTGTCCGCCTATCGTTTTCCACGCCTGCTCATAAAAGAAAAACTTGCAATTCCGGCGGTTTAAAGATATAATAAACTGATGTTTTTTGTGATGATCTATATTGTGTTGCAAGAGGTTTTGAAGTGTATCTAAAATCTTTGGAATTGCAGGGTTTCAAGTCCTTCCCGGACAAGACCCTGATTCGGTTTGGCGACGATATCACCGCCATTGTCGGCCCCAACGGCTCCGGCAAATCCAATATTTCCGATGCCATTCTGTGGGTGCTGGGCGAGCAGAGCACCAAGACCCTGCGGGGCGCGAAAATGGAGGATGTGATCTTCGGCGGTACCCAGAAGCGCAGCGCTGTGGGCTTTGCCGAGGCGACCCTGACGCTGGACAATACCGACCGCGCCCTGGCCTACGATGCCGACGAGGTGATGGTCACCCGCCGCTATTACCGCAGCGGCGACGGCGAATATTATATCAATAAGCAGTCCGCCCGGCTCAAGGATATCAACGAGCTGTTCATGGACACCGGCCTGGGGCGGGAGGGCTATTCCAACATCGGACAGGGACGCATTGATGAGATCTTGTCTCTCAAGAGCAACGACCGCCGGGAGATTTTTGAGGAGGCGGCCGGCATCTCCAAGTACCGCCACCGCAAGGAGGAGACGGAGCGCAAGCTGGCCCAGACCGAGGATAATCTGCTGCGCATCGGCGACAAGGTGTCCGAGCTGGAGCTTCAGCTGGAGCCGCTGAAGGCCCAGTCCGAGAAGGCCAGGAAGTATCTGGAATTGAAGGACGAGCTGAAGGGCGTGGAGGTTGCCGTCTGGCTGGACAGCCTGGACAGGCTTACCGCCGCCGCCAAGAAGGCAGAGGAGGACTATGCCTCCGCTTCCTTTGTGCTCCAGCAGGCCCACGACGACCTGGACAGGCTCTATGCCCAGGCAGAGGAGCTGGGGACCGCCCTGCGCCAGAAGGACGGCGACCTGGAAACCCTCCGGGTCAAGGTGAATATGCTCCAGTCCACCCATCAGCAGCTGGACGGCCAGATGGCGGTGCTGCGGGGCAATGTGGAAAACAACAACGCCAATGTGGCAAGAATTGAAGAAGAGCTGAAGGGCCAGGAGGACCGCTCCGGCGGCATCGTGGCCCAGATTGAACAGGCGGAGGCCAGAATCTCCCAGATCGACGGCGGCATTTCCGACAAAAAGCGGGATTTGGAGCAGCTGCAATTGAAGCTGGCCGCCATGACCGCCAGCGCCCAGGGCATGACCAAGCGCTTCTTGGAGCTGCGGGGGCAGGAATCCACCCTGACTGCCGATATTGCGGGCCGGGAGGCGGACGTGCGGGGCCTGGAGGAGAGCATCAGCCAGAACACCCAGCGCCTGGAGCAGCTGAACGGCGACCTGGATTTCGGCGCGGCCCGCCTGAGCGAGGCCCAAAGCGCGCTGACCCAGGCGCAGAACCAGCTGAAGGAGGCCCAGGAGCAGGTCACGGCGGCGAACAATACCATCTCCGGCTATACCCTGCGCCAGTCCTCCCGGGCCAAGCGGGTGGAGGACGCCCAGCAGCGCCTGCGGGAGCTGACCGGCAAGCTGGATTCCGTTACCGCCAGAGCGCGGGTGTTCCGCGCCATGGAGCGGGACTTTGAAAATTACCAGAAATCCGTCCGCATGGTCATGCAGGAGGCGGAGCGGGGCAGGCTGCGCAATGTCCATGGCCCGGTCTCCCGGCTGATCCGCACCGAGGATGAATATACCGTGGCCATCGAGATCGGCCTGGGAGCCGCCATGCAGCAGGTCGTGGTGGGCAGTGAGGCCGACGGCAAGGCAGCCATTTCATTCCTGAAGCGCACCGGCGGAGGCCGGGCAACCTTCCTGCCCCTCACCGGCATCCAAGGCAGGACATTGCAGGAAAGCGGGCTGGAGAGCTGCCGGGGCTTTGTGGGCATTGCCTCCGACCTGGTCAGCTGTGACAAAACCTACCGGCAGATCATTGAAAACCTGCTGGGCAGGACGGTGATCGTCCAGGATATGGACGCAGCCATTGCCATGTCCCAGAAGTATCGCGGCCGCTTCAAGATCGTCACCCTGGATGGCCAGGTGATGAACCCCGGCGGCTCCATGACCGGCGGCTCCGTGAACAAGGAGGCCGGTATCCTCTCCCGGGCCAACGAGCTGGAAAAGCTGAGCGCCCAGGAAAAGCAGCTGCAAAACGATGTGCTGGTGGCCCAGGCGGAGCAGACCGAAGCCAAGCGCCAGTACGATCAGGTGGAATTCCAGCTCTCCGCCGCCCGGGATCAATTGCGGGAAGCGGAGGATCAGGTGCTTCGCCTGCAGGGGCAGGAGAAGCAGTATCAGGTGATGGCGGATGCCATTGCCGAGGCAGCCCAGTCTGCCCGCCGGGAGCAGGAGAGCCTTCAAGGCCGCACCCAGTCCGACCGGGAGCGCTGCGCCGGGCAAAAGGCAAAGCTGGGCATGCTCAGCCAGCAGCTGGCCCAGTGCCGCAGTGAGCTGACCCAGCTGGAGGGCAGCCAGACCGAGACCGTGGACGCCACCGCCTCCATCAACGATCAGATCACCACATTAAAGACCGAGGCCGCCGCCCTGGAGGCCGAGCGGGGTACCGCCCTGTCCCACATCGAGGACCTGAAGAGCCTGCGCACCGCCATGGAGGGCGACCGGGAGAAGAAGCTTGCCCTGATGGATTCCATCCGGGAGGATACCGACCGGCTGAACGGCCAGATCGCGGAGCTCCTGACCCGTCAGCAGGAAAACGATGCCCAGGCCCAGCAGATGAATACGCAGCTGGAGGCCGCCATTGCCGACCGGGCCGGGACCGAGGCATCCAAGACCCTGTCCGAGCGGGAGGCACAGGAGAAGAGCAAGGATATTCTGAATATGGAGCGGGCCTGTGCCCTGCTGGAGCAGAAGAAGGTCACCTCCGCCATGGAGGAAAAGCAGATCATCGACAAGCTCTGGGATTCCTACGGCCTGACCCCCAGTACCGCCGGGGAGTTTCGGGGGGAGATCGAGTCCATTGCAGCCGGAAACCGCCGCATCGGCGAGCTGAAGCGGAAAATTGCCGCCCTGGGCACCCCCAATCTGGGCGCCATCGAGGAATACGCCCGGGTGAACGAGCGCTATACCTATCTTGCCGCCCAGCGGGACGATGTGCTCACCTCCAAGCGGGAGCTGGAGGGCATCATCCGGGATATCACCAAGGAAATGACCACCATCTTCGTCAGCGAGTTCCAGAAGATCGACCATTATTTCGGCCAGGTGTTTGAAGAAATGTTTGGCGGCGGCAAGGGCCAGCTGATCCTGGAGGACCCGGAGGAACCGCTGACCTGCGGCATCGAGATTCGGGTGCAGCCTCCCGGAAAACAGGTCAAGACCATTACGCTGCTCTCCGGCGGTGAAAAAGCCTTCGTGGCCACGGCGCTGTATTTCGCCATCCTGAAGGTGCGGCCCACGCCCTTCTGCCTGCTGGACGAGATCGACGCCGCCCTGGACGACCGCAACGTGGAGCGCTTCGCCCACTATATGCACAACCTCAGCCGAAAGACCCAGTTTATCGTCATCACCCACCGCCGTGGCACCATGGAAGCATCCAATGTGCTCTACGGCGTGACCATGCAGGAGCAGGGCGTATCCAGCCTGCTCCGGCTGGATCTGAACCAGATGACGGAAATGCTGGGCATTGGGGAGTAAACTCGAAAGGAAAGAGACTATGGGATTTTTTGATAAGATCAAGCAGGGACTGGCCAAGACCAGGGAGGCCATCACCGAGACCTGGAATGATGTTTTCTCCGTCTCCGAGCTGGACGATGATTTTTACGACGAGCTGGAGGAAAGCCTGATCCTGGCCGACCTGGGCATGGAGACCGCCGGAAAGGTCACCGAGCGGCTGCGCAAGACGGCCTCCAGCCGCCACATCCGTCAGGCCTCCGAGGCCCGGGAAGCATTGCAGGAGATCCTGGTGGACATGCTGAACGTGGGCAGCCCGGAGCTGAACCTGAGCACCCATCCCAGCGTGATCCTGGTCATCGGCGTCAACGGTGTGGGCAAGACCACCACCATCGGCAAGATCGCCAAGCAGCAGGTGCAGGCCGGAAAGAAGGTAATGCTGGTGGCGGCGGACACCTTCCGCGCCGCCGCTGCCGATCAACTGGAAATCTGGGCGCAGCGCAGCGGCGCGTCCATCGTCCGCCAGCACGAGGGGGCGGATCCCGCCTCCGTGGTGTACGACGGCATCCAGTCCGCCAAGGCAAAGGATTCCGACGTGATCATCATCGATACCGCCGGGCGGCTGCATAACAAGGTAAATCTGATGAACGAGCTGAACAAGATCCGCCGCATCGTGGATCGGGAGCTGCCCGACGCCAGCAAGGAGGTTCTGCTGGTGCTGGACGGCACCACCGGCCAGAACGGCCTGATCCAGGCCAAGCAGTTCAAGGAGATCGCCGGTGTCACAGCCATCGCCCTGACCAAGCTGGACGGCACCGCCAAGGGCGGCATCGTCATTGCCGTGGCGGATGTGCTGCAAATTCCCGTGAAGTTCATCGGCGTGGGCGAAAAAGAGGACGACCTCATGCCCTTCGTGGCCGAGGACTTTGTCAAGGCGCTGTTTTAAGGAGAAGCCATGAAAGTCGTTTTAGCAAGCAAAAATAAGCACAAGCTGGAGGAAATCAGCCAGATCACCGAGAAATTCGGCATGGAGCTGTTGCTGGAATCCGACCTGGGCGTGGACATCGACGTGGAGGAGACCGGATCCACCTTTGAGGAGAACTCCTTTTTAAAGGCGGAGGCGGTGATGAAGGCCACTGGGCTTCCGGCCCTGGCCGACGACTCCGGCATCGCCGTGGACGCGCTGAACGGCGAGCCGGGCATCTATTCCGCCCGCTATGGCTTTGACGAGAGCCTGGACGACTGGGGGCGGCTCCAGCTGCTGCTGAAAAATACGGAGCAGGTGCCGGACGAGCGGCGGCAGGCAAAATTCGTCTGCGTCATTACTCTGGTCACCCCCCAGCAGGAGATCATCCAGGCCAGAGGAGAGGTGCACGGCATGCTGCTGCGCACCCCCGCCGGGCAGGGCGGCTTTGGCTACGACCCCATTTTCTATTATCCGCCCCTGGGGAAATCCCTGGCGGAGCTGACCCCGGAGGAGAAGAATCAGGTGTCCCACCGGGCGAACGCATTGCAGGTATTCTATCAAAAGCTTAAGGAGGCAGGTTATGCTGACAAGTAAGGAACGGGCGGAGCTGCGTGCCCAGTCGAACCCCATCGAGACGACCCTGATGGTGGGCAAAAGCGGCGTGACGGAGGCGGTGATCGCCGAGGCGGAGAACCTGCTCACTGCCCGGGAGCTGGTCAAGGGAAAGGTGCTGGAGGGAGCGCTCATGTCCCCCCGGGAGGTCAGCGACGCCATTTGCGCCGCCACCGGCGCGGAGGGGATCGCCTGCGTCGGCTCCAAATTTGTGATCTACCGCTTCAGCGAAAAGTGCCAGCAGGAGCGCAACCAGTCCGGCCGGGCCAAGCGGAAGCCGACGCCCGTGAGCAAGGCCGACCCGGTGCGCAAGGGCATCCATGCCCGCCGTCAGGCGGAGAAGAAGGTCAAGGAGCAGCGCAACGCCTATTTCCGGGAGCAGGCCATTGAAAAGGCCATCGAGCGCGACCGGGAAAAGCAGCTGCGCAAAAAGGAAAGATAACGGCTTCGCCGCTGGAGCAGACGGGGAGGGCAAGGCATGGAGCATATCGGTATTTTCGGCGGAAGCTTCAATCCGCCGCACATCGGTCATATCCGGGCGGCGGAGTGCGCCGCGCGGCAGCTGGGATTGACCAAGGTCCTGCTGGTCCCGGCGTACCAGGTCCCCCACAAGGAGCCTGCCGCCGGCGACCCCACACCTGCGCAGCGATTGGAAATGACCCGCCTGGCGGCGGAAAATCACCCGCTGCTGGAGGTTTCTGATGTAGAGATCCGCCGCTCCGGCAGAAGCTACACCTGGGATACCGTCCGCGCCCTGCGGGAGCAATACCCCGGCGCGAAGCTCACGGTGCTGCTTGGCTCCGATATGTTCCGGGGCTTTGGTCAATGGATCAACGCGGATAAGATCATGGGCGAGGCGAGCCTTGCCGTGGTCTCCCGGGGAGAAAAACGGGAGGAGCAGGCAATTGCCCAGGCCGGGGTACCCCTGCGCGCCGCAGGCGCGGAGGTGACGGTGGTGCCGAATCCGGTGACGGAGGTTTCCTCCACCCAAGTCCGGCGCCTTCTGGCCTTCGGCTGCGGGGATGAATTCCTCCCCGGTGCGCTGGCTGCCTATATTCGACAGAATCAGCTCTATGACACGGCGGCAAATTGGAAGCAGCTGCCCATGGAGCAGCTGGAGCCGGTGGTCGTCCGGCTGCTGAATCCCAACCGGGTGCGGCACGTGCTGGGCTGCCGGGATACCTGCGTGGCCCTGGCGGAAACGTGGGGCGCGGACGTGACGGACGCTGCCCGGGCCGGGCTGCTGCATGACATTACGAAGGCGCTGGACGGCCCCCTCCAGTTGACATTGTGCAGGGCTTATGGTAAAATTTTAGACGATTTTTCCATGAAATACCCCAAGACCCTCCATGCGCTCACCGGCAGCCTGGTTGCCCGGCGTATTTTTGGAGAGAATGAACAGGTAGTGTCCGCCATTTGCAGCCACACCACCGGCAAGCCCAATATGAATCTGCTGGAGACCATTGTGTACGTGGCGGATTATATGGAACCGAACCGGGATTTTCCCGGTGTGGACCGCCTGCGCGCCCTGGCCTGGTCCGACCTGCGGGGAGCACTGAAGCTGGGGCTGGAAATGACCCTGGAGCACTTAAAAAATCAGGGCTGCGAGGTCTCCCCGGAGTCCGCCGCCGCCCTTGCCTGGTTAAATTTGAACCCCGCTTAATCAAAGGAGAGAAACGCCTATGCTATCACCCAAGCAAATCGCTTATGAAGTCACCCGCTGCCTGGATTCCAAGAAGGGCATGGATATCAAGCTGCTGAAGATCAGCAAGGTCAGCAGTCTGGCAGATTATTTTCTGATCTGCACCGGCACCTCCAACACCCACGTCAAGACCCTGTGCGACTACGCCGAGTATACCATGGAGCAGCTGGGCGAGCCGATGCTGGGCCGGGAGGGCCACCGGGGCAACAGCTGGGAGCTGCTGGACTTCGGCGCCATCGTTGTCCACGTGTTCACCGAGGAGGCCAGGAAGTTCTACGACCTGGAGCGCCTGTGGGCGGACGCGGAGGAGATCGATCTGAATGAAATTATTGCCGCTCCGTAAGGCGGCTTGAGGAAGGATGCTTGCCATGAACTACGATCACGCGGAAATAGAAGCCAAATGGCACAAATACTGGGAGGAGCACGATACATTCCACACCGACGTGTGGGACTTCTCCAAGCCCAAGTATTATGTTCTGGATATGTTCCCGTACCCCTCCGGCGTTGGCCTGCATGCGGGGCACCCCGAGGGCTACACCGCCACGGACATTATGTCCCGCATGAAGCGGATGCAGGGCTACAATGTGCTGCATCCCATGGGCTATGATTCCTTCGGCCTGCCGGCGGAGCAGTACGCCGTCAACACCGGCCACCATCCCGACGGCTTCACCCAGGAGAATATCAAAACCTTTTCCAAGCAGCTCAAGGAGCTGGGCTTCGACTACGACTGGTCGAAGATGATCGCCACCTCCGATCCCAGCTTCTACAAGTGGACGCAGTGGATTTTCAAGAAGCTGTATGAGGCGGGCTACGCCAAGCGCATTGAGATGCCCGTAAACTGGTGCGAGGCGCTGGGCACCGTGCTGTCCAACGACGAGGTGATCGACGGCAAGTCCGAGCGCGGCGGCTACCCCGTGGTGAAGAAGAACATGATGCAGTGGGTCATTGACCAGCCCGCCTTCGCCGAAAAGCTGCTGGACGGTCTGAACGAGATCGACTGGCCGGAATCCACCAAGGAGATCCAGCGCAACTGGATCGGCAAGTCCACCGGCGTGGAGGTGGACTTCCAGCTGGTGGGCGGCGGCGCGTTCTCCATCTACACCACCTGCATTGAAACCATCTATGGCATCACCTTTATGGTCCTGGCCCCCGACGGCAAGATCGTCAAGGAGCTGATGGACCGGGTGGAGAACCGGGAAGAGGTCCAGGCCTACATCGACGAGACGGTAAAGAAGAGCGACATGGACCGCACCGAGCTGAACAAGGGAAAGACCGGCTGCCCCCTGAAGGGTGTGTACGCCATCAACCCGGTCAACGGCAAGCAGGTGCCGGTGTTCATCGGCGACTTCGTGCTGGCCAGCTACGGCACCGGCGCGGTGATGGCCGTGCCCAGCCACGACCAGCGCGACTTTGAGTATGCCGTGGCCCATAACATCCCCATGATCCAGGTCATCGAGGGACGGGATGTTTCCCAGTGCGCCTTTGAAAAGCAGGATTACCTGGGCAAGGGCTGCCGCCTGTGCAACTCTGAGGAGTTCACCGGCCTGACGGTGGAGGAGGCCAAGGAGGCCATCACCGCCAAGCTGGAAAAGCTGGGCGTCGCCCGCCGCAAGGTGAACTATCATTTCCGTGAGTGGATCTTTGCCCGCCAGCGCTATTGGGGTGAGCCGGTGCCCTGCGTATACACCCAGGATGGCAAGATCTACTTTGTCCCCGACGAGGAGCTGCCCGTGATCCTTCCCGAGCTGGAGGACTACAAGGGCAAGAACGGCCAGGCCCCCTTGGAGAATGCTACCGAATGGAAGAAGTATGACCATAACGGCATCCAGGGCACCCGCGAGACCTCTACCATGCCCGGCAGCGCCGGTTCCTCCTGGTATTACATGCGCTATATCGACCCAAAGAACGACAAGGAGTTCTGCAACCAGGAGCTGCTGAAGCACTGGATGCCTGTCGACCTGTACGTGGGCGGCCCGGAGCATGCGGTGGGTCACCTGATGTATTCGCGCATCTGGAACCGCTTCCTGTATGACCAGGGCCTGTCCCCGGTGAAGGAGCCGTTCCAGAAGCTGGTGCACCAGGGCATGATCCTGGGCGAGAACGGCATCAAGATGGGCAAGCGCTACCCGGAGTTCGTGGTCAACCCCAGCGATGTGGTGCGCGATTACGGTGCGGACACCCTGCGGCTGTATGAGATGTTCATGGGCCCGCTGGAGGTCTCCAAGCCCTGGAGCACCACCGCCGTGGTGGGCGCGAAGAAATTCATCAACCGCGTGTGGAATTTCTTCACCGAGTCGAAGAACATCACCGATGCCGATGACGGCAAGCTCACCAAGATCTACCACCAGACCGTGAAAAAGGTGACGAATGACTTTGAGGCCCTGGGCTTCAACACTGCCATCGCCCAGATGATGGTATTCGTCAACGAGGTCTATAAGAACGGCACCTGCCCCAGAGCGTATGCCGAGGGCTTTATCAAGATGCTTTCCTGCATCACTCCCCATGTGGGTGAGGAGATCTGGCAGCTCCTGGGCCACAGCGATACCATTGCCTACGAAGCCTGGCCCAGCTACGACGAGGAAAAGTGCCGCGACAGCGAGATCACCATGGCCGTCCAGGTCAACGGCAAGATGCGCGGCACCGTCGTTATGGATGCCGATCTGGAAAACGATCAGGTGATCGCCAACGTCCTGGCCGACGAAAAGATCGCCCGTTTCCTGGAAAAGCAGGGCGGCAGCGTGGTAAAAACCATCGTTGTCAGGAATAAATTGGTCAACCTGATTGTCAAGTAAGGCCCCGGTCATAAATAATTTGTAAAACATGAGGATTTTTCTTGACATTTGGCCATAAAACCATTATAATGTCAGAAGCCGATAAGGCCCTGAAAGCATCCTGGACATAGCCGGATGCGTCGGAGGGAGGGAAAACAATGTCTGAAATTCGCGTCAAGGAGAACGAGTCTCTGGAGAGCGCTCTGCGTCGCTTCAAGCGCAGCTGTGCCAAGGAGGGCGTCATCGCCGAGGTCAAGAAGCGCGAGCATTATGTCAGCCCCAGCCTGAAGCGCAAGCAGAAGTCTGAAGCTGCCCGCAAGAACAAGAGAAAGTTCTATTAATCCCTCTTGATTGGTGCTCAAAATCCCCTCTGGATTTCCAGAGGGGATTTTTGCGCCTGTTTTATAGCAGCCTCGCCCATAGCGCATTGGATATGTAGGGCTGGAGGAAAAACATGATAAGAACGACGGAAGCGGTAACGATGTAAAAGTCCCGCGCGCTAGAGCCGGTCACCACATGTCTGGAAAAGCGGCAGGTGAGTCGCCGCGCAAGGAGAAAGCCCAGCGCCGCTCCGGCGGTGTTGGTGATCAGGTCGTTCACATCGGTGGTTCGGAAGGTGAAGATCTGAGAAAACTCAATGGCGAAGCTCACGGCCAGCCCTGCCAGGACGGTTCGCTTCGCACTGCGAAACCTCCCCCACAGCATCGGCAGAAGAACGCCCAGCGGCACGAACAGAAGCACGTTCAGACAGGCGTTCTTAAAATCAGCTGCCAGGTCAAGAAACGGGATCAGATTCACCGTGAGATCCACCCTCAGCGTCGTCAGGTTCGGAAAGCCCACCAGGGCCAGGACGGCGGCAAGATACAGTCCAAACAAAATATAAAAGGCGGTGCGCTTCCAGCTGTGGAAGCACAGCCTGTTCTCAATGACCAGAGCGGGCACAATAAAAACTGCCGCCGCAAGCATTTCAATCAGAGCCATATAAAATCGATACATCCTCTTGTTTCCTCTCTTCCTGTTTGGTTTTATTTTAATGAGAAAACCTTTAAGAAACAAGTGGCGGCTTCTTTAAGAAAGTATTATGAAAGCGTCTCCCGGCAGAGGGAGACGCTTTTAGGGCGTATCTGAAAATCGGAAATATGACCAACAGCGAGAGATCTTCCG
>USEU01000031.1 GCA_900553805.1 uncultured Eubacteriales bacterium
AATGCTCAGGGTGAAGCAATAGGGCTGCTGCAAAAAAGAATTTTGCAACAGCCCCCACCTTTTTTCATCAAATACAAACCGCCTGCCATTCAACGAACTACTATCGAAATGGCAATATTGAGGGTCGGCAAATTGCCGACCCCTACGGGTTCAAATGTTTTGACCCATTCGATCTTACCGGGGAAATTTACAAATCTTTTCACTATTGAGTTTTCATCCAAAGAATATTTCCCAAACCTCTTGATTTTGGGCCTGCAATACTGTATGGTTGATGTGTATATCAATGAAACCGGCCGGGCAGCTGTGCTGCCGAGGGTGGGCGCTTCTTCTGCTGGCGGCGCGCCCAGGACGGGAATGATATTGTCAGATGAAACCAGCCGCAATTTTTTATGAGCGAACAGGAGGATGAAGCGATGAGAACACGGAACCGAATTCTATCCATGCTTGCCGCAGCCGGTCTTGCAATCGGCATTCTGTCAACCACTGCCCTTGCCACAGAGATTAGATGTGAACACCCTAGCTGGAAATGGGAGTCAGATCCCGTGGAACATTGGGAAAGATGTACCGTTTGCCTGGAGAAGAGGAATGAAAGTCGTCATTCCATGGAACAGAAGAAAGATGAAAACAACCATTGGGAGGAGTGTTCCACTTGCCACTGGAAGGATAATATTGATGCGCATGACTGGGACAACGGCACCGTGACAACCCCGGCTACCTGCACGACCTCTGGAGTCAAGACCTACACTTGCCATGGGTGCCGGACAACGAAGACTGAGTTGATCGGCGCGTCCGGACACCGTTGGAGCGATACTTGGACAAGCGACACCACCCACCACTGGCGTGAGTGCAAGAACGATAACTGCCCCGAGACGGATAATAGCAAAAAATTCTACTACGGCCAACACACGGGCGGCACGGCCACCTGTACAAATAGGGCAGTCTGCGAGGTCTGCGGCGTGGAGTACGGCGAGACAAACCCTGCCAACCACACCGGCAAGGCCGGGGCGGATTGGCACGCAGATAACAGCGCTCATTGGAAAGAGTATAACTGCTGTAAAGCTCGTGTTCAGACAGCCGCCCACTCCGGCGATAGCAACGCAACCTGCAGTCAGGAAGGCAGGTGCTGGTATTGCGGCGTGTTCTACTATGGAGATCACTCCTACGGTGCCTTCTCATTTGATGAAAATAAGCACTGGCAGAAATGCATCTATTGCGATAACGTACAGAACAAGAGTTCCCATAATTTCTCAGAGTATCCGAAGTCCGAGGCCACCTGCGTTTCTCCAGAAGTATACGACATGATATGCACCGACTGCGACTATCGGGTGGCCGTCACGCGGGGCGATCGGAATCCCGACAACCACGATCTGGTAAACCATGCCGCGAAAGCGCCCACCTGCACAGAGATCGGCTGGGATGCCTACAAAACTTGCCAGCGCGAGGGCTGCGATTACACCACCTACGCGGAAATTCCCGCCCTGAACCATGATTTGGTGCACCACGAGGCAAAGACGCCTACCTGCACGGAAATCGGTTGGGACGCCTACGATATCTGCCAGCGCTGCGGCTACACCACCTTCAAGGAGCTGCCCGCCCTGGGCCACTGGTACGGCGAGTGGACGCCCAACAGCAGCCACACCCACCTTGCCTCCTGTAAGCGCGGCTGCGGCCACCGGGCCGCCACATCCTGCGCCGCCCTGGACTACGTTCTACTCACCGAGGGCGCGGATTCCTATGAATTCACCCTCTGCCCCGTGTGCGGCGAGGTCAGCGACGGCGCACAGCTGAAGCTGATCGACCAGACCACCGCCCAGCCCATCACCCGCTGGCTCCCCGCCGGGGAGCAAGTCCTACGCCTGGGCACCCTGGAAAACGGCGAACTCCTCCTCACCGCCGCTTTTGAAATCAGCGGCCAACTCACCCAACCCACTGGCCAGATTCAGTTCACCCTCCCCGCTGAACACCTGGAGGGGATGGCTCTGACCATCCTCCACCCCGATGGCGCCGAGGAGCCGCTGAATTATACCGTGGAGAAAGACAAAGCCACCTTCACCCTGGACTTCACCGACCGGGAGACCCTCGCCATGACCCTCCACCTGACCCCAGAGACCTAAATATATCAACCCGTAGGGGGCGGCAACCTGCCGCCCCTCAACTTTGCGATTTTTGAGTGGTAAAGAAAAACGTATAACCGAAAGGGTACATCCCCAAGCTTCCCTGTGGGGTGTTGCAGAGCGCAGCGAATCTTTAATTACAATCATTGCCAGTGGCAATGATACAATAATTAATTAGCTGTCGCCGCAGCGACTGAAGAGGGCACTCAGGTGACGGTTTTGAGAGAGACCCAACAAAAAGGTACAATGTCAAACATTCTGAGTCCGTAGGGGCGGATACCAGCCACCCGAAAGCCAACGAACGTGAGCTGTACAGCCGAACCGCTCAATCCCGGTACCCAGCGGGGCGACAAATTGCCGCCCCTACGGATGGGGTGCTATTTATTTGCGTTAGGGCGGCAACCTTACTTTCTGATATTGAACAGCGGAGTAGCTACGTGCTTGTACAGCAGCATGGTCAGTACGGAGACCAGCGCGCCCTTTACTACGTTTAGGGGGGCAACGCAGAAGAAGACGAAGGTGCTTATGCTGTTCACGCCGGGGAAAATGCTGGTGCCCATGGCGATGATGCTGTCCAGGCTCATGTGGAATAGCTCTGAGAATTTGGGCAGCAGGTATACCGCGTTGAAGGCGCTGCCCAGGATCGCCATGCTTACGGTGCCCACGGTCAGCCCCACGATGGCGCTTTTCCGCGTCTTGCGGACGTGGTAGATGACGGTGGCGGGCAGCACGAAGCAGCAGCCCACAACAAAGTTTGCGAAATCGCCCACAAAGGCGGTGGAGGTGCCCTTCAGCAGCAGCTTCAGGAGAATTTTGATCCCCTCGCAGGCCACCGCGGCGCTGGGCCCCAGGAAGAAGCCCGCCAGCAGCACCGGCACCTCGGAGAAGTCCAGCTTATAGAAGGTGGGGGCCAGGAAGGGCAGGGGGAAGTCCAGCATGTGCAGCACGGCGGCCAGCGCCGCGCAGATGCCGATGATGCTCACCCGCCGGGCGGGGGTGACCTGACGGAGCTGGGGCAGCGCCCGCTCCATCAGCCGGGCAGCGATGCCGATGGCCGCGATGATGGCGGCGCAGATCAGCACGAAGCTGAGATTGTTGGATACATCCTGTAAGATCGAGTTCATATTTTTCTACACCTCGCAAAAGAAATACCCCCTGAGCATCCACTCAGGGGGCGAAAATAAACGCAAGAATATTGCGCATCTTCTTCCATCCAGACTATACTGTCGGTATCGGAGTTTCACCGATTCAACGCCGGAGCGCTCGCGGACTGTCACCGCCGGTGGGGAATTCCACCCCGCCCTGAAGATACTGTTCAGCTGCCCCAACCATAGCACAGACCGTGCCGCTTGTCAAGAGCGGAATTGTGTGATAGACTATTCCTGCGCTGCCGCCTGCGTGGGCTGTGTTTCCGTAGGCGCGGTGGGTGCTGTGGGCGTCGTGGGGGCGGCTGCGGCCGGGGGCATCTGGAAGCCCCGGATTTTCCCTTTGGCAGAGGTGTCCGTCACGTCCCCGCCGATGACCTTGCCCTTGTATACCAGCACGGTGGCATACACCGGCTCCTGCGCGCCGGGGAAATTGGTGATCTCATAAACATAGCGCATCACCTTTTTCCCGGCGAACTTGCTCAGATCGTACCCCTGCCCCTTTTGCAGGGCATTGTACCGGCGGAATATTTCCCCCTCCTCCTGCGGGATGCGCACCTGAGTGGATTCTCTGGGCGCGGGAGTGACCTCCCAGCCGAATTCCTCCAGAAATTTCACCCGGTCGTCGTTGGCGGTGACGGCGGAGGTCTGGGCGGTGCTTTCGCTGCGCCCGCCGAAGATCAGGATCACGGCCAGCAGCACGGCGGCCAGAATGAGCAGCACCAGCATGACTTTCTTGAAATCGACCTTTGCGGTCAGGATCATCATAAACAATTCCCTCCTGTAAGTTCGGTTGCTTTACCTTATGTCCCGGCAGGGGGGAATAGAACGGAGCAGAAAATGGAACGACTGGACAAATTCCTGTGTGACAGCGGCGCGGGCACCCGCAGCCAGGTAAAGCTGATCCTGAGAGCCGGCAGAGTGCAGGTGGACGGCGCGCCGGAAAAGGACGGCGGCTGCAAAATTGACCCTGCCAAAAATGAGATCACCCTGGATGGGGTCCGCCTGGCCGGAAAGTACCGGGCGGTGTTCATGATGAACAAGCCGGAGGGCTACGTGACCGCCACCGGGGACGCCCGGGAAAAAACGGTGATGGAGCTGCTCCCGGCGCAGCTGCGCCATCTGGAGCTGAAGCCCGTGGGCCGCCTGGACAAGGCCACCGAGGGGCTGCTGCTGTTTACCAACGACGGCGAGCTGCTCCACCGGCTGATCTCCCCGAAAAAGGAGGTGCCCAAGGTCTACTATGCCCGCCATGAGGGTACCGCCTCCCGGCAGGACGCGGATGCCTTTGCCGCCGGGCTGACCCTGGCCGACGGCACGGTGTGCCGCAGTGCCGTCCTGGAGCCGCTGGGGGCGGGGGAGAGCATGATAACGGTGTGCGAGGGAAAATACCATCAGGTGCGCCGGATGATGGCCTCCCGGGGCCTGACCGTGACCTATCTGGAGCGCCGCCGGGAGGGCGGCCTTTCGCTGGACGGCCTGCCCCGGGGCGGCGTCCGGGCGCTGACCGAGGAGGAGATTGCCAAGCTGGAGGATGGGAAATCCTGACAGACTCCTGCCCGGCGGCGTCCACCCCAACGGATGATAAAAATTGCCCAATTGGGACATTGTTTTGCCGGAATATTTCTGTTATACTCGGCATTTTGCCATACGAAAAAGGCTGAAAATCGGGATCGTCTTTTGGCACTCTTGGAATAATACATAAAAACCACGTAAGTTTTTGCAATAAAATGTCAAAAGGTACTTGCAAAATGCGCAAAAGCTGTGTATACTAATCGTGAGCTTTTATGTAATATGCATTTATGCGAGATACTAAGGAGGCAGCGTCATGTCCAACAGTGTTTTCCAGAACGTAATCGTCCAGCTGAAAGAGATCCCCGGTCATACCTTTGGTGTGATCGATACCGAGGGGAGCGTTGTTTCCTGTACCGATGCCGCCCTGCTGGGTGAGCGGTGGAGCGATGCCGCGCTGAAGGTTGCCTCCGCGGGCGAGAGCATGGTCACCTTCGGCCAGAAGTGCTTCAAGGCCATCGTTGGCGGCTCCAACTTCTTTGAGTACGCCGTGTTCTGCACCGGCGACGATGAGCTTTCCAAGACCTTCTGCTCCATGGCCTATATCTCTCTGAGTGATGCCAAGGACTTTTATGAGGAGAAGCATGACCGGGGCACCTTTGTCAAGAATATCATCATGGACAATATCCTGCCCGGCGATATCTATATCCGCGCCAAGGAGCTTCATTTCTCCACCGATGCGCCCCGGGCTGTGTTCCTGATCCGCCAGGTGGGGCACAACGATGTGGCCACCGTGGATGTGCTGGCCGCCCTGTTCCCTGACAAGATGCAGGATTTTGTCCTCAGCGTCAACGAGTCCGACGTGGCCATCGTCAAGCAGATCACCCCCGCTACCACCAGCGAGGATCTGGAGAAGATCGCCGTCAACGTGGAGAACACCCTGAAGACCGAGCTGCGGATCAAGACCGTCATCGGCATCGGCACCGTGGCCGAGCATCTGCGGGAGCTGGCCGATTCCTACAAGGAAGCGCAGACCGCCATCGAGGTGGGCAAGGTGTTCGACACGGAGAAGAGCATCATGCACTATGAGAACCTGGGCATCGGCCGCTTGATCTATCAGCTGCCTACTACCCTGTGCGAGATCTTCCTGAGCGAAGTCTTCAAGAAGAATTCCATTGATTCTTTGGATCAGGAGACCCTGTTCACCATCAATAAATTCTTCGAGAACAACCTGAACGTCTCCGAGACCTCCCGCAAGCTCTTTGTCCACCGCAATACCCTGGTGTACCGCCTGGAGAAGATTAAGAAGCTCACCGGCCTGGATCTGCGCCAGTTCGACCACGCCATCGTCTTCAAGGTGGCGCTGATGGTGCGAAAGTACCTTTCCTCAAGAGAAACCAGATAATCTCTTCTGCCGCCCGCGTTCCGCAGGCGGCAGATTTCATCCCGTCAGAAAGTGGAGGAATTCAAATTGGAGATCCCTGATAAGCTGACCGTAAACGGAAAAGAATATGTCATCAGATCGCTGCTTGGCAAGGGAAAGGGCGGCTATTCTTACCTGGCCGCCGACGATGCCGGAAACGAGTATGTGCTCAAGCAGCTCCATCATGAGCCCTGTGAATATTATCAGTTCGGCGACAAATTCCAGTCTGAGCTGCGCGACTATGCCCGGCTGAAGCAGATCGGCATCCCCATGCCGGAGCTGCTGGACGCCGACCGGGAGCAGGAGCGGATCCTGAAAGCCTATATCCGCGGCGAGACCGTGGCAAGCCTGGTGGCCGAAAACCGAATGGAGCCGGATTACTACCGTCAGATCGAGGCCATGTGCGCCAGGCTCTATCCCGCGAACACCAACATCGACTATTACCCCACCAATTTCGTGGTGCAGGACGGAAAGCTCTATTACGTCGATTTTGAATGCAACGACTATATGCAGCAGTGGGATTATGAGCACTGGGGCAGGCAGTACTGGTACGCCAAAGCGGAATAAAGGTTTGAAAGTGAATAAGAAGATAAGACTGGAAGACGTAAACGAAAAGAATTGGCGCATTCCGCTGTCCGTTTCTGAAGCGCAGAGGGCTTATGTTGCCGACCGGGTGAACATGCTTGCCCGCGCGTATGCCTATCGCGACGCACGAAGCAGAGCGTATATCATATTCCACGAGGATATTCCCGTAGGCATGGGACTTTATTACGACTGCCCCACACTTGATGCGTATATTTTCAGCGAATTTTTCATTGATGAACGCTACCAGGGGCGCGGCCTCGGGGAAGAGGCAACCAGACTGGTCTTGACCCGAATGCGTGAGGACGGCAAATATCGTAAGGTAGTTCTGTGCTGTATTGATGGCAACGATGCGGCTAAAAGGCTATACCAAAAGCTCGGATTCGTGGAAACGGGTCGGGATGAGGATGAAGTGATCATGGAGCTGAGCTTTTAATACCGGCAGTGGCCTTTTTGCTGCCGCTTTCCTGAAAAGACATGCTTCGGCGGCACGCCAATTGCATGAGAAAACCTTTTGTGAATATGAAAGAAACAACATGTACACAGATTGGCCAAGGTATGTTGAATGGACTGCGGTCCGTCCCCTACAAACAAATTCGCGGTTCATGCGATCGTCGTGCTTCGGCGGAAAAGAGACTTGAAAAACAGCGCGCTTTTGCCTATAATAAAGTGCGCTGTGCAGACAGCAATGCTGTATCCCGAGGGAGGGGAAAATTTTGTATGTTTTTCAGCGGAATTCTTCCGAAAAGCCAAGGCACCGTAAAAGGCCCATGAGCGCCACCCGGCTGATCGCCGTGTGTTTTCTTGCCATTATTTTCACAGGAACGGGACTGCTGATGCTGCCTGTTGCCTCCCGCAGCGGCAGCCCCTGTCCGTTTCTTCCGGCGCTGTTTACCGCCACCTCTGCCACCTGCGTCACGGGACTGACCCCCTTTGACACCTGGACGCAGTGGAGCGGCTTCGGCCAGGCGGTGCTGATCTGCCTGATCGAGGTGGGCGGCCTGGGCTTTATGTCGGCGGCGACGCTGGTGATTTTCCTGTTCCGCCGGAAGGTAGGGCTGCGTCAGAGAATGATCATGGCCCAGGCCCTTTCTCTGAACGAGATGGATGGAGTGGTGCGCATCCAGCGGATGGTTCTGGTGGGCAGCCTGAGCGTGGAGGTCATCGGCGCGTTGATCCTGACGCTGTGGTTCTGGCCCCGATACGGCTTTTCTCACGCCGTAAAATGGGGCGTGTTTCATGCCGTCTCCGCCTTCTGCAATGCGGGCTTTGATATTTTCGGGGAGCTTTCCCCCGGCAGCAGCCTTCAGCTGTTCCAGAATGACCCGGTGGTGCTGCTCACGCTGGGAACGCTGATCGTCCTGGGTGGCTTGGGTTTCCTGGTGTGGGAGGATGTGGCCGAAAAGCGCTGCTGGCGGAAGCTCAGCGTTTATTCCCGGCTGGTGCTCTCCGCTACGGGGATCCTGCTGCTGTCCGGCTGGGCGCTGATCTGCCTGCTGGAATGGAACAACCCCGAAACGCTGGGCGATTTAAGCGTTGGAGGCAAGCTCCTGGGCGGCCTCTTCCAGTCCGCCACGCTGCGTACCGCCGGGTTTGACGCCATGAACCAGGCGGGACTGACCGCGGCCGGCAAGGCGGTGTCCATTGTGCTGATGCTCATCGGCGGCTCTTCCGGCTCCACCGCGGGCGGCTTAAAGACCGTTACGTTCCTGGTGGTGCTGCTGTTCATCGGCGCCCGCGCCCGGGGGCGCAGCGCCGTGACGGTGTATCACAGAACCATCCCGGAGCAGCAGGTGCTGAACGCCATGACCATTTCCCTGATCATGATCGTGTTTGCCGTTTTCGGTGGAATTTTCATCAGCGCCACTTCTCCCGTGGGCTTTACGGATGCGCTGTATGAGGCGGTGTCCGCCCTGGCTACTGTTGGCCTGACAGCGGGAGCGACGTCCCTATTGAGTGTTCCGGCGAAAATTTTAATTATAATTTTTATGTATTTCGGACGGGTTGGTGTGCTCACCATCAGCCTGGGTTTCCTGATGGGGAACCAGGCGGCGGAGCGCTACCGCTATGCGGAAACCAGCCTGCTGATCGGCTAGGAGGTTAGCTTATGAGATCCTATATGATAATCGGCCTGGGGCGCTTTGGCTCCGGCCTGGCAAAAAGCTTGGGCCAGCTGGGCGCGGAGGTGCTGGCCATGGACGTTTGTCCTGAGCTGGTGCAGCAGCTGTCTGCCGATGTGACCCACGCCGTGGTGGGCGACGGCCAGGACAAGGAGGTGCTGCGCGCTTTGGGCGCACGGAATTTCGACTGCGCCGTGGTGGCCATCGGGGACAACCTGGCGGCCTCTGTGCTGACGGTGATGAATTTGCAGGAGCTTGGGGTGCCCCGCCTGATCTGCAAGGCCCATGATGAGATGCACCGCCGGGTGCTGGAAAAGCTGGGAGTCGACCAGGTGGTCGTGCCGGAGCTGGAGCAGGCTCAGCGGCTTGCCAGAATTTTGCAGTCCCACAATGTGCTGGATTATATTGAGCTTTCCAAGGATTACGGCATTCTGGAGGTCCCCGCCCCCAAATCCTGGGCGGATAAATCCATCCGGGAGCTGAACGTCCGCGCCAAAATGGATATCAACATTATCGCCGTCAAGAACGGGGAGAAGACGATGGTGTCTCCCTCTGCCGACTATCGGATCCATGGAGACGATGTACTGGCGGTGCTGGGCGACACGGCGGCGCTGGAGGCAATGCAGAAGCTGTGAGAGAAGAACGGATCACCTCCCGGAAAAATCCCCTGCTTCAGCAGGTTCGGCGGCTGCTTGATTCCAAAAGGGAGCGGGAGCGTGCCGGCCTGTTTGCCGCCGACGGCACCAAGCTGCTGGCCGAGGCAGTGCGCTACTGCGCCGGGCTGGACACGGTGATCCTGTCCGATGGTGTGAGCGCGGAAGTGCCGGAGCGGGTGCGCCTGGTCCGGGTGCCGGAGGATGTGATGGCCTCCATATCCCCCATGGCGACCCCCCAGGGGGCGGTGTTCCTGTGCCGCCTGCCCCGGCAGGCGGACTTTGCGCCCGCTCCCGGTATGCTCCTGCTGGACGGTATCCAGGACCCCGGCAATCTGGGCACCATTCTGCGCACGGCGGACGCGCTGGACGTACCCGTGGGCCTGCTGGAGGGCTGCGCCGACCCTTATAGCCATAAGGTCGTCCGCGCCAGCATGGGCGCGGTGTTCCGCACTCAGGTGGTCACCACTGATTGGGAAACCGCGCAGGAGCGCTGCAAACAAGCGGGGGTTCCCATCGCCGTGACGGCCCTGAGCGACCGGGCGGTGGATATCCGCAGTGCCGATCTGAGCGCCATGGCGGTGGTCATCGGCAGCGAGGGTCAGGGCGTCCGCCGGGAGATTCTGGAAGCGGCGGACAGGCAGCTGATCATCCCCATGAATCCTCACTGCGAATCCCTGAACGCCGCCGTGGCGGCGGCAATTGCCATGTGGCAGATGAAGGCGCGCTGAGGTCAGTGCGCAAAAAGAGAGGAGACGGACATGCTGGATCTGGAATACTGGCTGTGGCTGGCCCATCGGCCCAACCTCAACGACCATCAGAAGCTGCTACTGTTGCAGTCCTTCCAGACCCCGGAGGAGGTCTATCACGCCGACCCCGCGGAGTTCCAATATTTTTCCGGCATCACCGCCCAGGGCAGAAGCGCCCTGGCGGAGAAGAATCTGGCTCCCTTTCAGGCGGTGCTGGAATACTGTCAGCGCGAGCGGATCCGACTGCTTACCTACCAGGATGAGCAGTATCCCCGGCGGCTGAAGAATATCTACGATCCGCCGCTGGTGCTTTATTATAAGGGAACCTTTCCACAGTTTGACGGGGTCCCCGTTATCAGCGTGGTGGGCACCCGGAAGAGCACGGCCTATGGCCGCGCGGTGGCCGGACGCCTGGGCGCGCAGATCAGCGCCTGCGGCGGCATGGTGGTCTCCGGCCTGGCGGCGGGGATCGACGCGGCTGCCATGCAGGGCGCGCTTCAGGCGGGCAGCCCCACGGTGGGCATCCTGGGCACCGGGGTGGATGTGATCTTCCCCAGGGAGAACAGGGAGCTGTTTTACCAGGTGGAGCGATATGGCTGCCTGGTGTCGGAATTTTTGCCCAAGACCGTGGGCTTCAAGTGGAATTTTCCAAAGCGCAACCGCATCATCAGCGGCCTGAGCATTGCCACGGTGGTGGTGGAAGCCCCGGAGCGCAGCGGCGCGCTGAACACCGCCCGTCAGGCGCTGAGCCAGGGGCGGGATGTGTATGCCGTCCCCGGCAACATTGACCTGCCCACCTTTGCCGGAAGCAACAAGCTCCTGAGCGAGGGAGCGGTGCCCGTTACCAGCGGGTGGGAGATTGTCAGCGAATACCAGTCCCTCTTCCCGGATAAGATCCGAAAGGCGGAGGCGGTGATCCGCAGCGCTCCATTGCCGCCGGAACCGTCCGCTCCTGCGGATGCGATCCCTCTAAAAAGGGAGAAAACGCCCCAGCCGCAAAAAAAAGACATTGACAATAAGGCCCCGACGCCTTATATTGACATAAAAACCGCCCTCCCCGCGCTATCGCCGGAGGAGAGCGCCATTGTCGCCGCCCTTGGCGGCACGGAAAGACGGGTGGACGATCTCATTGCCCAAACCGGCATCCCCTCCGGCACGCTTCTGCGGCATCTGACCATGCTGGAGCTGAAAAAGGTGATCGTCCGTCTGCCCGGCAACCGGGTGGTACGGAAGTAACACACGCCCGGAAAAACAATCATGGAGAAGGAAGTTGTTCATGGCAAAACCAACAAACCTGGTGATCGTGGAGTCGCCCTCCAAGGCGAAGACCATCGGAAAATATCTGGGCCCGGACTATCTGGTAAAGGCCAGCATGGGCCATCTGCGGGATCTGCCTAAAAGCAAGATGGGCGTGGATCTGGAGCATGATTTCAAGCCCGATTATATCCCCGTCCGGGGCAAAGAGGAGCTCATCAAGGAGCTGCGCACCGCCGCCGGACAGGTCCAGACCGTCTATCTGGCAACCGACCCGGACCGGGAGGGCGAAGCCATCTCCTGGCATCTGAAAGAGCTTTTGGGGCTCTCCAATGAGAAGGCGCACCGGGTCACCTTCAACGAGATCACCCAGCGGGTGGTGCGCGAATCCATCCAGCACCCCAGAGACATCGACTATGACCTGGTGGACGCCCAGCAGGCCCGGCGCATTCTCGACCGCATCGTGGGCTATCAGCTCTCGCCGCTGCTTTGGAAAAAGGTGCGCCGGGGGCTTTCCGCCGGACGTGTCCAGTCCGTGGCCACCCGGATGGTGGTGGACCGGGAAAATGAGATCCGCGCGTTCCAGCCCAGGGAGTACTGGTCGCTGGATGTGACCCTGAACCGTCAGGGCAAGCCTGGCGGCTTTGTGGCCCGCTATTATGGCGAGGACAAAAAGCGGGAGCTGGAAAACGAGCAGCAGACCCAGGCGGTGATCGACGACGTGAAGGACGGGGAGTTTACCGTCACCAATGTGAAGAAGGCGGAAAAGAAGCGCTCCGCCGCCCCTCCCTTTACCACCTCCACCTTGCAGCAGGAGGCCTCCCGCAAGCTGAATATGACCCCCAAGCGTACCATGATGATCGCCCAGCAGCTGTATGAGGGCGTGGACGTGGAGGGTGAGGGCACGCTGGGCCTGATCACCTACATGCGTACCGACTCTCTGCGCCTTTCCGATGAGGCGATGACCGCCGCTGCTGACTTTATCCGCAGCCGCTACGGCAAGGAGTATTATTACGGCTCCTTCCATGTCTATAAGACCAAGGCAGGGGCGCAGGATGCCCACGAGGCCATCCGCCCCACCCATGTGGAGCTGGACCCCGAGCGGGTGCGTTCCAGCCTGACCGGGGATCAATACCGGCTGTATAAGCTGATCTGGAGCCGGTTCCTGGCCAGCCAGATGGCCAATGCGGTGTATGACACTGTGGCCATCGATACGGTATGCGCCGGGCATACCTTCCGCGCAACAAACCAGAGCCTGCGCTTCCCTGGCTTTATTGCCGTGTATGAGGAGGGCCGGGATGACGAGGCGGAGGCCAACGGCTCCCCGCTGCCGGATCTCCAGACCGGGGAGAAGACCGTCCCCACCAAATTTGACAAGCAGCAGCACTTTACACAGCCCCCCGCCCGGTTCACCGAGGCCAGCCTGGTAAAGGCAATGGAGGAGAAGGGCGTTGGCCGCCCCTCCACCTACGCCGCCACCATCTCCACCATCGAGGACCGGGAGTACGTGGTGAAGGAGGACAAGCACCTGGCCCCCACCGCCCTGGGTGAGGTAGTTACGGGACTGATGGTGGAGCGCTTTCAGGATATCATCGACGTGGAATTCACCGCCAATATGGAAAGCCGCCTGGACGCGGTGGAAGAGGGCAAGCAGAACTGGATCGACCTGCTCCATGCATTCTACGATGATTTTGAAAAGGAGCTGAAGGACGCCGAGACCGCCCTGGAGGGCGTACGACTGAAGGTGCCGGAGGAGGAGACCGACGAGGTCTGCGAGCTTTGCGGCCGGAAAATGGTCATCAAGACCGGCCGCTTCGGCAAATTCCTTGCCTGCCCCGGCTTCCCGGAGTGCAGAAACGCCAAGCCTTTGGTGGAGCGGATGCCCGGTCGCTGCCCCAAGTGCGGCAGCGCCATCCTCAAGCGCAAGTCCAAGCGGGGCTTTGCCTACTATGCCTGCGAGCGTGGGGCGGACTGCGGCTTTATGACCTGGGACGTGCCCACGGCGGAGGACTGCCCGGAGTGCGGCCAGACCCTGTTCAAGAAATCCGGCCGGGGCAGAATGAAGCCCTTCTGCATCAATGAAAACTGCTCCCGTTTCCTCCCGGAGGATCAGCGGGGTTACTATAAGAAAAAGCCCAAGGAGGAGCCGGGGGAAGAAGCCGCGCCGGAGCAGAGCGGGGAGGAAATGCCCCAGGAGCCGAAGAAGGCCGCTGCGAAAAAGCCCGCGGCCAAGAAGACGGCGGCAAAGAAAACCGCGGTGAAAAAAACCGCTGCAAAGAAACCAGCCGCAAAAACGGCGGCCAAGACGAAAAAGAGGGCGCAGTCATGAACGTAAAGGTGATAGGAGCGGGCCTCGCCGGCTCGGAGGCCGCCTGGCAGCTGGCAAGCCGCGGCATTGACGTGGACCTGTACGAGATGAAGCCCGAAAAAATGACCCCCGCGCACCACAGCCCGGACTTTGCGGAGCTTGTATGCTCCAACTCCCTCCGGGGCGACCGGCTGGAAAACGCGGTGGGACTGCTGAAGGAAGAGCTGCGCCGCTGCGGCAGCCTCATCCTGGAGTGCGCCGAGGCCACCCGGGTGGAGGCCGGCGGTTGCCTGGCGGTGGACCGGGCAGGCTTTTCTGCCATGGTCACCCGGAGGATCAGAGAAAATCCCCGCATCCATGTGATCCCCGGCGAGGTGACCCGGATGCCGGAAGCGCCCGTCATCATCGCCACGGGGCCGCTGACCTCCGACGCGCTGTCCGGTGCCATCGGCGAATATTTCGGCGCGGATTATCTGCATTTCTTTGATGCCGCCGCCCCGCTGGTCACGGCGGAGTCGGTGGATATGGACCTGGCCTGGTGGCAGTCCCGCTATGACCGGGGCACCCCGGATTACATCAACTGCGCCCTGGACCGGGAGCAGTACGAGACATTTGTCCGGGAGCTGACCCGTGCGGAGGAGGCGGAGGTCCACGGCTTTGAGGACCGCAATGTCTTTGAGGGCTGCATGCCCGTAGAGGTCATGGCCCGCCGTGGGCAGGATACCCTGCGCTTCGGCCCCATGAAGCCTGTGGGGCTGACCGATCCCAAAACCGGCCGGGAGCCGTACGCCGTGCTCCAGCTGCGGCAGGACAACGCGGCTAAAAGCGTGTTCAATCTGGTGGGCTTCCAGACCCATCTGAAATTCGGCGAGCAGAAGCGGGTATTCTCCATGATCCCGGCGCTGCACGACGCGGAGTTCGTCCGCTACGGCGTGATGCACCAGAATACATTCCTGCAAAGTCCCAAGCTGCTGGATCGGTACTATGCCGACCGGCGCGATCCCCTGGTCGCCTTTGCCGGGCAGATGACCGGCGTGGAGGGGTACGTGGAGTCCACCGCCTCCGGCTACCTGGCTGCCGTGGCCATGGCCGCCCGTCTCCAGGGCCGGGCGCTGCCGGATTTCCCCAAAACCACCGCCATCGGCGCGTTGGGCAGCTACATCAGTGACGCCGGGATCGAAAATTTCCAACCCATGAATATCAATTTCAGCATCATTTCCCCGCTGGAGCAGCGGATCCGTAAGAAAGCAGAGAAGAATCTGGCAATTTCCAACCGGGCGCTTCAGACAATCGATGCCCTTGTTGCCAGCGGAATATAAATAGACAGAAGGGGTGAAGCGATGAAAATCATTCTCGATGCCATGGGCGGGGACAATGCCCCGGAGGCAGCCGTCCTGGGCGCAATTGAAGCGGCAAAGCAGTATGCCGTTGAGATCATCCTGGTTGGCCGGGCGGAGGCCATTTTAGAGGTCATGGGACGCCATGGCATTGCCGATCTGCCGGAGGGCGTGGAGATCATGGGGGCCGACGACGTGGTGGATATGCACGACGATCCGGCCAGCATCATTCACAAGCGGAAGAATTCCTCCATGGTGGTGGGCTTAAAGCTCCTGGCTGACGGAAAGGGCGACGCCTTTGTTTCCGCCGGTTCCACCGGGGCGCTGCTCACCGGCGCGACCCTGCTGGTCAAGCGGGTCAAGGGCATCCGCCGGGCCGCCATGGCTCCTGCCATGCCCAATAAGAAGGGCGGCAAGACCGTCATCTGTGACTGCGGCGCAAATGCCGAATGCACCCCGGAATTCCTGCTTCAGTTCGGCTTAGTCGGCTCCGCCTATGCCAAAAAGCAGCTGGGCATCCCGTCGCCCCGGGTGGGCCTGCTGAACATCGGCACGGAGGACACCAAGGGCACGCCGCTGCAAAAGGAGGCCTACGCCTTGCTGAAGGATGCGGACGAGAAGGGACTGCTCCATTTCGTCGGCAATGTGGAGGGCCGGGATGTGCCCCTGGGCGAGGTGGACGTAGTGGTGTGCGATGGTTTTTCCGGCAATGTGCTGCTGAAATCCATTGAGGGCACCGCTATGTTCATGGGCAGCCTGATGAAGCGGATGTTCAAAAAGAATCTATTCAGCAAGCTGGGCTACCTGCTGTGTTCCTCCGGCGTCAAGGACATGATGAAGCTGATGGATTACCGCCAGATCGGCGGCACCCAGTTCCTTGGCATCAGGAAGCCGGTCATAAAGGCCCACGGCGCGTCGGATGCCGTCGCCTTCTGCAACGCGGTGAACCAGGCGGCCCAGGCGGCCCAAAACGATATGACGCCGGAGCTGGAGCAGGCGCTCCGGCTTCTGGCAGAGACAAAGGAGCAGCAGCATGATTAAGGATTTGGAGGCCGCCATCGGCTATCAGTTTCATAACATTTCCCTGCTGCAAAACGCCCTGACCCATTCCTCCTATGCCAACGAGCGCTGGCACAACAGCCTGCTCAGCAACGAACGGCTGGAGTTCCTGGGGGACAGCATCCTGGGAATGCTGGTGGCGGAGTACCTCTACCGCAATTTCCCGGACCGCCCGGAGGGCGAGCTGACCCGCATGCGGGCAGATATGGTCTGCGAGACGACGTTGGCCGCGGTGGCCAACACCATCCACCTGGGCGACCATCTCCTGCTGGGCCATGGCGAAGAGCAGGGGGGAGGCCGGACCCGGGATTCCATCCTGGCTGACGCTGTGGAGTCGGTGATCGCCGCGTCCTTCCTGGACGGCGGTATGGAGGCGGCAGAGCGTTTTATCCGGCGCTTCATCCTGGTGCAGGTCCCGGTGACCAAGCTCCACAATGCGGATTACAAGACCCAGCTCCAGGAGCTGGTGCAGCAGAAGCGCAATCAGGTGCTCACTTATCTCCTGGCCGGAGAGTCCGGCCCTGATCACGACAAGCAGTTTGATGTGCAGGTGGCACTGAACGGCACCGTGGTCGGCAGCGGCCGGGGCAGCAGCAAGAAGCGGGCAGAGCAGGATGCCGCCCGCAACGCCATTGCCGCGCTGTTTCCCGACCAAATATGACAGGGGGAAAAGAATATGGATGAGAAAATGAAGGAAGTATGCGCCGCGTTCCGCCTGCCCGGAACCTATCTGCGCTACGAATCCATTCAGGTGGGAAACGTCAACCGCACCTACAAGGTCACCGTCCGGCTGGACGACGGAAAAGAAAAATCCTTTCTGATCCAGAATGTCAATACTTACGCATTCCGCAATCCCATCGGCCTGATGAACAACATTGACCTGGTGACGGAGCATATTCGCAAGAAGTGCCCGGATCAGTGCAATCTCCATTTCCACCACACGGCGGACCGCAAGACCTATCTGCTGGACGGCGAGAACTTCTGGCGGGTGATGAATTATATCAACTCCGCCACATACAGCGCCACCACTGATCCCTCGATCCTGCGCAACGCGGGCAGGGCCTTCGGCGAGTTCCAGACTCAGCTGGCGGATTTTGACATCCATCTGCTGATCGATACCATCCCCAATTTCCACAATACCCGCAGCCGCTATGACGACCTGGTAAAGGCCATTGAAGCCGACAGCATGGGCCGCGCAGGCTCTGTGCAGCCGGAGATCGACTACGTGATGGCCGTTCGGGACACCGCCTGCACCCTGACGGATATGGCGAACCGGGGGGAACTGCCCCTGCGGGTGACCCACAACGATACGAAGATCAACAACGTCCTCTTTGATGAGAAAACCAACGACGCGCTGGTGGTCATCGACCTGGACACGGTGATGCCCGGCCTGATGGGCCACGATTTTGGCGACGCCATCCGCTTTGCCGCCAACACCCAGATGGAGGACTCCCCGGAGTACGACAAGGTCAGCGTTGACCTGGCCGCATTTACGGCTTTCGCCCAGGGCTTCCTGGAGAAAACCGCAAGCTGCATGACGATGAACGAGCTGGAAACGCTGGCCCTGAGCAGTTTCTGCCTGACGGCGGAGCTGGCGGTGCGTTGGCTGGAGGACTATCTGCGGGGAGACCTTTATTTCAAGCCCCGCTACCCGGAGCACAATCTGGTGCGCGCCCGCAACCAGATCACCCTGTGCAAGAGCATGATGGCCCATATGGACGAGATGAACGAGATCGTCCACCGCTGCGTTCAGTGATTCCCATTTCCCCGCTTCCGTGTGCGAAGCGGGGAAATTTTTCTTGCCGTATGCCGCCGGGTATGGTAAAATAAACGAATCAACATCAGTGGAGGCGAAACTATGAAGATCGTCTATGCGGCGTTCTGCGTTTCTCAGGCTGCCTATGAAAGGCTGTACGGCGGTGCGAAAGCCATGCCTGCCTTCCAGGCGCAGAAGTACCACCGCCTCTTCATCGAGGGCCTGGCGGCCCACACCCATGTGGATGTGATCGGCTGCCCGGACGCGGAAAGCTCCGTGCTCTCTTCGCGCGTGGTGAAGCTGCCCCAGGAGACAGTGGGTAACGCCACCTATCGCTACATCTGGGGCTTCCGAGGGCCGTTTCGCCGGGTCCATGTGTTTTTCTCCACCTTCTTCCATTGCCTGCGGCTGCTGGGCGGCGACTCCGCCGTGATCATCGACTGCCTGAATCAGATGTCCGGCCTGGCCGGCCTGCTGGCGGCCCGGCTGCGGGGAAAGCACTGCGTGGGCATCGTCACGGATATCCCGCAGTTCTTTTCCAACGGGCAGCCGCTGGGCCTGGCGAAATTCCTCATGCGCCACTGCACGGATTATGTGTTCCTCACTGAGGCGATGAACGAGCTGCTGAATCAAAAGGGCAGACCCCACGTGGTGCTGGAGGGGCACGCTGATGCCGCCATGGAGCGCTGCCTGCCTTCTCTGGACAGAAAAGCAAAAAAACGGGTATGCCTGTATGCGGGCAGAATTGACCTGATCTACGGCATCCAGCGCCTGGTGGAGGGCTTCCTCCTGGCGGATCTGCCCGATACCGAGCTGCATATCTACGGCTCCGGCGATTTCCAGGAGGAACTGGAAAAAATTTCCGCCGAGACGCCAAATGTCTTTTATGGCGGCCTGCTGCTGCCCAGCCAGGTGGTGGAGAAGGAGATGGAGGCGACGCTGCTGGTGAATCCCCGGCCGTCGAATGAGAAATATGTGCGCTACTCCTTCCCCTCCAAAACCATGGAATATATGTCCACCGGCACTCCGGTGCTGATGACGAAGCTGCCCTGCCTGCCGGAGGAATACCTGCCCTATCTCTTTTTTATCCGGGACGAGACCCCCCAGGGCATCGCCCAGGCGCTGCGGGAGACCCTGCGCCTGTCAGACGAGGCGCTGTTTCAGCAGGGATGCGCGGCGCGGCGGTTTGTGCTGGAGCAGCGCAGCAATGTGATGCAGGCGGCCAAGGTGCTGGAAATGCTGGAAAGGAACAGAAAAAAATGAAGCTGGTTTGGCTGTGCAATATGATCCCCGGCGCGCTTGCCCAACACCTGGGGCTTGGCAGTGGCGGAGGCTTGTGGATCGACCACGTGCTGGAGGATATCCGCGCAGAGGATATCACCCTCCGCCTTTTCTGCCCCGGGACGGGTGACCCCGGCCGCCTGGACGAGCGGACGGACTATGTCCTCTTTTCAGAGGGCGCGCCCCAGGTGTACCTTCCCCAGCTGGAGGCCCAGTTTGCCCGGGAGCTGGAGGCCTTCCGCCCGGATGTGATCCATATCTGGGGCACCGAATTCGGTCATACCCTGGCCATGGTCAACGCGGCAAAGCAAACGGGGCTTCTCGACCGGGTGGTCGTCAGCATCCAGGGCCTGTGCGGCATTTATGCCCGGCACTACGCCGAGGGCTTGCCGGAATGGGTCTGCCGCCGCTATTCCCTGCGGGACCTGTTGAAGTGGGATGACATCAGGGACCAAAAGCGCCGCTTTGCTCAGCGGGGGGAGCTGGAAAGCGCCGCCCTGAAGCAGGTGCGCCATATCCTGGGGCGGACGGACTGGGACCGGGCCATCACCGGGCAGCTCCGGCCGGATCGGGTTTACCATTTCTGCAACGAGACCCTGCGGGAGCCGTTTTACCGGGATACCTGGCGGTATGACCGATGCACGAAGCACCAGATCTTTGCCTCCAGCTGCATTTATCCCATCAAGGGCTTCCATTACCTGCTGGAGGCTATGCCGTTGGTACTGCGGCGTTTCCCGGACGCAGCCATTACCGTCACCGGCTCCAGCTTCTTCAGCGGCAGCATGTCCCAGCGGCTCCGCCAGACCTATTACCGTCGCTATCTGGAGCGGCTTGCCTGTGAGCGCGGCTTACAAGATAAGATCCGCTTCCTGGGCCGGCTGGATGCCGGGCAGATGAAAGCGGCTTATTTGGACGCGAACGTGTTTGTCTTGCCCTCCACCATTGAAAATTCCCCCAATTCCCTGGGAGAGGCTATGCTGCTGGGGGTCCCCTGCGTGGCGGCGGATGTGGGCGGCGTCCGTGACCTGATGCACACCGGCGAGGGCTTTGCGTACCAGTCCACCGCTCCCTATATGCTGGCCGAATACATCATGGAGGTGTTCGACCGGCAGGAGCAGGCACAGGAAATGGGCGCGCGGGCCCGGGCGCACGCACTTCAGACCCATGACCCCGAAAGGAATCTGAAGGATCTGCTGAAGGCATACGGATCTGTGGCAAAAGGAGAGAAGTAAATGGAGCAGGCGTTGATCAGCGTGATCGTTCCCGTTTATAAGGTCGAAGCGTTCCTGCCAAAATGCGTGGACTCCATTTTGAATCAGACCTATAAGGATCTGGAGATCCTTCTGGTGGACGACGGCTCCCCGGATGGCAGCGGCGCGCTTTGCGACGCCTACGCCCGGCAGGACAGCCGGGTGCGGGTCATCCACAAGAAAAACGGCGGCCTCAGCGACGCCCGCAACGCGGGCATCGAGGCGGCAGCGGGGGATTATCTCGCCTTCGTTGACAGCGACGACTGGCTGGAGCCGGATACCTACGAGGTCATGCTCAGCGCGGCGGAGCGTCACCATACCCAGCTCGTGTGTGCCGGGCGATACGATGAATACGAGGAAACCGGGGAAAGCACCCAGGGCCTGTGCCCGCAGAAGGAGGAGATCGTCTCCGGCACGGAGGCGGTCCGCCGCGTTTTTCACTGGGATCGGCTGGATTCCTCCGCGTGCGACAAGCTGTATGCGCGGCAGCTCTTTGATGGGATCCGCTACCCGGTGGGCCGGGTCTGCGAGGATATTATGGTCACCTACCGGCTGATGCTGCGATCCGGGCACGCTGCGCTGCTGCCAAAGCCGGTGTACCACTACCGCCACCGCGCCAGCAGCATCACCATGTCCCCCGTGTCGGAGAAGAACTTCCATTATTTCCAGAACGCCGTGAGGATTTATGAGGACATCAAGACCAACGTCCCGGAGCTGGAGCCGGATGCCCACTATCTGCTGGTCTGCGCCCTGCGCTATAACGTGCAGATGCTGGACCTGGCCGGGAAAGAGGCGAAGCGGCGCTTCCGGACGGAGTACCGGGATTCCTGTAAGCAGCTGCGGCAGCATTTTGGCTTCGTCCGCCGCAGCGGCCATTTCACCAAACGGGATCAGTTCGAGATCGCCATGACGGCCCGGGGGCTGTTCAATCCCATGATGGACGTGTACCACATTTTCAAAAAGCCGAAAGCCTGACTATGAAAAAGAGTATTAACCGCATCGCCTTCTTCAACACCCTCAGCGTCCTGCTGCTTCAGGGTATTTCCCTGATTTCAGCCCCCTTGTTCAGCCGCCTGCTGGGCACGGATGGGTACGGCAATCTTGCCTCATTTACCGTGTGGGCGAATATGATGACCACGGTGTTTTCCCTGCAATCCAATATGACCATCGTCAACGCCCGCCAGGAGTATTCTGAGCAGGAGCAGCCTGCCTACCAGTCCTCGGTGATGGCCCTGTCCATGGCCTGCTTTGCCGTGGCCGGGGTGCTGATGATGCTCTTCTCCGGCCCTCTGTCCGCCGCGCTGAAGATGGACCGGCTGCTGATCGCTCTGATGCTGGTGCAGGCCTTCGGCACCTTCTGCGTGAATTTCCTGGGCAGCAAATTCACCTACGAATTCAAGGCGGACAGGAACATGCTGCTCAGCGTGTTCATGGCTGTCGCCAACCTGGGCGTGTCGCTGCTGCTGGTGCTGAACATGCCCCGGGAGCAGCGCTATTTCGGGCGGGTGCTGGGCACCGTCGTGACCAACGGCGTGGTCGGCCTTGCGGGCTGCGTCTGGATTCTGCTTCGGGGCAGGACCCTTTACAACGCGAATTACTGGAAATTCTGCTTCACCCTGGGCTGGCCGCTGGCTTGCCAGGGGCTTGCCTATTCGCTGCTGAGCAACAGCGACATCATGATGCTCCGCCAGCTGGCGGACGCCTCCTCCGCCGGTATTTACAGCAACGCGCTGTCCCTGGCCGGGGTCATGTTCGTGCTGTACAGCGCCCTGAACAACACCTGGGTCCCCTTCTTCTACGACGACATGAAGCAGGGCCAGCGGGACAATGTGGTGCAGCGGGGAAAGAACTATCTCGAGCTGTATACGGTGCTGTCCGTGGGCTTTGTCCTGCTGGTGCGGGAGGTATACCATGTCTATGCGGACGAGAGCTTCTGGGCCGGAGCTGAGGTGATCCCGTTTTTCGTGGCCAGCTACTATGGAAATACCCTGTGCACGTTCCCGGTGAATTACGAGATCCATCATAAGAAGACTGGGGCAGTGACCGTCGGCACGGTCAGCGCGGCGCTGACCAATGTGGGCCTGAATTACCTGATGATCCGCGCCTGGGGCATGATCGGCGCGGCGGCGGCGACGCTGATCGCCCGCTGTATCCAGCTGGCCCTCCATGAGCTGTATTCCCGCCGCATCTTGGGCAGGGGAGGAGACTATCCCTTCCGCCTGGAGGCGGGCCTGGCGGGCATTGCCGCCCTGGCGGCTTCCGTGGCGCTGTTCTATCTCACTCCCAACGCCTGGTTCATCCGCTGGCCCCTGGCCGCCGCTGTCGGCCTCTGGGAGCTTCTGCGCATTTTGAAACGCAGAAGCCTGCTGTAACGGCAAATGCCGCTCTTTTCCAGAAAACCTATTGACAAAAAACCGGCCAGCGGTTATAATACTCTGGCAACTGCGAGAGTGTTGGAATGGTAGACAAGCACGTTTGAGGTGCGTGTGGTTACGCCG
>USEU01000032.1 GCA_900553805.1 uncultured Eubacteriales bacterium
GCCCTTCAGGCAATTAAAATCTTTTTTAAAGATTTTAATTGGAGTTCAGTATCAGCCGGGGGCGGCATTACTCGTGCGTGTGCGGCCGTTGCTTAATTGCTGCGGAGGAATACGGAAAAGTTCAGCACGGCCGCAAAGCAGAGCCAGAGCAGATAGGGGATTTGCAGCAGCCCCGCCTGGGGATATTGCTGCCGGAATTCCAGCGTCGTCGCCAGAACCAGTATCAGCAGCAGAAGCAGCCACAGCAGCGCAAGGCCATAGGCCTGCGCATTGAAGAAGATCAGCGGCCATAGAAAGTTGACACCCAGCTGGATCAGAAACAGGTTCCGTGCCCTGCCGGTGTTGCCATCCCCATACAGCTGCACCTGCGCCATTCCAATGCCCATCAGGACGTACAACGCCGTCCATACCAGCGGGAAAACCACAGGCGGCGGCGAGAGGGGAGACTGCGCTCCGCTTTGGAGAAAGGCGAGCATCCCATCCCTGCTGAGCGCTCCGGCGATCATTCCCGCCGCCTCGCTCAGAATGATCCAAAAGAAATAGGTTTTCCAGTTTCGTTGATTCACATCCGATCACCCGGTAGGAGCATATGCGGCGGAAGTGGGAATATGAAAGCCGCCTCCCAGGTCGGGAGGCGGCTGAAGGACCGATCAGTTCATGCGGACGTAGTTCATGCAGATCCAGCCGGTATCGATCCGGCCCCAGGTGTAGCCCTCGGCGGTGACAGTCTCGTAGATGGTGACCACATCGCCCATGGTCTTGGAGCCGACGGTCTGATAGGACTGCCCCGCGCCTGCGCGGACGTTAACAGCGGTGCCGGTCACAGTGCCGGTCCCGGTGCCCGTGCTGGTACCTGTATTGCCCGTGTTGCCGGTATTAGTATTACCAGTGTTGTTGCCGCCGTCCAGGCTGACATAGTCCATGGACACCCAGCCGCCGCTGACATAGCCCCAGGTGGTGCCGCCCACGGTGATCTGCTGCAGGACCTGGACGCGGTCGTTCTGGCTCAGCGCCTTGACGCGGTCATAGGTGGTGCCCGGGCCGGAGCGGACGTTCAGTTCGCTGGCAGTGACGGTGCCGTAGACTGCGTTGGGGCCGACGTCGCCGTCCATATACACGTAAGACAGGCTGATCCAGCCCTTGTCGGTGCGGCCCCAGCCGTTGCTGGATTCCAGAACGGTGATGCGGTCGCCGTACTTGTAGCTACCCACCCGGTCGGCGGTCTGGCTGGCGGAGCTGCGGATGTTCAACTCGCTGGCGGTCACCACGCCGTACTTGCCGTTGGCGGGGGCCGTGGTGGTGCCGGTGCCGGTGATGTTATTCACGGTGGGGGCAGGCGTGGTTGACTCGGTGCTGACGGTGGACTGAGTGGTGCCGGTGGAGGTATCCGAGCTGCCGGGGGTAGAGGTGCCGCCGGTGCTCACGTTTACGTTGCTCATATCCAGCATGTCCGTGACGATCCAGCCCAGTACATTCAGAGATTCGGAGCTGACGTAGGCCCAGGTAACGGTGCCGATGGGCTCGACGCGCAGGACCTCCACCTCATCGCCGGCGTCCAGCTCGGTCACGACCCGGCTGCCGGTGCTGGGAGAGTTGCGCATATTCAGCTGCTCCTTCACGATGGCGATGTTCTGCTTGGGAGCGGTGGTGGGGGCCTGGGTGGGCGCTTCGGTAGGCGCCTCCGTGGGAGGATCGGTCACCACGATATTGGGCGTATCATTGGTCGCCTCCTCGGAGGGCTGCGTCTCGGAATTCTGGGAGGAGGGCAACAGTGAGCAGCCGCTGAGCATGGCAACGACCAGCGCCAGAACCAGCGCCAGACTCAGAAAACGGCCGGGAGACTTTTTCTTGTTGAAGGGGTAATTCATAAGGTTACCTCCCTTTCTAATTTTTTCTCAAGGGTATTATATCGGATTCAGGGGCGGATTGTCAATAGGATAAGAATTATTTAATGATTTATTCAGAGCTTTCCGATATCCCTAGTATGAGCGTAATTCCTGGAATTTCTCCTGGGAAAAATGGTAAAAATACTTCCGCTAACCACATATTTCGCAAGGAAATGCTTGACATTCTTTGCAGCCCTGTGATAAAATAAAAAAAGTTTAATACCGCTGTGAATGGGAGGAGTAGCGTTTCCTGCCCGCAGAGAGCCTGGGCCACGGCTGAAAGCCCGGGCGGTGCCGGGGAACGTGAACGTGCGCCCGGGAGCGGGTGTTTCGCGTGCCGGTGTCCGCTTTCGCGGCATGGGGCACATGAGTGACAAATGAGAGTGGAACCGCGGTCAATCGCCGCCTCTTGTACTGCCGAAGGGCTGTATAAGGGGCGTTTATTTTTTGCATACGCTGTATGAACATTCGAGGAGGATCAATATGTACCTTTACAATTCTGCCACCCATAAGAAGGAGCTGTTTGTGCCCAATGACCCCAAGCTGGTCAAGATGTACACCTGCGGCCCCACGGTATATCACTATGCCCACATCGGCAATCTGCGCAGCTATATCATGGAGGACGTGCTGGAAAAGGCTCTGCGCTACGAGGGCTACCCCCTCAAGCGGGTGATGAACATCACCGACGTGGGCCATCTGGCCTCCGATGCCGACACCGGCGAGGATAAGATGCTCAAGGGCGCACGCCGGGAGCACAAGACCGTCATGGAGATCGCTCAGTTTTATACCGACGCCTTCTTTGTCGACTGCGACAAGCTGAACATCAAACGCCCCGACGTGGTGGAGCCTGCCACCCACTGCATCCCGGAGTATATCCGCATGATCACGGCCCTGCTGGAAAAGGGCTATGCCTATATCGCCGGGGGCAACGTGTATTTTGATACCTCCAAGCTGGAAAAATACTATGTGTTTAACGACCACGACGAAGAGGATCTGGCTGTGGGTGTCCGCGAGGGCGTGGAGGAGGATACCAACAAGCGCAACAAGAATGATTTTGTCCTCTGGTTCACCAAGTCCAAGTTTGAGGATCAGGCCCTGAAGTGGGATTCTCCCTGGGGCGTGGGCTACCCCGGCTGGCATATTGAGTGCTCCTGCATCTCCATCAAGCATCTGGGCGAGGACCTGGATATCCACTGCGGCGGCATTGACAATGCCTTCCCCCACCACACCAACGAGATCGCCCAGTCCGAGAGCTATCTGGGCCACAAGTGGTGCAATTACTGGTTCCATGTCCGTCACCTGAACGTGGACTACGGCGACGGCGTGTCCAAAATGAGCAAATCCAAGGGGGAATTCCTGACCGTTTCCCTGCTGGAGCAGAAGGGGTACGATCCCATGGCCTACCGCCTGTTCTGCCTGCAAAGCCACTACCGCCGCAACCTGGTGTTCAACTGGGAGAATCTGGACAATGCCGCCGCCGCTTATGACAAGCTGATCGCCAAGATCGCTGCTCTGAAAAATGAGGGCGAGGTGGATCCGGCGGCCTTTGACGCCATGAAAGCCCGCTTTGTCGGCGCGCTGGACGCCGACCTGAATACCTCCCTGGCTCTTACCGCCGTGTATGACGTGCTGAAGGCAAAATGCAGCGACGCCACCAAGCTGGCCGCGCTGAGAGATTTCGACCGAGTGCTGAGCCTGAACCTGCTGGCTGCCGCCGAGAAGCTGCAAAAGAAGCAGGCCCAGGAGGAGGCGGCCAATGCCGACCCGGAGATCGACGCACTGGTGGCCGCCCGCACCGCTGCCAAGAAGGCAAAGAACTATGCCGAGGCGGACCGCATCCGCGACGAGCTGAAGGCCCGGGGCATCGAGATCATTGATACGCCCCAGGGGGCCAAGTGGAGAAAAGTATGAAGCTTCTGATTCTGGATGGCAACAGCGTCATCAACCGCGCCTATTTCGGCGTCAAGCCCCTGACCACCCGGGATGGGCTGTATACCCATGCCATCTTCGGGTTCCTGAACATCCTGGAGCGGATGCAGAAGGAGGAGCAGCCGGATGCCGTCGCCGTTGCCTTTGACCTTCACGGTCCCACCTTCCGCCACCTGCGCTACGATGGCTACAAGGCCACCCGCCATGGGATGCCCGAGGAGCTGGCCCAGCAGATGCCCGTCATGAAGCAGGTGCTCCGGGCCATGAGCATTCCCATCTACGAGTGCCAGGGCTGGGAGGCGGACGACGTGATCGGCACCGTGGGACGCATCTGCTCCAACAATGCCTGGCAGTGCGTCATCGTCACCGGCGACCGGGACAGTTTGCAGCTCATTGACGATAACGTAAATGTAAAGCTGGTGATCTCCAAGCCCGGCCAGACCAACGCCACCCTGTATGACAGAGCGCAATTTGAGGCGGAGTACGGCTTCGAGCCGAAGAAGCTGATCGACCTGAAGGCCCTGATGGGCGACGCTTCGGACAATATCCCCGGCGTGGCAGGAGTCGGCCCGAAAACAGCCAAGGAGCTGCTGCTGAAATTCGGCAGCCTGGATGGTGTGTATGCCAATCTGGACGATCCCTCCGTCCGCCCCAAGCTTCGGGAGAAGCTGGAGGCGGGCAAGGACAACGCATACCTTTCCTATGAGCTCGCCACCATCATCCCGGAAGCCCCCATCGACTTTGCGCCGGAGGACGCGCTGCTCCAGCCCTACCACAAGCAGGAGCTGTATCAGCTGTTCCAGCGGCTGGAATTTGTCAAGCTGATCGATAAGTACGGCCTGCGCAGCGCCGCGGTGGAGACCCCCAAGGTCTCCAAAGCGGAGCATCTGCCCAAGGCGGAGTCGGTGCCGGATGACTTGGATGCCTGCGCACTGTATTTTGCCCCGGACGGCAGCCTGGGCATTGCCTGGGAGGGCGGCGTATGCGCGCTGACGCCCATGGAGGCCCAGATGAACCCGCTGTGCCTGGCCCCGGAGACAAAGCTGATCCTCCACGATTCCAAAAGCGCCCTGCACCGCCTGGCGGAGCTGGGGCTGGACGGCAGGGAAGTGGCATTCGATACGGCTCTTGCCGCCTATGACCTGAATCCCTCCCAGTCCGATTATCCCGTGTCCAAGCTGGCCACCACCTTCCTGGGAATGACGGTGGAGGATGGGGATGCGGCGGCCTGTGCCGAGGCCGTGTGGCTGCTGCACCAGCCCCTTGCCCAGGAGCTGGACAGGTGCGGCATGGAGCAGCTTTACAAGGAGATCGAGCTGCCCCTGTGCCGGGTGCTCTATAAAATGGAGCGCCGGGGCATTGCCATCGACCGGGAGCAGCTTGCCGCCTTCGGGAAAATGCTGTCCGGCCATATCGCCGACTGCGAGGCGCTGATTTATTCCTATTCCGGCGCATCCTTCAATATCAATTCCCCCAAGCAGCTGGGCGAGGTACTGTTCGACCAGCTGGGGCTGCCCCCGGTGAAGAAAACCAAAACCGGCTATGCCACCAATGCCGACGTGCTGGAGAAGCTGAAGAACAAGCACCCCATCATCCCCGCCATTGTGGATTACCGCATGCTGACCAAGCTGAAATCCACCTATGCCGACGGACTGATGAAGGAGATCCGGGAGGACGGCAGGATCCACACCACGCTCCAGAACCTGGTCACCGCCACCGGGCGGCTGTCTTCCACCGAGCCGAATTTGCAGAACATTCCCGTGCGCACCGATCTTGGGGCTGAGATCCGCAAGATGTTCGTCCCCAAGCCCGGCTGTGTGCTGGTGGATGCTGATTACAGCCAGATCGAGCTGCGGGTGCTGGCCCATATTGCCGACGACAAGACCATGCAGCAGGCTTTCTGCTCCGGCGAGGATATCCACACCGCCACCGCCGCTCAGGTGTTCCGAGTGGATAAGGATCAGGTGACGCCTCTGCAACGACGTCACGCCAAGGCGGTGAACTTTGGAATTGTGTACGGCATCTCAGAATTCTCCCTGGCCGAGGACATCGGCGTCAGCCGCTACGAGGCGCGGGAGTATATCGACAATTACCTGGCTACCTATCACGGCGTCCGGGACTATATGAAGCGCGTGGTGGCCGAGGCACGGGAGACGGGCTATACCACCACGCTCTACGGCCGCCGCCGGTATATCCCGGAGCTGAAAAGCAGCAACTTCAACATTCGCCAGGGCGCGGAGCGCATTGCGCTGAATACCCCCATTCAGGGCACCGCGGCGGACCTGATCAAGCTGGCTATGGTCCGGGTGGAGCAGGCGCTGAATGAAAAATACCCGGAGGCGAAGCTGCTGCTCCAGGTGCACGACGAGCTGATTGTGGAGTGCCCGGCTCAGATCGCTTCCGACGTGGCCGCGCTGGTGAGCCGGCAGATGGAGCAGGTGGCCACCCTGCGCGTTCCGCTGACGGCGGAAGCAAAATTCGGGAAAAGCTGGTATGATGCAAAGTGATGGAAATTGTATGCATGCAGCGGCAGCACGTGGCGCAGATCGCCGCCCTGGAAGCAGCCTGCTTTTCGGATCCCTGGAGTGAGGGAAGCGTTGCCGCCGAGCTGGATAACCCCCTGTCGTGCTGGCTGGTCTGCCAGCAGGACGGTGACGTCTTGGGCTACGTCGGCTCGCAGACCGTCCTGGACCAATCGGATATGATGAATATCGCGGTGTCCCCCCAGGCCCGGCGGCGGGGGATCGCCCAGAAGCTGATCCAGGCGCTGACGGCGCAGCTGAAGGCGCGGGGCAGCCGCAGTCTTTCGCTGGAGGTCCGTCCCTCCAACGCCGCTGCCCTTGCGCTGTATCAGAAGCTGGGCTTTGTGCAGGTGGGCAGGAGGCCCGGTTATTATCGCCACCCCCGGGAGGACGGATTGATTTTGAGAAAGGAATGGGAGCTATGAATATTCTGGCTGTGGAATCCTCCTGCGACGAGACGGCGGTGGCCGTCGTTCGTGACGGCCGGCAGATCCTCACGGACTGTATCGCCTCCCAGGTGGACTTGCACCGGCTCTATGGCGGCGTGGTGCCGGAGATCGCCTCCCGCAAGCACATCGAGGCGATTTACGGCCTGGCCGATCAGGCGCTGGAGCGCTCCGGCCTGACCCGGCAGCAGATCGACGCCGTAGCGGTGACCTATGCGCCGGGGCTGATCGGCGCGGTGCTGGTGGGGGTGAATTTCGCCAAGGCGGCGGCATTTGCCATGAATAAGCCCCTGATCCCTGTGCACCACATCCGGGGTCACATCGCGGCCAATTACCTGGCCTATCCCGCGCTGGAGCCGCCTTTCCTGTGCCTGGTGGTGTCCGGCGGGCACACCATGATCGTGGAAGTGAAGGACTACACCGAGATGAGCATCTTGGGCACCTCCCTGGACGACGCTGCGGGGGAGTGCTTCGACAAGGTCGCCCGGGTGCTGGGGATGCCCTATCCCGGCGGCGCGGCGCTGGACCGGGCCGCCCAGCAGGGCGACGAGACAAGGTACGCCCTTCCCCGCAGCAAGCCGGGGGAGAATCCCTATAACATGAGCTTCTCCGGCCTGAAAACCGCTGCCCTGAATCTGATCCACCATGCCGAACAGGTGGGGGAGCCGCTGGATATCCCCAGCCTGTGTGCCAGCTTTTCCGCGGCGGTCTCCGATACCCTAGTGCCCCGGATGGTGCTGGCCATGGAGCAGACCGGCTATCGCAAGATCGCGGTAGCGGGGGGCGTGGCGGCCAATTCCCGCATCCGCCGGGATATTCTGGCAGCGGCCGAAGCCCTGGGCGCGCAGGTGTTCATGCCCCCGCTGAGCCTCTGCGGAGACAACGGGGCCATGATCGGCGCACAGGCCTACTATGAATACCTGGCCGGAAACGTGGCGGACATGAGCCTGAATGCCTATGCCACCAAGTCAATATTGGGGGAAGCACTGTAAAAATCTTCCAAAAGATGTGTAATTGAAATGTAACTCTTTTGAAACTTTCTTAAGAATTAATTCAAAATTTCCCCCCAATTCCCGGTGAATTCTGTTTATAAGCCTGTTGGGAATGTGGATAACCTCGTATACATAACACTTTTTCCACAGGCTGTCCCATCGGAAATAGGATGAAAAAGTTACAAATTCGGAGGCATTTATGCTCTACACTGCAAGGCATCTGCGGGAGCTTTCCTTTGAGCAGCTGATGGCGGTATACCGGGAAGGAAATGAGGAAAACGGGAGGATCCTTGCTCCCTTTGACTCCCAGGCCCGGCAGCTCCGGCTGGCGGAGGGAGATTTTTATTCCTATCTGCGGGATGTATTCTTCCTGACGCCCGGCGCACTGTACGCTGTGTGGACGGTGCAGGGGTGCTACGTCAGCGCTCTGCGTTTGGAGCCGTACAAGGACGGCTTGCTGCTGGAGGCGCTGGAGACGGCTCCGCAGGAGCGGGGAAAGGGCTACGCCGCTGCCCTGATCCGGGCGGTCCAGGAGCTGCTGAAAGATGGGGGCGTTTCGCGCCTGTATTCCCATGTCGGCAAACAAAATGCCGCGTCCTTAAAAACGCACCAACGCTGCGGCTTTCAGATCGTGGCAGACAGCGCCGCCTATCTGGATGGGACCGTCAGCAGCCGCGCCTATACCATGGAATATGATATTGCCAAGGGGTGAATTCTGCGTGTAGAATTCACCCCCATTTTGCGCCGGAGGGATCGATTGCTTGCACAAAAGTATTCCTTGAAACGAAAAAATACTTGTATATTCAGTGAATATATGATAACATACCCTGTGACGGCGCAGTATCCTAGTCAGTGTGGCCATCTTCCAGGAAGGGCCTAAAAATCCTTTGAAGGGCACATCGATGAAGTCCCTGGTGTCTGCTTTTTACGCCCAGTTTAGGGTGGATGCTGGGGGTTAAGGATCCCGGGCGCGTCCCAATGGCATGGGACATACGACCCGGTTTCCGTGGAGACCTGATCTTGTGCGACGACGGAAAGCTCCTCAGCCTGAGGCCCGCTCGCGTACGAACCAGGATGGGAACCTGCAAGGCAGTGCGCAGAGTCGTGTGCTGCGTGCAGCGTAGCCTGCCTTGAGTGAACATGTGGGGAAAGAGGATCATGCAGCAGAACGTTGCTGGCCAGAACAGTCGCTGAAATCGCTTCTGGAAACCATGCTTGCAAAAGAGGCTAAGACTATGGCACACATTGCCGTGGAAAACACCTAGGCTGTCCTAACAGGGCAGGCGGGGGATTGCAGTACGGACTGAGTGGCAATCGGGTACTCAGCGAAAGGCAACGCCTGAGCGGAGGGATCAAATGGAAACGGCCTGCGCGGCAACGGCAGGTTCTCTCCGGGGAAATCCAACCCGACCTAAGCCGTAAGATTTATCCCGCCTGCCGCCGTTTCATCAATAACAGGGAGGCTGGCGCGCTGCGCCATTTCCGTGTGACATGAGCAAGAAAACAGTAAGATGGGTAATAACGATCTTTGTTATTACTCTTTTTGTATCCGGGGCCATCAGCTTCCTTTCCGAGGAGCTGATGGACCGCAGCGGGATGGTCGCCGCCTTTGCCATTTTGCTGGTGATCGTCCTGGTGGGCATTGTTTTTGATATTGTGGGCGTGGCCGTCACCTCGGCGGACGAGCGCCCCTTCCATTCCATGGCCGCCCGCAAGGTGCCCGGGGCCCAGGAGTCCATCCGTCTGCTGCGCAACGCGGAGCGGGTCGGCTCCATCTGCAACGACGTGGTGGGCGACATCTGCGGCGTCATCTCCGGCTCCGCTTCGGCGGCCATTGCGGCCAAGGCAGTGGCACACTTTTCATTCTCCTGGCTGGGCATGGTGCCGCTGCTGCTTTCCGCCCTTGTGGCTGCCGCTACGGTGGGCGGAAAGGCCATCGGAAAAAGCTATGCGATCAATTCCTGTACCCAGATCGTTCATTTCGTGGGAAGGCTGATTGCCGCCTGGCATGGGCTTTGGCGCTTTTTCCCAAAAAGAAAAAAAGACAGATAGGTAGTGTTCGCTTGTGGAGATTTTGCCGAATATGAATTGCCACGAGGATCTTTTGCGGCTGACGGATGAGAAGCGCGTCCAGCTGTGCCAGGAGATCCGGGAATTCCTGATATCCAGCGTATCCCATACCGGCGGCCACCTGGCAGGCAATCTGGGCGTTGTGGAGCTGACGGTGGCGCTGGAGACCGTTTATGATACCAGCACGGATCGCCTGGTGTTCGATGTGGGCCACCAGTCCTATGTGCACAAGCTCCTGACCGGGCGGCGGGAGGCATTTGATACCCTGCGCCAGTTCGGCGGCCTTTCCGGCTTTCCCAAGCCCTGTGAGAGCGATACCGATGCCTTTGTGGCCGGTCATGCCTCCAGCGCCGTGTCCATTGCCCTGGGAATGGCGCGGGCAAGAACGCTGCTGCACCAGGATTATCAGGTGGTCGCCCTGCTGGGCGACGGCGCGGCCACCGGCGGCATGGCCTACGAGGGGCTGAACGACGCCGCCGACAGCAAGGAGCCCATCGTGGTGGTGCTCAACGACAATGAGATGTCCATCGGCAGAAGCGTCGGCGGTATTTCCCATCACTTCTCCCGGCTCCGCACCAGCGAAAAATACCTGGGCATCAAGCGCTGGTACCGCAGCACTCTGTACAGCATTCCCGGCGGAAAGCGGATCTATTTGTTCTCCAGCCGGGCAAAGAACAGGATCAAGCATTTTCTGCTGCAAACCACCATTTTTGAGAATATGGGCTTCAAGTACCTTGGCCCTGTAAACGGCCACGACGTGCGGGAGCTGATCACCGTCCTGCGGGCTGCCAAGGATCTTCAGGAGCCGACCCTGGTGCACGTGGTCACCAAGAAGGGAAAGGGCTATGCCCCGGCAGAGGAGGATCCGGCCAAGTTCCACGGCATCGGGAAATTTGATCCCGTCACCGGCAAAAAGCTGGCCCCCAAGGTGCGTACATTCTCGGATGCCTTCGGCGATACCATGGTGGCGCTGGCGGCCAGAGAGCCGCGGCTGTGCGCCATCACCGCCGCCATGCCCGGCGGTACGGGGCTGCTGAAATACATGCAGCAGTATCCGCAGCGCCTGTTTGACGTGGGCATTGCGGAGGAGCACGCCGTATCCATGGCCGGCGGCCTTGCCAAGCAGGGAATGATCCCGGTGGTCGCAATTTACTCCACCTTTTTGCAGCGTGCCTACGATCAGCTGATGCAGGATGTGGCCATGCTTCACCTGCATGTGGTGCTGGCCATCGACCGGGCCGGATTGGTGGGAGACGACGGGCCGACGCACCACGGCGTGTTTGACGTGGGTTTCCTGCGCCAGATCCCCGGAATGCGCATCCTGGCTCCTGCCAGCCTGTGCGAGCTGGAGCAGATGCTGACCTGGGCAGTGGAAAGCTGCGACGGCCCCGTGGCCGTCCGATATCCCCGGGGAACGGAGGGAAAGTATACCGCCTCCGCCTGGGACGCGGCCGCAAAGGTAGCGCCGCACCGCAGCGGGGCGGACGTTACCCTGATCACTTACGGCACGATGATCAACCCCGTGCTGGATGCGGCGGACCGACTGGCACAGCAGGGGATCTCCTGCACTGTCCTGCGTCTGCTGGAGCTGTCCGACCTGCCGGCGGAGGAGATCCTGCGGCTGATGCCGGAGAAGAAAAATGTGGTTATCATCGAGGAGACCGCCGCCAATTCCGGCGTTGCCCAGCCCCTTGCCTGGCAGCTGCGCGGGCTTTGCCCGGAGTGCCGGGTCAGCGGGATCGATCTGGGGCACGATTTTGTTCCCCATGGCAGCCAGCAGCGGCTGTATGAATACTGCGGCCTTGACGCCGCTTCCATTGCGCAATTTGTAAGCGGGGTGCTGACGGATGAAAAATAAAAAGCGGCTGGATGTGCTGCTTACCGACCTGGGCTACGCGGAGACCCGCTCCAAGGCGCAGGCCATCATTATGAGCGGCCTTGTTTACGTGGACGGCCAGAAGGCGGACAAGCCCGGCATCTCCTATGAGGAAACCGTCCAGCTCGAGGTGCGCGGCGCGGTCTGCCCCTATGTCAGCCGGGGCGGCCTGAAGCTGGAAAAGGCCCTGCGGGACTTTGGCATAGCTCCCACGGGCTATGTCTGCTCCGACTCCGGCGCATCCACCGGCGGCTTTACCGACTGCCTGCTCCAGCAGGGAGCCAGCAAGGTGTTTGCCATCGACGTGGGCTACGGCCAGCTGGATTGGAAGATCCGCTCCGACCCCAGAGTGGTGGTGATGGAGCGCACCAATATCCGCTACGTCACCCCGGAGCAGCTGGGGGAGCCGCTGGACCTTTCCGTGATCGATGTGAGCTTCATTTCCCTGAAGATCGTTCTGCCCGCCGTCAAGGCGCTGCTGAAGCCCACGGGTCAGGTGGTATGCCTGATCAAGCCTCAGTTTGAGGCGGGCAAGGACAAGGTGGGCAAGAAGGGCGTTGTCCGCGACCCCGCCACTCACCGGGAGGTGCTGGAGCAGTTCATTGCCCTGGCCCATGAGCAGGGCTTCTGCATTCTGGGCCTGACCTTCTCCCCGGTGAAGGGGCCGGAGGGCAATATTGAATTTTTGGCCCACCTGACCCTGACGGATGCCGCGGAGCATTGCCCGGAGCCTGCCGAGGTCGTTCGCCAGGCCCACGAAACTTTGGATAAAGGAGCGGATTTATGAAGAATCTGATCCTGACCCCCAATCCCTATCGGGATAAGAATTTTCATACCCTGCGCTGCGCCATGCAGATACTGAAGGAGGCGGGCTTTCAGGTAAAGGCCTGTCTGCCCTTTGAGGTGGAGCGCAACTGTGAGCTGCCCAAGGATATCCGCTTTTACCGCCTGGATCGGGAGCTGGGGAACGCGGACCTGGTGATCTGCTTCGGCGGCGACGGCACCATTCTCCACATGGCCAAGGCGGCCACCCGGCGCGGCCTGCCCCTGCTGGGTGTCAACATCGGCACCATGGGCTTCATGGCGGAGCTGGAGAGCAGCGAGATGGACAAGCTGAAGCTGCTGGCGGCGGGAAAATACGAGATCGACAGCCGCATGATGCTGGATATCACCGTCCAGCGGGACAGAGAGATCATCTTCCATGACATCTGTCTGAACGATGCGGTCATTACCAAGGGCGCGGTAGCACGGATCGTCCATTTGGCCGTGAAGTGCGACGGCGTGCAGGCCATGGAATGTGGCGGCGACGGCGTGATCATCTCCACCCCCACCGGCTCCACGGCTTACAGCCTGTCCGCCGGCGGCCCCATTGTGGAGCCGGAGGCTGATGGCATCATCATTACCCCCGTCTGCTCCCACGATGTGGCCAGCCGGTGCATTGTCGCCTCCGGCAAGCGGGTGATCACTGTGGGCATGACCAGCCAGTCCCGCCGCAGCGCCTACCTGTCGGTGGACGGCGGCAAGACCCTGCGGCTGAATATGGGCGACGTGGTCACCATTAAAAAATCCAAGCTGGAGACCCGGCTTGTCCGGCTGAATGACCGAAGCTTTTACGACGTAGTGAATATGAAATTCCGCAAAGGATAAGGAGACGAGAGGCATGGGCGTAAAGTCAGACCGTCAGGCAAAGATCATGGAGATCATCTCCAACCAGGACATCGAGACCCAGGAGCAGCTTTTGCAGGAGCTGCATCGGGCAGGCTTTGCCAGCACCCAGGCGACCATTTCCAGGGACATCAAGCAGCTGCGCATTGTCAAGGAACTGACCAGTCTGGGGACCTATCATTACACCACCGCCTCCCGGGAGGTCACCAATACCTTTACCGGCCGTCTTAATTCCATCTTCCGGGAATGTGTGACCAGCTTTGACTATGCCCAGAACATCATCGTCATCCACACGATGCCCGGCTTTGCCAATGCCGCCGCCTCGGCGCTGGACGCCATGAGCCGCAGCGTGGTGCTGGGCACCCTGGCCGGAGACGATACGGTGATCGCCATCATGCGCGACGCCAATTCCGCTGCCGCCTTCTGCGGCGAGATCCACGGGCTTATCAAGGGATAAGGAGGTTATTCCCGTGCTGAATCTTCTGCATATCGAGAATATCGCGGTTATCGAGAGCGCGGACATCTCTTTCGACGCCGGCTTCAATGTGCTCACCGGCGAGACGGGCGCGGGCAAATCCATTGTGATCGACGCCATCTCCGCCATCCTGGGGGAGCGGGCCTACCGGGATATGATCCGCACCGGGGCAAACAAGGCCGCCGTCCGCGCCGTGTTCACACAGGTGCCGGAGTTTCCGTGGTTTGCCGAAAACGGGGTGACCTACGACCCGGAGACGGTGATCCAGCGGGATATCTTCCTGGACGGCAAGAATGTATGCCGGGTCAACGGGGCCTTGGTCTCCGTCGCCATGCTGCGCCGGTTGGGCATTCAGCTCATCAATATCCACGGCCAGCACGATTCCGCGTCGCTGTTTGACGAAGAAAACCACCTGATCTTCCTGGATGATTTTGCCGACAATGGCAGCCTGCGGGAGGCTTATCGGGAGAAATATGAGGGCGTGGCCGCCCTGCGCCGGGAAATTCAGCACATGACCATGGACGAGGGGGAGAAGCTTCGCCGGATGGAGACGCTGAAATACCAGATCGCTGAGATCGAAAAGGCGGAGCTGGAGCCGGGAGAGGACGAGGCGTTGGAGGAGCGCCGCAAACTGCTGCAAAATGCCGAGCGGCTGTCCAAGGGGATGGACGAAGCGGTGGAGGCGCTCTATGGCGGCGACGAGACCGACGGCGCGGCGGGCCTTTTGTCCGAGGCGGAGCATGCTCTGGCCCGGCTGGCCCGGTTCAGCGACCGCTTTACCTCCCTGCACGACCGGGTATCCGATTTAATGTACCAGGTGCAGGATGTGGCCGAGGAGGCCAGAGACACCCGGGAAGAGCTGAGCTATTCCGCCGACGAGCTGGAGCAGCTGGAGGCCCGCCTGGATGTCATCCACCGCCTGCGCAAGAAATACGGCGCCACCTGCCAGGATATCCTGGATTATCTGGAGGGCGCGAAAAAAGAGCTGGACGAGATCGAATTCGCCGACGACCATCTGGAGCGCCTGAAGCAGAAGCTGCAAAAGGCCGAGGCCGAGGCGTGGGAGGCGGCGAAGCGCCTGCGGGAAAACCGCAGGGAAAACGCCGAGATCATGTCCGCCCGCATCCTGCAGGAGCTGAGCGAGCTGGATATGCCCCGGGTACAGTTCCAGTGTGTGTTCCAGGAGCAGGAGCTGATGCCCAACGGCGCGGACAGCGTGGCCTTTTATATGTCCGCCAACGCGGGCGAGGCCCTCAAGCCCATGAGCAAGGTGGCCTCCGGCGGCGAGTTGGCAAGAATTATGCTCTCCATGAAGAATGTGTTGGCGGAAAAGGATCAGATTGCCACCCTGATCTTTGACGAGGTGGATACCGGCGTTTCCGGCCGGGCCGCTCAGAAGGTGGCGGAGAAGCTGCGCAAGCTGGCGCGGCACAAGCAGGTGCTGTGCGTGACCCATCTGCCCCAGATGGCGGCGCTGGCCAATACCCACATGCTGATCTCCAAGAGCGAGCGGGACGGCCGCACCTATACCACCGTCACGCCCCTGGACCTGGAGGGCAGAAAGCGGGAGCTGGCGCGGATCATCGGCGGCGCCAATATCACAGAAACCACGCTGAAAAGCGCGGAGGAAATGCTGCGAGGGTAATTATGATGAATGCGACTGAAATGTGGGAGCGCTACTGTGAAAAATCGGGCGTCCACGCGGATTATGAGGCCTGGGCCTTCGGCGGCGCGCCGGATGAACTGGCAGAGCTTGTCCTGAACGGGATCAAGACCGCCACGGCCTCTGCCTACCCTCTTTATGAGCAGGAGCAGGAACCTCTTCCGCAGGTGGGAGAATACAATGTCATCCTGAACGCGAAGGACGAGGCTGTCTGTGTCACCAAGACGACGAAGGTCTACGTCGTACCCTTCCGGGAGGTCAGCGCCGACCACGCCTATCGGGAGGGGGAGAACGATCGGGGCCTGGATTCCTGGCGGGCGGTACACCGGGATTTCTTTACCGAAGAAATGACCGCTGCCGGATTGACCTTCGATGAGGATATGCCGGTGGTGTGCGAAGAATTTTTGCGGGTCTACCCTTGACAAATCCGTTTTTCTTTGCTAGGATAGCCGCAATAGGTCAACACATGGATGGGATGAAGTAGGTGTCCCCCTTTCCGCCAGAGAGCTGCCGGGCGGTGCGAGGCAGCAGGAAAGCTCACTGAAATACCTCCCGGAGTGGCCTGCCTGAATTTCCAGTAGGGCAGGACGGGGTCGCCCGATACAGCGAGCGCCGTTGTTAGACGGCCTGAGGGCAAAGTCGTGAGGCTTTGTCATACCAGAGGTGGTACCGTGCATTTTTGCGCCCTCTGTCCGCAAGGACAGGGGGCGTTTTACGTTGGGAGGTCCGTTTATGAATACACCAATGGATGTGGTGAAAAACTACCCGGTGAGGAAATCAAAAAAGCAGAAGCAGGCATTCCGCGCCGACGTGACCCAATGGCTCCAGAACCTTGGGTACCCCGTCTGCGAGGAGGAGGGGAGCTTTCACAGCTGCAATCTGGTGATCGGCGACCCGCAGCGGGCCAGATACCTGGTCACGGCGCACTACGATACCTGCGCCCGACTGCCCTTTCCGAACCTGATTACCCCCTGCAATTTTTGGACATTTTTGCTGTATCAGATTTTCATTTTCCTGATGCTGATGCTCCCGGCCCTGGCGGTGGGCGGCCTGGTGGGGTATCTGCTGCACAGCTTTGATATCGGCTATTTTCTGTTTGTGGTGCTGCTGTGGGCGGCCATCGTGCTCATGCTGATCGGCCCGGCGAACTCCTCGAATGTGAATGACAATACCTCCGGCGTGGTGACCCTGCTGGAGATCGCAAGATCCATCCCGGAGCTGCACCGCAAAAATGTGTGCTTTGTACTGTTCGATCTGGAGGAGGCGGGCCTGATCGGCTCGGCGTCCTATAAAAAGAAGCACAAAAGAGAGATTCCCAACCAGCTGGTACTGAACCTGGACTGCGTGGGGGAGGGGGACGATATTTATTTCTTCCCCACCGCCAAGCTGAAAAAGAGCAAGGAAAGACTTGCGCCATTGCAGAAGCTCGCCGGCGGCTACGGAAAAAAGTCCATTGCAGTTCGCACCAAGGGCTTCTCCATCTATCCCTCCGACCAGTCCAATTTCCCCTATGGCGTGGGCATCTGCGCCCTGAAGCGGGGGTGGGCAGGGCTGTATCTGTCCCGCATCCACACCCCCAGAGATACCGTCCTGGATGAAACAAACGTCAATATTCTGCGCGCCGCCCTTACGACCCTGATCAGCGGCAGCGCAGTACAATAAGAAAGGAATTATTACTATGCAGCTTTATGAAGAACTGGTCGCCCGTGGCCTGATCGCCCAGGTGACAGACGAAGCGGAGATCCGCGACATGATCAATGCCGGCAAGGCCACCTTCTACATTGGCTTTGACTGCACCGCCGACAGCCTCACCGCCGGTCACTTCATGGCCCTGACCCTGATGAAGCGCCTGCAGATGGCGGGCAACAAGCCCATCGCCCTGATCGGCGGCGGCACCACCATGATCGGCGACCCCTCCGGCCGTACCGATATGCGCAAAATGCTCACCCGCGAGGACATCAATTACAACGCCGCCTGCTTCAAAAAGCAGATGGAGCGGTTCATTGAGTTCGGCGAGGGCAAGGCCCAGATGGTCAACAACGGCGACTGGCTGCTGGATCTGAACTATGTGGAGCTGCTGCGGGAGGTAGGCGCCTGCTTCTCCGTGAACAACATGCTCCGGGCCGATTGCTATAAGCAGCGCATGGAGCGGGGCCTGAGCTTCCTGGAGTTCAACTACATGATCATGCAGTCCTACGATTTCTACTATCTGTTCCAGCATTACAACTGCAATATGCAGTTCGGCGGCAACGACCAGTGGAGCAATATGCTGGGCGGCACCGAGCTGATCCGCAAGAAGCTGGGCAAGGACGCCCACTGCATGACCATCACCCTGCTCACCGATTCCCAGGGCAACAAGATGGGCAAGACCGCCGGAAACGCCGTGTGGCTGGATCCCAACAAGACTACGCCCTTCGAATTCTATCAGTACTGGAGGAACGTGGGCGACGCCGACGTGATGAAGTGTGTGCGGATGCTCACCTTCCTGCCCCTGGAGCAGATCGACGAAATGGACACCTGGAAGGATGCCCGCATCAACCAGGCCAAGGAGATTCTGGCCTACGAGCTGACCAAGATGGTTCACGGCGAGGAGGAGGCGGACAAGGCCCAGGCCGCCGCCAAGGCGCTGTTCGCCAGCGGCAGCGGAGACGATGACAATATGCCCACCACCGAGCTGACCCCTGACCAGCTCACCGACGGCCAGATCGGCATCCTCAGCCTGATGGTGGCCTGCAAGCTTGCCTCCTCCAATAAGGAAGCCCGTACCCTGGTTACCCAGGGAGGCGTCCTGGTCAACGACGAGAAGGTGCCCGCCCCCACCTTCATGGTCACCGAGGCCATGCTGAAGGACGGCGTGAAGATCCGCAAGGGTAAGAAGGTTTTCCACAAGGCAATCCTGAAATAAGGCAGATATGGCTTTTGAAATTCGCTATGCCACCGCGGACGAGCTGCCCCAGGTGAACGAGCTGCGCGCGCAGGTCAACCTGCTGCATGCGCAGGGCAGGCCGGATATCTTCCGCCCCGGCTTCTGCGAGGAACTGCGTGAGCGCGTCTATCAGGAATTTGGGGACGAGGGCTCGGATGTGATCGTGGCGATCAGCGGCGGCGTGGTGTGCGGCTTTCTCATCGCCCAGTATATCCGCCGCCCGGAATCGGCCTACTGCCACCCCAGGGAGTTCTACCGCGTGGAGGAATTCGGCGTTTCCCCTGCGTACCGGCGGCAGGGCATCGGCACGGCGCTGATCGCCTTTTGCACAGAGGAAGCAAAGAAACGGGGCTTTTCCAAAATGGAGCTGGACGTGTGGGAATTCAACCGGGATGCCCAGCAGTTCTACGAAGCCGTGGGCTTCCACACCTACCGGCGATACATGGAGCTGGAGCTTGTTTAACTTGTTTATTTTTGACAGGGAGCACTGCCATCATGGCGGTGCTCCCCAAAGTTCGTGTGACTGAAAAGAGGTGTACATATGAAGCTGGTGCTCAAATACTTTCGTGAGGCGGTGAGATCCGGCCCCCGGCAGTTCCTGACCTCCATGGCAATGATCGCGGCCCTTACCGCGGTGGAGATCATGATCCCCTGGCTGCTGCGGCGCTTTGTCGGTAGAATCGCGGCAGAATACAGCGCTGGGATTCTGGCGGCGGGTATCGCGTTTTTTGCCCTGCTCCTGCTGCTGCAGGTGTTCATCAATATTGCCCGCTTTGCCGCGCTGGATCGGTTCGGCGGGCGTTACCTGGAAAGCCTGACCCTCCGCCTGGAGGAGGCCATGGCAAATACCTTCTATTCCGAGATCGAAAAAGCACAGCCCGGCATCGTCCGCAATGTGCTGTACAGCGATGTATTCAATGTATTCCGAACGGTAGGGTACTGCCTGCCCTCCATGCTGGGGGCGCTGGCAGTGCTGGCGGCCTCTCTGGCCATTTCCTTTGCGTACAGCGGGAGGATCGCGGCGTTTATTTTTGCAGCGGTTGCCGTGGGCCTGCTCCTGTCCTGGAGCAGCCGAAAAATCCTGACGAAATACGCGGGCCAGACCAATGGAAAAATGAAGCGCCACGATGCTTGGTGCACCCAGTTCGTGGAAATGCTGCCCCTGGTGCAGACCCACACGCTGCTGCCCTATTACCAGGAAAAAACATCGGAGAATCTGCGGGATTTCATTGCGACCGCCGTGCGGGAGGATAAGCGCGTCTATTTCTGGACGGGGCTTGTCAGCGGCTATCACACGCTTTTCACCATTGTGCTGTCCGCGCTGCTGGCAATTCCCGCAGCGGGGAACTCCATCCCCAATCTGGTGTTCTATACCACCATTGCCAGCCTGGCCATGCAGCAGACACAGCTGCTGGAAAGTCTCCTCCAGCAGACGATTCGCTATTATCCCAGCTTCGCCCATGTGCAGACCCTCCGCTCTCTCCCTGCGCGGCAGGGCAAGCAGGCGGTGCCACCCATCCGAACGGTGGAATTCCAGGATGTGTCCTTTGCCTATCCCAACGGGGTACAGGCGCTGTCCCATGTGAATGCTACCCTTTCCGGCGGCGACGTGGCGCAGCTCCAGGGCGGAAACGGATGCGGGAAATCCACGCTGATCAAGCTGCTTACCGGCCTGTACAGGCCCACCCAGGGGCAGATCCTTCTGGATGGAAAGCCATTGGAGACCTTTTCTCACGATGCCCTGAAAAAGCGGATCCTCTACATCAATTAGGATGAAAAATGCCTCAACGAGTCCTTCCGCCGCTATCTGGAGCTCATAACCGGGAAGCAGCCCTCCGACCAGGAATACCGCCGCCTTTTGGAGCTGGTTCAGCTCCGGGACGATGGACGGGAGATCACCGAAAACGGAAATTCCCTGTCGGTGGGGCAGCGGAAAAAGCTTTTCCTCATGAAAATGCTGCTGTGCCAGCAGGAGGCCTCCATAATCATCCTGGACGAGGTAACCGCCGGCCTGGACGCGCAGACAACAGCCACCTTCCGGGAATGGCTCCGCGAAACATCCGCATCAGAGGATAAAATCATCCTCCTGGTGGATCACACCCTCGAAGCGGAGCCGCCGGTGAATACCTGCCCTACGTTTTGTAAATGGCGAGGCGACGCAGTCCGCGCTATAAATCCATCTTAAGGCAACACCGCGCAATTGTGTCTGCGAGCCGCAGCCGCCTTTTTGCCCCACTTCTTCAGTTTGAAAAACGAGAAATACATACAGTATTCCTTCGTTTTCCAAACTTTGAATTGAGCCAAAAATCCAGGCCGGGGCTTCTTGCCAAATTGTGCGGTGTTGCCTTAAAACAAAATCATCCGAGCCGCGGTAGGGACTCGGATGATTCTTTATCCTTTTATCGCTCTTTTTCCGGCTGATGGAGCAGCGCCCCCAGCTGGCGAAGCAGCGCGTCGGAGGGGGCCGTCAGCGGCAGGCGGCAGGCGCCGCAGTCATATCCCAGCAGCTTCATTGCCGCCTTCACGGGAATGGGATTGACCTGGCTGAACAGCGCCCGGATGATGGGCGCGAAGCGGATTTGAAGATCGGCGGCGGTATCGAAGTCCCCGTCCAGTCCCGCCCGCACCATTGTCTGCGTCAGCCCGGGATAGAGGTTGGAAAGGACGGAGATCACACCTCTGCCGCCCAGCGCAAGGGTGGGCACCGTCAGGTCGTCGCTGCCGCTCCATACAGAGAAGTCCGCCGGACACTGGGCACGGATGGATAAGATCTTCGTCATGTCCCCGGTGGCCTCCTTCACACCGGCAACGTTGGGAATGGCGCTGAGCCGCCGGTAGACGCCCACAGGAATATCCACCCCCGTCCGGGAGGGGACGTTGTACAGGATCACTGGGATTCCCACCGAAAGGGCAGCAGCGCTGAAATGCTGATACAGCCCCTCGGCGGTGGCCTTGTTGTAGTATGGACTGACCAGCAGCAGCGCGTCCGCACCCGCCGCCTCCGCGGCCCGGCTGAGCCGGATGGTATGCTCCGTGGAGTTGGAGCCGGAGCCTGCGATAATCAGGCAGTCGCCTCCCACATACTCCTTCGCCCGGGCGATGATCTCCAGCTTCTCCTCGTCCTCCAGCGTGGCGGATTCGCCGGTGGTTCCGCACAGCACAATGGCGCGGATGCCCGCCTCCAGCTGCCGGGAGATCAGACGCTCCAGCATGGGATAGTTGACTTCCCCGTTTAGAAACGGGGTGACCAGCGCCGTGCACGCGCCGGTGAATAACGGTCTTGTCATGAAAAGCACCTCCGTCCCAGTTTATGCAGGTGATTTTCAATTTGTCTGTTGCAAAATGCGCGGGAATCGACTATACTTGTTGTGTTTTGAAATCGGAGGATAAAAAAGTGAAAACCCATGATTTTTATTATGACCTGCCGGAAGAACTGATTGCCCAGACCCCTCTGGAAAAGCGGGATGCCTCCCGGCTGATGGTCCTGAACCGCCAGACCGGCGAAGTGACCCACAAGCATTTTTACGACATTATCGACTATCTTGATCCGGGCGACTGCCTGGTGCTGAACGATTCCCGTGTCCTGCCCGCCCGGCTGCTGGGCCATCGCCCCACCGGCGGCGCGGTGGAGGTGCTGCTGCTGCGGGACCTGGGCGATAAGAAATGGGAGTGCCTCTGCAAGCCCGGCCGGAAAATGCAGGTGGGCAGCCAGGTCGTATTCGGAGACGGTGAGCTGACCGCCACCGTGCGCCAGGTGGCGGAGAACGGCAACCGCATTGTAGAGTTCCATTATGAGGGGATCTTCCTGGAGGTGCTGGAGCGCCTAGGCAAAATGCCCCTGCCGCCCTATATCAAGGCAGAGCTGGACGACCAGGAGCGCTACCAGACCGTCTATTCCCGCGAGGTCGGTTCTGCCGCCGCCCCCACTGCCGGCCTGCATTTCACCCAGGAACTGCTGGAGCGGATCCGCGCCAAGGGGGTAAAAACCGCCTTTGTCACCCTCCACGTCGGCCTGGGCACATTCCGCCCAGTCAAGGCGGAAGACGTTCTCGACCATCATATGCACAGCGAGCTTTGCATGATCAATCAGCAGACAGCGGATGTCCTCAACGAGACCAAGGCAACCGGCGGCCGCATCATCTGCGTGGGCACCACCTCCTGCCGTACCCTGGAATCCCTGGTAAGCCCCGACGGCACCTTCACCCCCCAATCCCGCTGGACGGACATCTTCATCTACCCCGGCTACCAATTCAAAGCCATAGACGCCCTCATCACCAACTTCCACCTCCCGGAAAGCACCCTGGTCATGCTGGTCTCCGCCTTCGCCGGCAAAGACCACATTTTAAACGCCTACCGCCAGGCCGTGGAGGAGCGCTACCGCTTCTTCTCGTTCGGTGATGCGATGTATATCACATAAAGGATGCCAGTTGGTTAAGAAAAACCAAAAAAACCAGTAAAATCAAGGCTTTTTCGACGCGTTCTGGCTTATATATCTCCTGAAAAATGGCGGATTAAGAGCAATGTTTCTTTAGGGCAACACCGCACAATTTGGCAAGAAGCCCCAGCCTGGATTTTTGGC
>USEU01000033.1 GCA_900553805.1 uncultured Eubacteriales bacterium
AGTTTTTCATGACAGTTTAATTCTAACGCAAAAAACCACATCAGCCAAGCCCTTTTGGGACGGTCGATGTGGTTTTTTCATGGGCGTATTTTGCAACAGGCCCTTTTTACGTCTCCCGCGTTTTCTGCGTAAATGCCAGCACGATCACCGCACCAAGGAAAGCGCAGACGGTGGCAAACAGGAGCATGGCGGGGACGCCAAGGCTGTCCAGGATGCGGCCGGCGACGATGGCCCCCAGCACATTGCCCAGGGTCATGGTCACGGTGAAGCAGGCTTGGCCCTTCACCGAGTCGCCGGGGGACATGAGAGAATTGATGTAAAACACCGAACTGACCGTCATCAGGGCAAAGCCCCCCATCTGGCACAGCTGGACGGCGTAAAAGCCCGCCATATCCGCGCACAGCCAGGTGCCCAACGTTTTCAGCAGGAAGAAGATGCCGGAGACGCGGAACCAGATATCGCACCGCACCTTCCGCTGCATCCAGCCGAAAAGGAACATCACCGGCAGCTCCATCAGCGAGGCCAGGAACATGGCCGTGCCCATGTGCTGGCTGTCGCCGCCCTTGTACACCACGATCTGATAGGTGAAGCTGTTGAGCACCGCATGGCTGATGAAGATCAGCACCAACCCCACCAGCACGCAGCAGAACCGGGGATACCGGCGCAGAAAGCCCCCCTGCGGCGCGGACGCCGCCTTTTCCCCCTGCGCCGGGCGGGGGTTGGGATAGTCCGCCACGAACAGGAGCAGCAGCACCAGCCCCGCGACCATGCTCACCGGCACCGCAGGCTCTCCAAAGCGGCGAACGAGCACACCGATCAGGTAGGCCGACACGCCGTAGCCCAGGGAGCCGAAGCCCCGGGCCACGCCGAAATTCATCCGCTCTCCCCCGTTCACCGTGGCAATGCCCATGGAATTGACCAGGGGCGTGGTCATCTGGAGCAGCACCATGCACACGCCGTAGCACACCCCGGCGGCGATCCGATCCCGCCCGGCCAGACACATCACCAGGCCGCAGGTCAGATTGACCGCCCCGGTGAGGAACACGATCCATTTCAGCGGGATGCCGCCGGTCCGGTCGGCATAGCTTGCCGCCACCGGCTGAAGCAGGGCGGACAGCAGCCCCGCCGCCGCGATCAGCAGCCCCACCTGACTGTTGCTGAACCCCGCGTACAGCAGATACACGCTGCAAAAGCCCATGATGCCCGCGTAGCCCGTCCAGAAAAAGCCCTGGACGGCGGAATAACCCACGGTCCTGTTTTTGATGATCACAACATCCGCCCCATTTTTTCCCGTGGCGCATTGCGCCTTTGGGGCGATCATACCATATTTTGCAGAAATTTACAAGCCTGAACCGCAGCCAGCGCTCCATCCGCCGCGGCGGTGACGATCTGCCGCAGCGCCTTGCGCCGCACATCCCCGGCGGCGAACACGCCTGGGATATTGGTCTGCAAACTTTCATCCGTCAGCAGATAGCCGTTTTCATCCATGTCCAGCGCCCCGGCAAGCAGATCGGAGGCCGGACGGTAGCCGATGAAAATAAACACTCCCGCCCCCTCCGCCGCCACGGCGGAGACGGCCCCGGACTCGGTATCCTCGATCAGAAGCGTCTCGATGGCCTCCCCGCCCCGAATTTCCCGCAGGGCGCGGTGCAGCTCCACGGAAAGATTGGGTGTTTCCCTCAGCTGCCGGGCGGTGGCGTCGTCGCACCGCATGGAGCCGCCGCGCACCAGGATATGCACCCTGCTCGCCAGGGCAGCCAGGTGCAGCGCCTCTTCCCCGGCGCTGTTGCCTCCGCCCACCACATAGACCTCCCGGCCCCGATAGAAGAAGCCGTCGCAGCTGGCGCAGTAGCTGACGCCCCGGCCCCGGAAGCGCTCCTCCCCCGGAATGCCCAGCCGTCGCGGCTCCGCCCCGGTGGCCAGGATCATGGCGGGGGCGATAAAATCGCCCGCCGCCGTCTCCACCCGCTTTTCCGCGGGGTCCACCCGGCGCACATCGGTGCAGATCAATTCTGCTCCGGCGTCACAGGCCTGTTGGCGCAGGCGCTGCATCAGGCTCGCCCCGTCGATGCCCGGCAGGCCGGGGTAATTGTCGATCCGCCCCGGCAGCGCCGCCTGCCCGCCGGGCACCCCCCGCTCCAAGATCACCGTCCGCTTCCCCGCCCGGGCGGCATACAGCCCCGCCGTCAGCCCGGCGCACCCCGCACCCAGGATCAGAATATCCGCATTCCGCTCTTCCATTCCAAACGCCTCCTTTTCACTTGGCTCCCCGGTGGGGGAGCTGGCAGCCCGCAAGGGCTGACTGAGGGGGTGTTGTTCGTTGGATGGTAACAACTCAAAATCACCACCGGCACCCCCTTTGCCGCTATTGCGGCACTTCCCCCAAAGGGGGCAGCAAGAAGATGCTCCCCCTCTTTGGCCGCACCGCCTTTTCCGTAGCTTTTCCCGGCGAAGCCCCTTCATGCAAAAAATTGAGCGCCCCGCTGAAAATCAGCGGGGCGCTCGGTGCAAATGGGGTTAGAAAGAAGAGAGGTAGAAAAGAGGGATCTGCGGACCGAAAGGTGCGGCTCACGGCTTCCGCAACCTTCCTGATGATAGAATAACCCGTGGATTTGAACGACGCATCACAGAATTGAAAACAAATCATAAACACGGATTTCCCCTGCAATTGTTTCCTCCGCCCCCCGTCCCCTACGAGAGGCCGGAGGCGTGTTCCATTCAACCGGGCCTGGAAATAAACTGACCTGGAACGACGAAATCCCCGCTGCGGTGTGCAGCGGGGATTTCTTGCAAAAGGGGTTAGAAAGAAGAGAGGTAGAAAAGAGGGGTCTACGGATCGAAAGGGAGCGGCTCACGGCTTCCGCAACCTTTCATGGTTTTAGGATACCGCCTGGTTTTGAACGCCCAATAACAGATTTGAAAACAAAATGCGGACAAATTATGAACGTTTCGTTGAATCTCCCTCTTTTGCCGTGAGCAGCAGGGCCACCAGCACGGCGCTGACGCCGCCGGAGAGCTTGCCCAGGATCACGGCGGGCAGCAGCTCCGGGGCAAAGCCTGCGGTGAAGCCCAGGTGGTCGCCAAAGACGAAGGCGGCGGAGACGGCAAAGGCGATATTCACCACCTTGCCCCTGGGATTCATATCCTTTACCATGCCGAAGGTGGCAATGGAATTGGCCAGGCTGGCGATCAGCCCCGCCGCGGCCGCGTCATTGATGCCCAGATATTTCCCCGCGGCAAGCAGGGGCTTCCGCAGCAGCCGGGTCAGGATGGCCACCAGCGGAAAAGCGCCCGCCAGGACAATGGCAATGCTGCCCACGGTCTGAAATCCGTCGGCGATGGGGGCCATGCCGGGGATGATGGTCCATCCCGTCAGCGACTGCGCAATGGCCGCCGCCAGCCCCGCGGTGCTCACCGCCACCACGCCCTTGCCGAAAAGCTCGAAGCCCCTGACCATGGCCTTTTCCGCCCGCCACAGGCCCAAGGCGATCAGCGCCGCCAGGATTACAATGGGGATCAGATTCTGGGCTACCATGGCCAGGGGGAATCCGGCCACCAGGCCGCCCACCAGCACCCCCACCGGGATGGTGATGATGCCGCAGAGGATGCCCTTGGCCATGGCGGGACGGTCGCCCTCGTCCAATATTCCCATGGCCACGGGGATGGTGAACACCACCGTGGCCCCCAGCATGGAGCCGGTGATGACGCCGCCCAGGGCCGCCGCGTCGGCGTTCTGGGTCAGCTCCCGGGCCAGCGCGCCGCCGCCCATGTCGCAGGCCAGGATGGACCCGGCAAACATGGCCGCGTCCGCCCCCAGCAGCCGGAACACCGGCACCACCACCGGGCGCAGCACCGCCGCCAGCACCGGGGCCAGACACACGATGCCCACCATGGCCAGGGCCAGGGAGCCCATGGTCAGGATGCCGCTTTCAAATTCCCTGCCGATGCCGAAGCGCCCGCCGAAGATGCGGTCCAGCGCCCCCAGCACGGCAAACAGCGCCATCAGGGCGATCAGCAGCTGGTCAGCAGACATGGCCTATCCCTCCGAATGCTTTTTCCCGTCGTCCACAATGGCCACCACCGCCGCGTCCACCGGGGCGTCCATGCAATAGCGGGAGGCCACGGTGCCGGTGGCCAGCAGCACCCGGTCGCCGGGGCCTGCGCCCACCTGGTCGGCGGCCACCAGCTCCTCGTCCCCGGCGCGCACCACCAGGAAGGTCTGGCCCTGAAGGCACTGGGCCTTTCGGGTGGCCCAAATGGAACCTACAACATTACCGATTTTCAATCGTTTCCCTCCAATATTTCCTTTGCCAGGGGGGTGAGCACCGCGTCGTAGCCGGGCTGCTGGCCCCGCTGGCGCATGAGCTTCGCCTCCTGGGCTGTGATCAGCCGCCTGCGGCCGCCGTCGGTGAAGAGCACGCCCCAGTTTTTCAGCTCCCGCTGGGCGGAGGACAGGCTCCCGGCCAGCGGACGGCTGCGGGGCGATTCCGGCAGGCCCGGCGTGTACAGCAGCACCTGCTTGCCCTGGGCCAGGGCCTCCAGCACTCGCTCATCCCGGAAGCGCAGCAACTGACCCAGGGTAAGCGAGCCGATGACCACCGCGTCGTAGGGCGGCTCCGCCGTATAAGAAAAGCCCAGATCGCTCCCCGGCTCCCGGCCGATCAGCAGCGCCCGGCTCATTGGACGATCCTTCCCAGGTCGCCCTTGCGGAAGCCGCAGGCGTTGGCCTCGTCATAGTCCAGGTGGGCATAGGGCGCGAACTTGTCGCTGACGCGGATGGACACATCCTCAAAAATCACCGGGCGCTCCGTCAGGGTCCTGAGCTTGACGCTCTGCCCGTGCTTCACGCCGAAGCGGCGGGCCGCCTGCGACGTCAGGTGGATGTGCCGCTTGGCGGCGATCACGCCCCGCAGCAGCCGCACCCGGCCCCGCTCCCCCACCAGCTCCGCGCCGGGGGTATTCTGAATGTCCCCGGATAGGCGGACGGGGGCGTCAATGCCCAAGGCTCTGGCGTCGGTCAGGGAAATTTCCACCTGGCCCTCGCCGCGTTCCGGCCCCAGAACGGCTACGTCCCGGAATTCCCCCTTGGGGCCGATCACCGTCACCCGCTCCTGGGCCAGGAACTGCCCCGGCTGGGAAAGGGGACGCTTGGGGGTGAGCAAATGGCCGAACAGCGCCATGGATTGCTCCTTGGTCACGTGGACATGGCGGCCGGATGCCTCCAGCTCCACAAAGAGGCTGTCCGCCACCGCCTGGATCAGATTCTCCAACTCCATACGCTCACCCCAGCCGCTCCAGAATTCTCTTTGCCAGCTGCTCCACCAGCGCCGCGTCCACCTCGCTGACGGGAGCGCCGGAGCGCTCCTCCTCAATGCCCCAGGCCACCCGGCGGATGTTGATTAAATCCAGGGGCGACACATTGTTTGAGGAGCTGCTGCCCCCCACTGCGCCGCAGCCCAGGGTCAGGGCCGGGAAGAGATTAGTGGCCGCGCCGATGCCCCCCAGGGCCGCTGGGGCATTGACCAGGAACCGGGAGACGGGGATCTTCAGCGCAAAGCGGCGGATTACCGTCTCGTCCTGGGCGTGGATGACAAAGGTGTGGCCGCTGCCCTCGTGGCGCAGCACCTCCACTGCCTTATCCAGCACGGCGTCCTCGCTGTCCATGACGAAGAAAGCCAGCACCGGGCAGAGCTTTTCCATGGAGTAGGGCCGGGTCGGCCCCGCCTGCTGCTCCCGCGCCACCAGGATCCGGGTACCCGGCGGCACCTCGAAGCCCGCCAGCTTGGACAGGGCCAGGGCGGATTTGCCCACGATGTCCGGGTTCAGTCCGCCGGTGGGGCGGAACAGGAGCCGCGCCAGCTTCCTCGCCTCCTGCTCCGGCATGAAATAAAAGCCCTGGCGCTGGGCCTCGGCCCGGACGGCCTCCTCCATGCTCTTTTCCACGATGATGCTCTGCTCCGAGGCGCAGACCGTGCCGTTGTCAAAGGTCTTGGAGGCCGCAATGCAGGCAATGGCCGCCGGTACGTCCGCCGAGCGGTGGATATAGGCCGGGCCGTTGCCCGCGCCCACGCCGATGGCGGGCTTGCCGGAGGAATAGGCGGCTCTGACCATGCCGGGGCCGCCGGTGGCCAGGATCAGCCGCACCTCCGGCGCGCTCATCAGCTCCTGGCACCCGGCCAGAGCCGGAATGGTCAGGCAGCTGACGGCCCCCTTGGGCGCGCCCGCCGCCTCCGCCGCCCGGGCCACCAGCTCCGCCGCATGGCGGGTGCAGGAGACGGCCTTGGGGTGGGGCGAAAAGATGATGGCGCAGCCTGCCTTCAGGGCGATGATGGCCTTGTAGCATACGGTGGAGGTGGGATTGGTGCTGGGCACAACGGCGGCGATCACCCCCACGGGAACGCCGATCTCCCACAGCCGCTTCTGGGCGTCCCTGGTCAGAACGCCCACGGTTTTCATGTCTTTTACGGCGGAAAGCACCTTTTCCGAGGCAAAGCGGTTCTTGGCAGTCTTATCCCGGATGTTGCCGAAGCCGGTTTCCTGCACTGCCTCCTCCGCCAGGGTCACCGCCTCCCCGGAGAAGGCGGCGGCCACGGCCTCTACGATGCGGTCCAGCTGCTCCTGGGAAAATTCGCACAGCCGGTTCTGGGCCTGCTCCGCCTGCCGCGCCAGCTCCCGTGCCTGCTGGCGGGCGGCCAAATCCTTATCAAAATCCATGGTATCCCCCCGTTTCAGAATAACAGGGACGAGCCGTCCCCAGCCTTGGCCGTCAGGTGTCCATGCTCCACAAAGCCCTGCTTTTCCAGCCACCGCTGGAATGCGGGGATGGCGGTTTTGCCGGTGATCTCCCGCAGGGCGGCCGTCTCCCGGAAGCCGGTGGTCTGGTAGTTGAGCATGATGTCATCCCCGTGGGGGATGCCCATGAAGTAATTGCATCCGGCCAGTGTTAAAAGGCTCGCCAGATTCTCAATGTCGTTCTGATCCGCCTTCATGTGGTTGGTATAGCAGCAGTCGCAGCCCATGGGGATGCCGGTGAGCTTGCCCATGAAGTGATCCTCCAACCCCGCCCGGGTGACCTGGCGGGCATCATACAGATATTCCGGCCCGATGAAGCCCACCACCGTATTCACCAGGAAGGGCCGGAACCGCTTGGCAAAGCCGTAGCAGCGGGCCTCCATGGTCACCTGGTCGGTGTCATAATGGGCATCCGAGGACAATTCGCTCCCCTGGCCCGTCTCAAAATACAGCACGTTCGGCCCCTCCGCCGTGCCCTGGTGCAGCAGGAGCTGCCGGGCCTCCTCGATGGTATCCGCCGAGAAGCCAAAGGCGCTGTTCCCCTTTTCGCTGCCCGCGATGGACTGGAAAATCAGATCGCAGGGCGCGCCCTTTTTTACCGCCTTCATCTGCGCCGTCACATGGGCGAGGACGCAGATCTGGGTGGGAATTTCCCAGTGCTCCATGATTTCCTGGAGGCGGCGCAGCACCTTGCCCACCTGCTCCGGGGAATCGGTGACCGGGTTCAGGCCGATCACCGCGTCCCCCGCGCCGAAGGACAGGCCCTCCAGCACGGAGGCGGTGATGCCGTCCGGGTCGTCGGTGGTGTGGTTGGGCTGGAGGCGGCAGCTCAGGGTGCCGGGCAGGCCGATGGTGGTGTTGCAGTGGGCGGTGACGGTGATCTTATTGGCCGCGTAGATCAGATCCAGGTTACTCATCAGCTTACACACGGCGGCCACCATTTCGCTGGTCAGCCCCCGGCGCAGACGGCGGATGTCGGCATCCGCGGTGGTTTCGGCCAGCAGCCATTCCCGCAGGTCGGATACCGTCCAGTTTTTGATTTTTGCATACTCCGTCTCGTTCACGTCGTCCTGGATGATGCGGGTCACTTCGTCGCGCTCATAGGGGACGGCGGGATTCTCCCGCAGCTCGCCCAGGGTGACGGCGGACAGCACCACCTTGGCCGCCACCCGCTCCTGGGCGGTCTCGGCGGCCAGGCCCGCCAGCTTGTCGCCGGTCTTTTCCTCGTTGGCCTTGGCAAGCACCTGCTTCAAGTCCCGGAATACGTATGTTTTCCCCAAAAGGGTGGTTTTCAGCTTCATGGCGTTCCCTCTTTCCTCAATGCGCGCTGACGGATCATCAGCAGATAGATGGCGCTGCTCAGCCGGTTCATGGCCCGCAGCAGGTCGGCCCGGCTCACCTGGCCGTAGGCGTCGGTAAAGGCCGCCGCCGCTGCCAGCTCCGCCTCCCGGGCGGCGCAGCGGGCCAGATTCAGGTGGGCGATCTCCTGTCCGTCCTCGCTTTCCGGCATGAAATGGGGCTGGCCGTAGAAGTCCTGGGGGAAGTGGCTGCGGCGGCGCAGCTCACTTTCCGTCAGGCCCAGCAGCCCGCGCTCCGGCACCGGCTCGCCCAGCACCTCGCAGCGCAGCAGGAGCCGGGTGTAGTCCAGGATCTCCTTCAGCTCCCCGCCGAACCGGGGCACACGCAGGCGGCACAGGATCAGCTGGGCCTCCAGTGTGTCCACCTTTCCCCGGAAAAGGATCCGGGGATGGGTCTTGGGGGCCAGGGTCACCCCGTCCAGATGGGTCATGTGCTCCGGCTTTTCCTCGCAGTAGCCGCCGCCCAGCAGGGCGAAGCGCTCCGGCCTGGCCGCCTCCGCCGGGAGAATTTCGATCCGCTCCCGGCGCAGGTAATCCCGGGCGGCGCTGGTGAGATTGTCCCCGCTGCCCAGGAAGAATACCCGCCTGCCGTCCCGGCTGCGGACATTGGCCCGGGCGGCTTCCTCGGAATAGAGCATTTACTGCGCCCCGGCGGGCGTGCCCTTGGGCAGGATGTTGTCCACCTCCACATGGGGGCGGGCGATCACGTGGACGGAGATCAGCTCGCCCACCTTTTCGGCGGCAGCGGCCCCGGCATCCGTGGCGGCCTTCACCGCGCCCACGTCCCCGCGGACCATCACGGTCACCAGGCCGCCGCCCACCTGCTCCTTGCCGATGAGCTGCACATTTGCCGACTTGACCATGGCATCCGCCGCCTCAATGGCAGCCACCAGGCCCTTGGTCTCGATCATTCCCAATGCATTCGTATCCATCGTGTTGTTTCCTTTCAAAATTGGATTTCAAAACATTCTTGTTTTCCCAGGGATATGAGAAGGCGCCTCTATGAGATCGGCTGCTGCGCTACCTGCTTTACCTTTTCCCGGAAAGCGGCGCAGGCGGCGGTGCAGGCGGATTGGGTGCCGCTCAGGAGCGCGCCGCCGAAGTTGGTTTCGCTGGGCGGCGCATAGAGCTTGCACAGCGTCACGTCCGCCGCCTTCATGGCCTCGTCCAGGGCGTACATGGCCTCCAGCGGCGGGGCGATCAGGTAGGCAATGGCGCTGCCCACCGGGACATTTGCCTCCGCCGCCAGGAAGGAGCCCACGCTGCTGACGGTGTGGGCCAGGCAGGGCACGCCGCTCAGATCCTCGAAGCCCACCCGCTCCAGGGTGCTCAGGGCCGCCTCCATGGCGCTCCTAACCGCGCCGGGGGTGCGGGCCGCCAGGATGCCGATGACCTCCCCGGCGTTGGGGGTGGAGGCGTTGGCGCTGCCCGCGTAAAAGCTGCGGGCATAGCAAACCTGCGCCTGGGCCGCCTTGGTGGCGGCGTCCAGGGCGATATAGGTGGCGTCATCGCAGTCCGTGGTGAGCATGGCCAGGGAGGAATAGCCCTCCGGCGCGCCCAGCGCCCGGCACAGCGGCGGCGCGGCGTTGGCCAGATAGCGCACCGCCAGGACCCGGACGGGGATCATGCGCCCTCCTCCAGATGCAGCTGCACGCCGGAGACCTTCCGCCGGAGGATCGTCTCGATCAGCCCCGCGATGTGCGCCCCGGCCTCCACGGCGGGGGTGCCCTGGGCGTGGATATTGCTCACCACCGTGCGGCTGGATTCCAGCACCCCGGTGCGGGGCTGATAGGTCAGGTAGGCGGACATGCTCTTGTCCGTCACCAGGCCCGGCCGCTCGCCCACCAGCACGCACACCAGCTCGCACCCGGTGATATCGCCCACCGCGTCCCCCGCGCCCACCCGGCAGTAGCGGACGAACACGGGATCATCCGTCTCGATCCCGCGAAGCTTCAGCCCATCCCGGATGGCGGCGGCGCAGTCCATGGCGTTGGCCATGATGGCCGCGGAGGACAGCCCGTCGCCGATCACGATCTGCACCCTGGGCCGGTTCGGCACGGCGGCGCGGAGCTTGGCGGCGTTCTCCTCGTCAAAGCTTCGCCCCAAGTCGGGCCGGGTCAGATATTCGTCCTTGCTGCGGCAGCGGGTCTGTATCTCCGCCATGCCGTGATTTTTGGCAAAGTCCTCCGGCACCTGGGTGAACACCGTGTCCTGGGCCGCCGCGTGGTCGGCCCGGAAGCGCAGCATGGTCAGGGTCTTGTATCTGGCCCCGGCCTTGCCGCAGCCCAGGCGGGCGGGGGTTTTCTCCTTCAGGCGGCGGTATTCCGTCTCCCGCTCCGGGTGCTCCACCAGATACAGCTTTCGCAGATCCAGCGCCGTGATATCCGGCACGAAATCGCCGTCCCGGAAATCCGGGGGCTGCTGCTCCGGCTGGGGCCGGGTGGGGCGGTAGTCGGCGGCCTTCACCGCCGGCTCATGCCCCATCTGGCTCAATATTTCCGCCACCATGGCGGTCAGCTCCTGTTTGTTCATAGCAACCTCCTTGCCTATGTTTCACTTTTTTGCAGCACCAGGGTCTTCACCACCACCGGGAAGGCGGGACCCCGCTGCTCGCCCACGTCCAGATAGTCCCCGGCCCGTACCCGGATGCGGTCGATGCAGAGAATTGCCGCATTCGTCCCCAGCCGCAGGGCCAGCGCCTGGCCCAGGGCCTTGGCCATGTCCTGCTCCAGGCACAGGTAGATCGGCTGGGGCAGCTGCGCCAGTTCCCCGGCCAGCGCCGAAAGCTGCTGATAGGATGGGTTTCCCATCCCGGGCAGCGCCAGAAACACCGGCCCCTCCTGCTGTGTGCGCTGCGCCTCCGACTGGATCACCGGGATGTTTTTCAGCGGAAACAACACATTCTGGCTGAACACCGTGCTGCCGGAGAGCTGGGTGCTGTGGCAGCCCGCGCCGATGACGGTGGCCCGGATGGTCTGGCTGCCCAGCACATATTTCCCGGCGCACAGAACGCTTTCCCGGATGGCCTGCCCCAGCAGGACGCCCAGGTCGCCGAACCGCTCCCAGGGCAGCGGCTGCCGGATGCAGTCCGCCACGCCGCCGGAGAAGGAAATGGTCAGCGCCTCCCCCGGCGCGTTCAGCGGCAGCGTTCCCTCCGCCTCCGCCGTGGTCAGCCGCTCCAGCAGGCCGTCGCTGGGCCGCAGTCCCGCCGCCATCTCCAGGGCCTCCGTCAGGCGGCGGGCAAGACGCAGTCCGGCCTCCTTTTCCAGCCGGTCCCCCACGGCCCCCTGAAAGATTCCGCGAAGCACCGGGGAAATATAGGTGATGACGCCGCCGTCCAGCTTAATCAGTCTGCCGCCCACGTTCAGGCAGCCGGTGGCAGCGATCTCCCCCCGGCGGATCAGCGCCAGGTTGCTGGTGCCGCCGCCGATGTCCATATGCAGCACCGTTTCGCCGGTTTTTTCACTATAATCCACCGCTCCCGCGCCCTTGGCGGCCAGGACGCTTTCCAGATCCGGCCCCGCTGCCGCCACCACGAAATTCCCCGCCAGGTCGGCCAGGGCCTCCGTCACGGCGGCGGCGTTTTCCGTCCGGCTGGTCTCGCCGGTGACGATCACCGCGCCGGTATCCACATCGGCGCGGGAGATGCCCGCGCGTTCATATTCCCGCTCCACAATGCCGCGCAGGGCAGGGGCATCCATGCGGTTTCCCTCCAGCAGGGGGGTAAAATACACCGGGCTCTGATACAGGATCTCCCGCTCCCGGATCTCCATCTCCGGCACGGCGAAGGCCCCCGCCCGGTTGTGCACCGTCAGCCGGGACACCACCATCTGGGTCGAGGTCGTGCCCACATCCAGGCCCACGCTCAGAAGCGCCTCATCCACGGCCCCCCGCCTCCTCCAGGATCCGGCGGATCACAAATTCCTCCACGGGAATGGGGTTGGTCTCGATGCAGGGATCCTCCAGCACCGCCTCCACGATCCGGGGCAGCTCCTCCCGGATCTTCTGGGGCGGGATCCCCGCCTGGGTCAGCGTCTCCGGCAGGCCCAGCTCCCGGCGCAGGCGGAGCAGGCCGTTTTTCAGATTCCGCACCGCCACGGCGTCAGCGCTGCCCGCCATTCCCGCCGCCCGTGCCAGCTCCGCGTAGCGGTGCAGCGCCGCGTTGGAATTGCAGCTGAGCACCGCCGGGAGCAGCACTGCGTTCAGCCTGCCATGGGGCACATGGAACATGCCGCCCAGGCTGTGGGAAATGGCATGACACACCCCCAGCCCCGCGTGGGAGAAAGCGATGCCCGCCATGGTGGAAGCCAGGTGCATCCGCAGCCGCACCTCCCTGCGCCCGGCGTAGGAGGCCGGCAGCACCGCGTAGGCAATGCGGAAACTCTCCCGGGCATACATATCCGAAAACACGCCGGCTCGGGTGGCCACATAGGCCTCCATGGCGTGGGTCAGCACATCAAAGCCGGAATCCGCGATCAGCCCCGGCGGCAGCCCGTCCAGCAGGTCGCTGTCCAGAATGGCGGCGGCGGGTCGCAGCTTGGGGTCCACCAGGGGATGCTTGGCCTTTCCGTGGGTCAGGATCGCAAAGTCCGTGACCTCCGAGCCGGAGCCGGAGGTGGTGGGGATGGCCACCAGCGGGAAGTCCCCCTGGGCAAAATAGGCCATGGCCTTGGCGCAGTCCATGGCGCTGCCGCCTCCCAGGGCCACCAGCAGGTCCGGCTGGAACTGCTTCAGCTTTGCCGTGCCCTCGGCGGCCAGCGCCACCGTGGGGTCGGGCTGCACGGCGTCAAAATATTCCACCTGCTCCGCGCCCGACAGCTTTGCGACCCGCTCCGCCGTGCCGTTCTTCATGAAATAGGGATCCGTCACCAGCAGCAGCCGCCGGGCCCCGAAGCCCTCCAGCGCCGACACCGCCCCCGCGCCCGCGTATATTTTTGTTGCTAAGGAGAATTCCTCCATTTACCCACCCGCCTTTTCAGCACTATTATGTCCGATGTTTCCAAAATCATGTGAAAGGGGCAAATTTTTTCCGGGGCGGGAAAATGAGGGTTGGCATTCCAGAACAAATGTGTTATGATATTCTTTGAGGTGAATTCCATGGAAAACAATGAAGAAGAGCGCGGCTACGTCCCCCGCCCGGCCTGGCAGGTCTGGGCCGCCAGAGTGGGTGTGGTGCTGTTCATCGCGCTGGTCATTTATCAATACGTCCGCATCATGCGAGGTGGGCTGTGAAAATTCTGGGCATCGACCCCGGCTACGGCATCACCGGCTTCGGGCTGCTCCATGCCGAGCGGAGCCAGTTCCGGCTGCTGCGCTGCGGCGCCATCACCACCCCGCCGAACACAGACTTTTACTGGCGGCTGGGCGTGATCTACAATGATATGGTGCAGCTGCTGACCATGGAAAAGCCGGATGCGGTGGCCATCGAGGAGCTGTTCTTCGGCCACAACGTCACCACCGGCATCAATGTGGCCCAGGCCAGAGGGGTGATCCTGCTGGCCGTGCAGCAGACCAATATCCCGATTTTTGAGTACAAGCCCATGCAGGTCAAGCAGGCCGTGGTGGGCTACGGCAATGCCAGCAAGCACCAGGTGATGGACATGACCAAGCGCATCCTGCACCTGGAGGCGGTGCCCAAGCCGGACGACGCCGCCGACGCGGTGGCCATCGCCCTGTGTCACGCCCGCAGCAGCACCAGCCTGCTGGCCATGAGCCAGCACAGATAGGAGAAAAGCATGATCTATTACGTTTCCGGCAAGGTGACCATCCTGGAGCCGGGCCTGGCAGTGATCGACTGCGGTGGCGTGGGCTACGGCTGCCGCGTCACAGCCTACACCGCCGCCCAGCTGAAGCTGAATACCGATGCCCGCCTGTTCGTCACCGAATCCATCCGGGAGGACGCCTACGACCTGTACGGCTTCATCTCCCGGGAGGAGCAGCGCTGCTTTGCGCTGCTCACCGGCATCAACGGCGTGGGTCCCAAGGCGGCGCTGTCCATTCTCTCCGCCGGGGGGCCGCAGAATTTTACCCTGGCCGTCATGACCGGGGACGAGAAGATGCTCACCGCCGCCCAGGGCGTGGGCAAAAAAATCGCCCAGCGGATCATCCTGGAGCTGAAGGACAAGCTGGGCGGCAGCAATATGGAATTCGATCTGTCCGCCGGAGCCGCGGCAGCCGCGCCCCAGGGAAGCGGCAGCCGCGCCCTGGCCACGGCGGCATTGCAGGAGCTGGGCTATTCCCCCGCCGAGATCAGTCTGGCCCTGAAGGGCGCGGATCCCAGCGCACCCACGGAGGAACTCGTCCGCTACGCCCTGAAGGCCATGGTGATGAAGGGCTGATCCCGGGAAGGGATACTTATCAGATACTGAGGTAGATTATGAGTCTGGAATTTTCCGAAGGGCTGGAAGCGCCCATCATTACTCCCACCTTTGTGCCCCAGGATGCGGCAGAGATCGGCCTGCGGCCCAAGCTGCTGGCGGACTACACCGGCCAGGAGAAGGCAAAGGGGAATCTTTCCGTCTACATCGAGGCAGCCCGGCAGCGGGGGGAATGCCTTGACCACACCCTGCTCTATGGCCCTCCCGGCCTGGGCAAGACCACCCTGGCGGGGGTCATTGCCAACGAGATGGGGGTGAACATCCGCATTACCTCCGGCCCCGCCATTGAAAAGCCCGGCGACCTGGCGGCGCTGCTGACCAACCTGAACCCCGGGGACATTCTGTTCATCGACGAGATCCACCGCCTGAACCGGGTGGTAGAGGAAATTCTATACCCCGCCATGGAGGATTTCGCCATTGATATCATCGTGGGCAAGGGCCCCAGCGCCAACTCCATCCGTCTGGATCTGCCCAAATTCACCCTGGTGGGAGCAACCACCCGGGCGGGCCAGCTGTCCGCCCCCCTGCGGGACCGCTTCGGTGTCTCGCTGCGGCTGGAGCTGTACAAAACGGAGGAGCTGGCCCGGATCGTCACCCGCTCCGCCGCCATCCTGGGCATGCAGATTGACCCGCAGGGCGCGGTGGAGATTGCCTCCCGCAGCCGGGGCACGCCCCGGATCGCCAACCGCTTCCTGCGCCGGGTGCGGGACTTCGCCCAGATCATGGGCGACGGCACCATCACCAAGGAGGCCGCCGACATGGCCCTGAGCCGGCTGGAGGTGGACAAGCTGGGCCTGGACGCCATCGACCGCCGGATGCTCACCGCCATCATCCGCAACTATAACGGCGGCCCCGTGGGCCTGGAAACTCTGGCCGCCACCATCGGCGAGGAGGCCGTCACTCTGGAGGATGTTTATGAGCCGTACCTGATGCAGCTGGGCTTTTTGACCCGGACCCCCCGGGGGCGCTGCGTCACCCAGCTGGCCTATGACCATCTGCACATCCCCTACGAGGGGCAGACCCAATTCAGTCTTTCGTGATCGTCCGCGCATCGCGCGCAGTTGTCCACGGTTGGCATAGTGCATAAATGTGATAAATTCTTAAAGAAAATTTTCATAAAGGATTGACAACCCCCGCGCAAGTGTGTATAATGCTTGGCAGTGGTCGCATTTGACCACATAATCCAGACCCTGCGTATTCAACCATTCCGGTAGACTTTCACGGGGCAAATATAATGGAGAGAGGTATTTCCAAATGTACGAAGATAAGACTTTGAAGTGCAAAGATTGCGGTCAGGAGTTTGTTTTCACCGCCGGTGAGCAGGCTTTCTATGCTGAACGCGGCTTCCAGAACGAGCCCCAGCGCTGCAAGGCATGCCGTGATGCCCGCAAGAACAGCACTCGTGGCCCCCGTGAGTTCTTCACCGCTACCTGCGCACGCTGCGGCGGCGAGGCAAAGGTTCCCTTCGAGCCCAAGTCCGACCGTCCCGTGTACTGCAGCGAGTGCTTCGCTCAGATGCGTGCCAACGGCTGATTGATTTCTTAAAAAATCGCCATTGGGGCAGCTCCGTATGGAGCTGCCCCAATGTGTTTTTATGGCAGGAAAGCGCCCCAGGCTCCCCCACCAGGGAGCTTGGGGCGCTTCGTTGACCGCACGAAACGGGAACCGGCTTCGGCTCACTCGTTTTCAATTGCCAGATTCTGGATCCATTTGCCCTGCTTCAGGAAGATCGCGCCCAGGCCGCCCTTGAGCATATTGGTGCTCTGGCAGATCAGGTACAGCGGGATGATCGACATGTGAGCGAACCGGCTGAGGACAAAGGCCAGGGGCACCATCACCACCCACACAAAGCCGCTGTCAAACAGGAAGGTGATATAGGTCTGTCCGCCGGAGCGCAGGATGAAATAGGCGGCATTGGCCAGCGCATCAAAGGGCATGAACAGCGCGGCGATCAAAATCAGCCGGGTAGCCAGCGCCCGCACCTCATAAGAGGTATTGTATATATGGGGGAACGCGCCGGAGAGAGCTACTGTCAGCGCGCCGAACAGCACGCCGGAGGTAATGGAGATGGCAATCAGCTTGCGGCTGTGATCCCGCACCTCCGCCTCCGGGGCGGAAGCACCCAGCATCTGCCCCATCAGGATCCCGTCCGCCACGCCCATGGACATGAACACCACGCTGGTGAGATTGAACAGGGTGGAAGAAATGTTCAGCGCCGGGACCACGTCCAGGCCGCAGGTGGAATAGCACTGGTTCAGGAAGGTCATGCCCGTGGACCACAGCAGCTCATTGGCCAGCAGCGGCATTCCCTTGACGGTGATGCTGCGCAGCAGCCCGGCAGGGACCGCCATGGAGCGGTAGGCTCCCACGATAAAGGGATTCTTTTCGGTATGCCGGTGGGTCCACCCGGCCACAATGGCCAGCTCCGCGAAGCGGGAGATCACCGTGGCCAGGGCCGCGCCCTCCACACCCATCTCCGGCGCGCCGAAATGGCCGAAGATCAGGATATAGTTCAGCACCAGGTTCACCAGCGTGGCCGCGACGCCGCCCAGCATGGGGACCACCGTCTCGCCGGTCTCCTTCAGGGTCCCGGCGTAGGCATTGGTGATGGCAAAGGGCAGCAAGCCCGGCAGCATCATTTTCAGATAGGCCCGGCCGTAGTCCAGGATGGCGGCGGCGTCCGCCGGATCGCCGTCCCCCTTGAGGAACGGGGAGATCAGCGGCGTATCCGCCACGGCGAACAGCACCCCGCCCACCAGGGCGATGCCCAGGCAGATGAGAATTTTAAAGCGGAACGTGCTGCGGATGCCCTGGGTATCCCCGGAGCCCTGGAACTGGGCGGTAAAGATGCCCGCCCCCGCCGTTGCGCCGAAGATGCAAAGATTGAACACAAACAGCAGCTGATTCACAATGGAAACGCCGCTCATGGGCAGCGTCCCCACCTGGCCGACCATGATGTTATCCAGCAGAGATACAAAATTCGTAATTCCGTTCTGAACAATGATGGGGATCACGATGGTAATGACCCGCTTGTAAAACGCTCTGTCCCCGATATACCGACTCCGCATAATTACCTCTCTTTGATGTCTTTTATACTCATGAACCATTATACTATCACGCTTCCCGCCGAAAAGCAAGGCGGAACGCGAAAAAACTTCCCCTGCCCCGTTTTTACGGGCAGCGCGCCGCCGCGGCATATTGATCGGGCCAGCTACCGCCGTAACTGGCCCGATCGCTCGTTTCATGATTTACAGTTTATTTTGTCAGGACGCGGATGTGCTCCTCGCCGTACTCCTTGGTCTGGCCGTCGTCCAGATACTGCTCGTACTGGGTGCCGGTGCCCAGCAGGGTAACGGTCTCCAGATCCACCTGCTCCACGCGCTCCGCATCCTCGGCAATGGGGACCAGGCAGTCCTTGCGGATGAAGAACACCACCTGATTGGGCCTGACATGGATCTCGTGATAGCCCTTTTCCAGCTGACTGGTGTGGAAGGAGCCGTCGTAGAGCACCTTGGTCATGTCCTCCGGCAAATAGACCGTGCGCTTGTTCTTCCGCTTCTCCACCAGGGGCGTCATCATCAGGCTGTCGCCCACCAGCAGCTGATCCTCCACCTGGGCGGCCTCCTCATCCTCCGGGAAATCAAAGGCCAGGGGCCGGAAATAGAGCTTGCCCCGCACGGCGGCCTTCATGTACTCGGAGTACAGGTAGGGCAGCAGCCGGTAGCGCAGGCTGACGACGGTGCGGAAATCCTTCTTGCGGAAATAGCGGTAGCATTCCTGCCGCCGGGTGCCCTTCATGGCATGGTCGCGCATCAGAGGCGTGAACACGCCGAAGGCCAGCCAGCGCAGCAGCAGCTCCCGGGAGCAATTGCCGCCGAAGCCGCCGATGTCCGTGCCGATGTACAGGAAGCCGCACATGTTCAGTGACGGCATCTGGTGCACCGCCATTCTCAGATTCTCCCAGCTGGAGGTATTGTCCCCCGTCCAGATGCCGCCGTAGCGGTGCGCGCCGATGTAGCTGGAGCGGGAGAACAGCAGATACCGCTTATCCATCAGCTTGTCCAGCTGCTCGCCCGCGCTCCGGGTCATCAGGTAGCCGAAAGCATTGTGCACATCGTGGTGCACCACCGTTTTGCCGTCGATCTGGTGGAAGAAGTTCTTGTAATCCACCAGGTTGGTCCCCGGCTGGTAATTGCCGTCGCCGCCGGGAATGAAATCCTTCTTGGAAAGGCGGGAGGTATACTCGCTGTAAAAGATGGCGGGCTCGTTCATGTCGTTCCAGAAGCCCTCAACGCCCTGCTCGGTATAAAAGGTGTACTGCCTGCCGAACCACTCCCGCGCCTCCGGCTGGAAGAAATCGGTAAAATGGGTCAGCCCCGGCCAGACGGCAGCCTGGAAGTCCTTGCCCTCCTTATTCTTGCAGAAGTAATTCTTCGCCACGCCCTCCTCGTACACCGGGTTGCCCGGCTCGATCTTCAGGCCCGCGTCCACAATGGGCACCAGACGGATGCCCCGCTCCTTCATCTCCTTGCAGAAGTCTCCAAAGTCCGGGAAATTCTTGGGATTGAAGGTAAAATCGATAAACCGATCCATGTAGTCGATGTCCATGCAGAGGTAATCCAGGTGGATGCCCCGCTTCTGGTAGCCATCGGCCACGGCGCGGAAGTCCGCCTTGGTCTTGTAACCCCAGCGGCTCTGGCCAAAGCCGAAGGCCCACAGGGGCGGGATGTAGCTGCGGCCGATAATGCGCAGGAACGATTCTGCCACCGCCTTGTCGCTGTCCTCCCGGATGCTGTACACCGCCACATTGGCGCTGTCGCACTGGACGGAGAGAACGCCCTGGGTGGTCACATCGATGTCAAAAATCACCCTTGCGGGGGTATCGAAGAAGAAGCCCCAGTGCTCCTGCCCGCTGACGATGATAAAATTGTGCGCGCCGTACAGCGACACCGTATCCGGCCGGTGGTGGGCGTTGTCCACATTATAGTTGATGAGCCGGCAGCCCCGCTTGTTGATGCCGCGGCTGGTCTCGCCCAGGCCATAGACCCGGTCGCCGTCCTCCAGCGCTCTGGTAAATTCCAGGCCGTTGCCCAGGGCGCAGGCGGCCAGCCCCTCGGCGTGATTCACGGCGGGGACCTCCTGCACCACCGCATCCAGCTTATACGGGCACCCGGAAACCCACTTTGTAATCATCGCTGTGCCTCCTTTTATACAATAAAAATATAATTTGGCAGGTTCAGCATACCACAATTTCATTTTTGATGCAAGCATTTGCTTTTTTCCCGCGAAAAATGGCATGTCAAATTAATGGGCCGGTTTTTCCATTTTCCGTTCCGGCAATGTTTCGTAATGTTTCGTATCGAGTAAAACGTCCAACTTTTTAGATTTTTCGGGTAAAAACCGGGGGTTTTATTTTTGTTCAATTGCACAAGGCTCCCTTTTCGATTCCATTTGCCATTCCTGAAAAAATATGATATGATACTTTAAAACGTCAGAGGAAAGAAGCGGTGGACATGGCCAAGGGGAAACTGATCGTGATCGAGGGGCTGGACGGCAGCGGCAAGGGTACCCAGGCGGCGGAGCTGGCGAAGAATCTGGCTGCCGGAGGCGCGCCGGTGCGCAAGGTCTCCTTCCCGGACTACGCCTCCGACTCTTCCGCGCTGGTGAAAATGTACCTGTCCGGCCAGTTTGGAAAGGATCCGCAGGATGTCAACGCCTATGCTGCCTCTACGTTCTATGCCGTGGATCGCTTCGCCTCCTTCAAACGGGACTGGGGCGGCTTCTACGAAGGCGGCGGCATTGTGGTGGCCGACCGCTACACCACCTCCAACGCCGTGCACCAGTGCAGCAAGCTCCCCCAGGAGCAGTGGGACGCATTCCTGGCCTGGCTCTTTGACTTTGAATATCACCTGCTGGGCATCCCCTCCCCCGACCTGGTGGTGTACCTCAGCGTCGACCCGGCGGTGAGCCAGCGGCTGATGACCGGCCGCTATCAGGGCGACGAGAGCAGGAAGGACATCCACGAGGGGAATCTGGCCTACCTGCGCCGCAGCCGCCTGGCTGCCGAATATTGCAGCAGCCGCCTGGGCTGGAGGCAGATCGAATGCTGCCGCGGCGGCCAGATGCGCACCGTAGAGGCCATCCAGGCGGACATTCTGGCCCTTATCTGAGCTCCGGCAGGCGGCGCGGGCCGCCTGCTTTTTCTGTTATTCCAGCCTTATGCGAAATGGGCATGGGCATTTTTGATCCCTGCCGGTATACAGTATGATTTGCTACCCCGTTGGGGGTGGATTTTGTCTCAGAAAATCAAAAATTCCAGAACATTTTGTTCTGTATCACAAATAGGAGCGCTGTTTTGCCCCTCTTGCTCCGCCGGACAGGGGGACTGAGGCTTCCAAAATGTCATTGGATATGGGAATTTTACCCATTCCAATTCAGAATAATAGGCCGGTTTTTGCCCAAAAAAGCTTGACATTGGCACACGGCGGTGCTATCCTATTATCGGTACATGAGTACCGATATACCCAACTCGTGCGGTGAGCCATTCCGACGGTCAGCCGCATAAGTCCTGTATGTGCCTGAGCCATTCCGACGGCAGGGCGCCAAAATCAGAATACAAGGAGAATGATTAACATGGGATTCAAATCTGACATCGAAATTGCGCAGGAGACCACAATGCTCCCCATCACCGAGATCGCCAAGACCGCCGGTGTGGACGAGAAGTATCTGGAGCAGTACGGCAAGTACAAGGCCAAGGTCGACTACAACATCCTCAAGGATATGGCCGACAAGCCCAACGGCAAGCTGATCCTGGTCACCGCCATCAACCCCACCCCCGCCGGCGAGGGCAAGACCACCACCACGGTCGGCCTGGCAGATGGCATGCGCAAATTGGGTAAGAATGTTCTGGTCGCTCTGCGTGAGCCCTCCCTCGGCCCCGTGTTCGGCGTCAAGGGCGGCGCTGCCGGCGGCGGCTACGCACAGGTCGTCCCCATGGAGGACATCAACCTGCACTTCACCGGCGACTTCCACGCCATCGGCGCTGCCAACAACCTGCTGGCCGCCATGCTGGATAACCACATCTACCAGGGCAACGCCCTGAACATCGACCCCCGCCAGATCGTATGGCGCCGCTGCGTCGATATGAACGACCGTCAGCTCCGCTTCGTGGTGGACGGCCTGGGCGGCAAGACCAATGGTATGCCCCGTGAGGACGGCTACGACATCACCGTGGCCTCCGAGGTCATGGCAGTGCTGTGCCTGGCCTCCGACGTCAACGACCTGAAGGCCCGTCTGGCCCGTCTGGTGGTCGCCTACACCCGGGACGGCAAGCCCGTCACCGCCGGCGACCTGCACGCCCAGGGCGCAATGGCTGCCCTGCTGAAGGACGCGCTGAAGCCCAACCTGGTTCAGACTCTGGAGCACACCCCCGCCTTTGTCCATGGCGGCCCGTTTGCCAACATTGCTCACGGCTGCAACTCCGTCACCGCTACCAAGGTGGCTCTGAAGCTGTCTGACTACACCGTTACCGAGGCCGGCTTCGGCGCTGACCTGGGTGCTGAGAAGTTCCTGGACATCAAGTGCCGCATGGCCGGCCTGAAGCCCAGCTGCGTGGTGCTGGTCGCCACCGTCCGCGCCCTGAAGTACAACGGCGGCGTGCCCAAGGCTGAGACCGGCAACGAGAACCTGGAGGCTCTGGAGAAGGGTCTGCCCAACCTGCTGCGGCATGTGGGGAACATCACCAAGGTCTACAAGCTGCCCTGCGTGGTCGCCATCAACCGCTTCCCCACCGACACCGAGG
>USEU01000034.1 GCA_900553805.1 uncultured Eubacteriales bacterium
ATTACTATCTTGATTCGCTGCGCGGAGCACCACCCCCAAAGGGGGCAGCGAGGGGCCTGTACGAATTCGCCTTGGTACATTTCAAATGGTATTCTGCGTACCGCGAAACCCCTCCGCCACGCTTACGCGCGGCCCTCCTCCCCTTTCAGGGGAGGTTTTATAAACTTACTCGAACAAATCCAGATACTTCCGCTTCATGCGGATGCCGTAGGCGGCGGTGGGGTGGGGGAAGGGTTCGCCCAGGAGCTGCTTGCAGCGCAGGTAGGGGAAGTTGATCCCCGCCCGGTGGTACAGGACGATGGTGGCGGTGACGCGGGGGTTCAGGTCGGTGAGCACCGGCTCGTCCCGGTCGGTGAGCATAAAGTCGAAGCCGATGTTGCCGTCCAGCCGGAGCAGCTCCACGATCCGGCGGCACAGGTCATAGGCGGATCTCTTTTCCTCGGTATAGGTGGCCATGGCGATGCTGGCCCGGCTCTCGTAATTCCGCCGCCCGGCGATGCACAGCACCCGGCCGTGGTCGGCCAGCAGGTCCACCGTGTATTCGCAGCCGGGCAGATACTCCATGGCGATGGTGGTGGGCAGGGGGTCGCATTCGTCCAGGGTCCGGCACATTTCGTCCAGGGTGATGTCAAAGGAGCCGGGCTTGCTGTGCAGGAAGCTTTCCGCCCGGGGGATGGCAGCGCGGACGATCCGCACCCCCCGGCTGCCGCTGCTCCGGGTGAGCTTCACCACCACCGGGCGCTCCGGGTAGCCCAGGCGGGGGGCACACGCCCGCAGGTCCGCACCGCTCTCTATTTTATAGTATTCCGGCGTGGGCAGACCGTGGGCCCGCATGTGCTCATAGAGCCGGAGCTTGTCGTTGGCAATGTTCAGCGTCTGGCTGTCGGTGATGGCCACCTTCACGCCCAGGGCCCGGAAATCCGCCAGCCGGTCCAGCACCAGGGGCAGCTCCATGGAGATGTGGGGGAAGAAGATGTCCACCCGCTCTCTTTTGCAGATATCCAGCAGAATGTCGATATAACGGGGATCGGAATAGGAGGGCACCCGGCAGAACCCGTCGATCATGCCGCCCATAAAGGGCTGGGCCGCCATGTCCGCGCCGATGATGCGGACCTGGCGCTCTCCGTTCTCCCGCAGGCAGCGGAAGAAGCCGGGCATGAACATGCCGTCGCAGGCGGTGCTGAGTATGGTAATGGGCTTCATCATCCGATCTCCCTCAAAAATCAAAATACGAACTTATCAAATACATCCTCAAAGGTCTCCGGGCGCATGATCTCCCGCGCCCCCGTCTGCTCCCAGGCCAGCATCCGGCAGTTGGGGCGGATGAACTGGGGTTTGGACACCACGGAATAGCCGCCGGTGTTGCCGAACACCAGCCGGTCCCCCACGGCCAGCTCGCCGCGGTAGCCGGGGTACATCAGATCCTGCTCCAGGCAGGTGTAGCCCATGAGGTCGATGCTGTCGTAGTGCTTCCCCGCGCCGCCGGGCAGGCGGGTCAGGGGCAGGCGCTTCATGGTGCAGACCTCGCCCAGGTTTTCGTAGCTGCCGTCCAGGTTGGCAAGGCACCGGCCCCGCACCTCCTTGACGGAGGTAACGGTGGAGACGAAGCTGAGATACCGGGCCACCACCGTGGTCCCCGGCTCGGTGAAAATCGCCGGGCCGTCCTCGCCGTAGAAGTCCCGGAAGGGACGCAGGGTGGCCTCGGCGTACTGCTCATAGGTGGGCACATTGTCAAACTGGGCCTTCAGCGCGGGCTCCATGTCGGCAAACATGCCGCTGCCCAGGCTGATGTAATCCGGCTTCCCCCCGGGGAAATACGCCCGGGCGGCGGCGAGCATGATCTGCGCCCGCTTTGCCCAGGCCTCCAGCCCCCGGCACCGGCTGATGTGGCAGTGCAGCCCGCGCAGCTGAACACCTGCCTGACGCAGCACCGCCAGAGCCTCGTTCAGGTCGTCGCTGCCCGGCTCCAGGCCGAAGCGGGAGATGAAATTGCCGCCCACGTCCAGATTGATGCGCAGGCCCACCCCCAGGGGCTTCCCCGTCTGCCTGGCCAGGGCGGCGGCCCGCCGGGCCTCGTCCAGACTGTCCAGGTTCACAATGCCGCCGCGCAGCAGATGCTCGTCCATCAGCGGTCCTTTGTCCGGGCCGTTGTAGACGATTTTCCCGTTCTCATACCCCAGTTTTCTGGCCAGGGTGTATTCCATGTCCGAGACCACCTCGGCATAGCCCCCCAGCTCCTTCACCAGGCGGCAGATGTAGGGGGTGTAGTTTGTCTTATAGGAATAGCAGATCTCGTATTTGGGATAGACCACCCCCATGGCCCCGCGCAGGGCCGTGTAGTTATCCACGAAGCCCGCCCGGTCAAAGACGTAAAAGGGGGTGGGATATTGGGCGGTCAATGTATCAAAGGGAATGCTCACGGGACATCATGCTCCTTTTCTTTTACCATGTCCGCCCGGTAGACGTTGAGCATGGGGCGGTCGTCCGCACCGTAGCTGTGCTTCAGCCGCCGGACCAAAATCAGGAAAGTACAGGCGAGAATTTTCAGGTCCAGCAGGAAGCTGACATGCCGGGCATAGTACATTTCATATTCAAACTGCGTCTCCCAGCTGCACTGGGGCTGGCCGCACAGGCAGTCCGGCGGGATCAGCCCGCCCCGGACGGTGAAGATCACCTTTTCGTTTTCGTGATAATAGGGCGCGTAGAATCCCGGCTGGGGCCGGGGGCCGATGAAAGACATGTCGCCCTTCAATATCAGAAACAGCTCCGGCAGCTCGTCCAGCGAGGTGGAGCGCAGCAGAATGCCGAACCGGGTCAGCCGCTGCTTTTCCGGCAGCAGCGCGCCGTCCGCCCCCCGGGCGTTGGTCATGGAGCGGAACTTGTACAGCCGGAAGGTCTTCTCTCCCCGCCCGATGCGCTCCTGGGAGAAGATCACGGGCCAGCCCATAAAGACCAGCACCAGCAGCCCAATGAGCACATACAGCGGCAGCAGCACCACGATCGCCGCCAACGCCAGCAAAATATCCAGCCCCCGCTTCACAAAGCGCCCATACACGGCAATTCTCCCCTTTCCTCCTTAATATTTAATAATCATAATATGATAGATTATCATACCATGCCCCCGCGTCTTTGTCAACGACAGGTCACCGGAAGAAATTTCTTCCTTTGTGAATAGGAAAGGAACGACATGGATACAGATTGGCCAAGCCATATTGAACGGACTGCGGTCCGTCCCCTGCAAACAAATTCGCGGTTCATGCGATTGTCGTGTGGAAAAAAGCCTTGACATTGTGCTGGGATGCAAGTACAATAAACGTGGTATGGTATGCGCCCTCCGGGACTGCCTGGCTCGGGGCGGCGCGTTTCATTTGTCAAGAACCGGCATCTGGCCGGGTATTGCGTTTATCGCCGCGTGGCGTTTTATTGTGATATCCACCGCTTTGGCGGTGACTTTTGCAACAATTTCACATGGGGACGAACGCACACCCCTGGCCGCAAATTTTAGGAAGGAGGTGTGCTGCAAGAATTATGGTTTGGGTTATTACCGTTGTTGTAACCATCCTGGGCATCGCGGCAGGCTTTGGCGGCGGTGTGCTGTACCGCAAGCGTGTCGCCGAGCGTGCCATCGGCTCCGCGGAGGAGGAGGCCACCCGGCTTGTCAACGAGGCGATCCGCACCGGCGAAAACCGGAAGAAGGAAATGCTGCTGGAGGCCAAGGATGAGATCCATAAATCTCGCGCAGAACACGACAAGGAAGTCAAGGAGCGCCGGGCGGAGCTGACCAAGCAGGAGCGCCGTCTGGAGCAGAAGGAAGCCACCCTGGACAAGAAGACCGAGGCCTTTGAGCGCAAGGAGGACGAGCTGAACCGCCGTCTGGCGGGCGTTCAGCAGGCCCAGGCGCAGGCCGAGGAGATCCGCAAGCAGCAGCTGGAGGCTCTGGAAAAGATCTCCGGCCTGACCCAGGAGCAGGCCAAGCAGTTCCTGCTGGATTCCATCGAGCAGGACGTGCGCCATGAGGCCGCCCAGAAGATCAAGGAGATCGAGCAGCAGCTCAAGGACGAGGCGGAGGAGAAGGGCCGGGAGATCATCGCCACCGCCATCCAGCGCTGCGCCGCCGACCACGCCGCCGAGACGACGGTTTCCGTGGTCAACCTGCCCAACGACGAGATGAAGGGCAGGATCATCGGCCGCGAGGGCCGCAACATCCGCACCCTGGAGACCATCACGGGCGTGGATCTGATCATCGACGACACCCCCGAAGCGATCACCGTCAGCTCCTTCGACCCGGTCCGCCGGGAGGTCGCCCGCCTGGCCCTGGAGAAGCTGATCGTGGACGGCCGCATCCACCCCACCCGCATCGAGGACATGGTGGAGAAGGCCCGCAAGGAGGTAGACCGCACCATCCGCGAGGAGGGCGAGCGCGCCTGCTACGAGACCGGCGTGCACAACCTGAACCCGGAGCTCATCAAGATCCTGGGCCGCCAGAAGTACCGCACTTCCTACGGCCAGAACGTGCTGAACCACTCCATCGAGGTGGCCCACATCGCCGGTCTGATGGCCGCCGAGCTGGGCGTGGACGTGGCCATGGCCAAGCGGGCCGGCCTGCTGCATGACCTGGGCAAGTCCATCGACCACGAGGTAGAGGGCAGCCATGTGCAGCTGGGCGCAGACCTGGCAAGAAAGTTCAAGGAAAATCCCGTCATCGTCAACGCCATCGAGGCCCACCACGGCGACGTGGAACCCAAGACGGTGATCGCCGTGCTGGTCCAGGCCGCCGACGCCATCTCCGCTGCCCGCCCCGGCGCGCGGCGTGAAAACGTGGAAAATTATATCCGCCGCCTGCAAAAGCTGGAGGAGCTCACCGGCTCCTACCCCGGCGTGGAGAAGGCCTATGCCATCCAGGCCGGCCGCGAGGTCCGCATCATGGTCAAGCCCGAGGAGGTCAGCGAGGACAATATGATCCTGCTTGCCCGGGACGTGGCCAAGAAGATCGAATCCGAGCTGGAATACCCCGGCCAGATCAAGGTCAACGTCATCCGCGAGACCAAGGCAGTGGAATTTGCCAAATAATCCCGGTTTCCCCCGCCCGCGGCCGCAAAGCCGCGGGCGTTTTACGCTGTGAAAAAAAGTGCTTGACAAACGGACGGCGGTGGTGTATAGTGTCCACAAGTTCATTTTGAAACCGTTGAGGCGGAAGTAAAGTCGGAGGCGCATCCACAGAGAGTCCTGCATCGCTGAGAGCAGGGCGGTAAGCGAACCGGCAAATGGGCCGCCGAGGGCAGGGGGAAAGGCGCGAGCCGAGTATCTTCTGACGCAATGCCGGCGTTATGTGGCAGCGGATGTGTTGGCATCTGCATGAGGTGGTCGCTTCGGCGGCAAACAAGGTGGTACCGCAGAATATCAATTCTGTCCTTGTTCCCAGGATGATTGGGAACAAGGACTTTTTTATTTTCCAAGGAGGAATGCAGCATGACAACTCCCGGCAGACGATGGCGACGCCTGCAAAATATTCGCCCATCCACCCATTACAATGGATAAAAAGGAGATTTTGTTATGAAAAAGTTTATCAGCCTGATCCTGGCCGCCGCTATGGCCCTGTCCGTATTCGCCGTTTCCGCCCTGGCCGAGGAGGCCGAAAAGCCCAGCTTCAAGGTCGCCATCGTGCAGCAGCTGGACCACGCGTCCCTGGATGAGATCCGCACCGCCGCCGAGAGCAGGCTCCTGGCCCTGGCCGCCGAGAACGGCGTGGAGCTGGAGGTCAAGGACTTCAACGGCCAGAACGACGCCACCGTCCTGAACCAGATCGGCGCGAAGGTCGTCTCCGACGGCTACGACGCCATCCTCCCCATCGCCACCCTGGCCGCCACCTGCATGACCACCGCCACCGAGGACACCGATATCCCCGTGATCTACGCCGCCATCTCCGACCCGGAAAGCTCCGGCCTGACCGGCATCGAGAACGTCACCGGCACCTCCGACGCCCTGAACACCCCCTTCATCCTGGATATGATGCTGGCCGTCCAGCCGGACATCCAGACGGTGGGTCTGCTGTACTCCCGCTCCGAGATCAACTCCGAGGTCCCCATCGCCCAGGCCAAGGAATACCTGGATGACAAGGGCATCGCCTATATCGAAAAGACCGGCAACACCGCCGACGAGGTCCTGTCCGCCGCCTCCGAGCTGGCCGGGCGCTGCGACGCCGTGTTCACCCCCACCGACAACACCGTCATGGCCGTGGAGAGCGCCGTGGCTGAGATCCTGAACGAGGCGGGCGTGCCCCACTACACCGGCGCGGATTCCTTCGTGGCCTGCGGCGCCTTCACCACCTGCGGCGTCAACTACACCGAGCTGGGCGAAAAGACCGCCGAGATGGCCTTCGACATCCTCATGGGCGGCGAGATCCCCGAATTCCACGTCATGGACGGCGGCATCATCACCGTCAATACCGAGACCGCCGCCCAGCTGGACATCGACTACGCCCCCTTCTTCGACATGGCCAATACCGTCAAGGAAATCACCACCACCGAAGAGTAAGGAACCCAACGCGCCCCTGAAAGGGGAGGTCGATTCGCTCCTGGCTCCCCTGAAAGGGGAGCTGGCAGGCCCAAAGGGCCTGACTGAGGGGTTTCGCGGTAGGCACCCACGGTTTTATAAAATCCCGGGCGAATCCGTACCCGCCCCCTTGGCTTCCCCCGGGGGGAAGCTGGCAGCCGTAGGCTGACTGAAGAGGGATGGCGACAGGTAAAAATACTGTTTGCACTCCGTCCAATGGTACCAGCTCAAGGTTATTACCGTTTATCTCCCACTGTTCGGATTCATTTACCACATGGAGAACGGTTTTTATAAAACAAGAACGTTCACCCACTCACCGAACCCTTCATGAAACTTTCGGTGCACGCCATCCCTCTTCAGTCACGCCCCTTACGGGGCGCGCCAGCTTCCCCCCGGGGGAAGCCAAGGGGATTGTACGAATTCGCCTCGGTACTTCCGAAATGGTATTCTGCGTACCGCGCCTGACCCCTCCGGCGCAATGCGCCGCCTCCGCTTTGCATTAAGCAGCTGTACGCCGTCGAGGACGGCTACACCTGCTAAACCTTCCAGGGGAGGTTGGTGCGTTTACAAATAACTACAACAAGGAGAATTCCCATGTTTTCAACCACCGTTTTGATCAATGCCCTGGAGTTGGGGTGCATTTATTCCCTGGTGGCGCTGGCGCTGTTTCTCAGCTTCCGGGTGCTGAACATCGCGGATATGACCACCAACGGCGCGTTCACCCTGGGCTGCGCCGTGTCCGCGACCCTGGCGGTGGCGGGGCACCCCTACCTGGCCTTCCCGGCGGCCATGCTGGCCGGCGCGGCGGCGGGCTTCATCACCGCCGTGCTGCAGACCCGGTTCCGCATCCCCTCCATCCTGGCGGGCATCATTACGGACACCGGGCTGTACACCGTGAACCTGGCCGTCATGGGCTTCTCCTCCAACGTGAACCTGCTGAAAAAGGCCACCCTGTTTACCGACGTCAAGCCCCTCCTGGGGCCCTGTTACCGGCTGATCCCCTCCGCCGCCGTGGCGCTGCTGATCGCGGGGCTGATGATCCTGTTTTTAAAGACCCGGCTGGGCCTGTCCATCCGGGCCACCGGCGACAACCCGGACATGGTCCGGGCCAGCTCCATCAATACCGCCTTTACCGTCACCGTGGGCCTGTGCATCGCCAATGCCCTGACCGCCCTGTCCGGCGCGCTGCTTGCCCAGTACCAGAAGAGCGCGGACATCAACCTGGGCACCGGCATGGTCATCATCGGCCTGGCCTCCCTCATCATCGGCGAGGCGCTGCTGCCCAAGGGGAAGCTCTGGCTCAAGGTGCTGGGGGCCATCCTTGGCTCCGTGGTCTACCGCTTCATCATCGCCATGGCCCTGCGGATCGATCTGCCCACGGAATGCCTGAAGCTGGTCTCCGCCGTGATCGTGGCCCTGGCCATCGGCCTGCCCGCCCTGAGAAGCGCCAAGGGAGGAAAAGTAAAATGCTGAAAATCGACCATATTTCCAAGACCTTTGCCCCCGGCACCGTCAACGAAAAGAAGGCCCTCAGCGACGTGAGCCTGCACCTGGCCCCCGGCGACTTCGTGACCATTCTGGGCTCCAACGGCGCGGGCAAGTCCACCCTGTTCAACGCCATTGCCGGCACCTTCCAGCCGGACACCGGCAAAATTCTGGTGGACGGCGCGGACGTGACCAGAATGCCGGACTACAAGCGCAGCAAATTCATCGGCCGCATGTTCCAGGATCCGCTGAAGGGCACCGCCCCCAATATGACCATCGAGGAAAACCTGGCCCTGTGCTACCTGCGGGCCTCCCAGCGGCGCTCCCCCTTCTCCATGGTCTCCGCCGCCGAGCGGCGGGAGTTCCGGGCGCGGCTGTCCGACCTGGGCCTGGGGCTGGAGGACCGCATGGATACCGTGGTGGGCCTGCTCTCCGGCGGCCAGCGCCAGGCGCTGACCCTGCTGATGGCCACCCTGGTCACCCCCAAGCTGCTGCTGCTGGACGAGCACACCGCCGCCCTGGACCCCGCCACGGCGGAAAAGGTGCTGGAGCTGACCAAGAAGATCGTGGCCGAGAACCGCATCACCTGCCTGATGATCACCCACAACGTCCAGTCCGCCCTGACGCTGGGCAACCGCACCATCATGATGAAGGACGGCCGCATCGTCCTGGAGCTCTCCGGCGACACCAGAAAGACCATCACCACCGAGCAGCTCCTGCAAGCCTTCCGCCAGCAGGGCCTGGACAACGACCGCATCCTCTTCAGCGCCGAATAAACGAAACTTGGCTCCCCAATGGGGGAGCTGTCGAGCAAAGCGAGACTGAGGGGGTGTCCCCGGTTGAGTGGTAATATGTACCGGCCTCAACCATCCACCGTCACCCCCTTTGCCGCTTCGCGGCACGAAACAGAGGTATGATTGCCACCGGCAATCATTACTATCTTGATTCGCTGCGCGGAGCACCACCCCCAAAGGGGGCAGCAAGTAGGTGCGGCCTAAAAATAATAAAACCAAAGGCGAATCCATACCGCCCCCGACGGGGCGGCGCGGATTCGCCTTTTTTGTGTTTTTGTCAGCGCTTCAGGCTTTCAGCTCCGGCTCCGGGGCGGCCAGACCGGCCACGTCGGAGACGGGGAGGGAGAAAACGATGCCCTTGGCCTTTTTGGCCATGCCCAGCTCCTTGTAGATGGCGTTGAGGACCCGGTCGCGGATGTCCTTTTCCACCACCATCATCAGAATTTCCTTGTCCGCGTGAACGGTGATGCCGAAGAAGCGGGCGGCATCCTCCTTGACCACCCCCCGGGCGTTCAGAATGGTGCCTCCCCTGGCCCCGTGCTCCCGGGCCACGTCAACCACATCCTCGGCATAGCCCGCGTTGACGATCGCAAAAATGACTTCATGATTTTCCGTTTTCATCTTATCCCTCCCTGCCCATGCGGTTGTCGCTTAAAAACTGATACAGATTGACCCCGATCACGCTGGATAGGGGAATGGCAAAGCAGATGCCCTTGCCGCCCCGGACCGTGGGGAATTTGTCCTCCAGGCAGTCCATGATCTCCTCCACCAGGTCCTCCCGGACCACGCTGAGGATCACCGCCTTGTGGGGCTCCAGGCCCAGCAGCTCCAGCAGCTGGGAATCGGCCGTGCCCTGGCCGTTGGTCACCATCTGAAAATTCACATCATACTGCCCCAGTACATCCAGGTAAAACTCTCCCTTGGGCCGGTCCACCACGGTGATCAGGAGCTTTAGCTTTTTGATCGCGGATTCGTTGATCGTGTTATTCATGGGAAGCTCCTTTACACAAAATTGATGATCTGCTGATCGTCCGCGTCCAGGATGCGCTTCATGGCCCGGCGCTCGTTGACCCGCTCGGCGACGATGCCCCGGAAGCCCAGAAGCTGAATGGCGATCAGCGGCGTCATGGCCACCATGGCCACCACGCCGAACCCGTCCCGGAGCACCGCCTCCGTTCCCTGTAAGCTGACGCAGGCGCCCACCGCCAGGGGCAGGATGAAGCCGGAGGTCATGGGGCCGCTGGCCACGCCGCCGGAATCGAAGGCAATGGCCGTATACACCGGCGGCACGAACAGGGACAGGGCCAGCGACAGGAAGTAGCCGGGGATCAGATAATACACCAGGGAGAAGTCAAAGACGATGCGCACCATGCTCAGGGCAATGGAGGCTCCCACGCCCAGGCACAGCGCGGCCATCATGGACTTTCTGCCCACCAGCCCCCCGGTGACCTCCTCCACCTGGGTGTTGAGGACATGGACCGCCGGCTCCGCCAGCACCGTCAGCACCCCCGCCACAAAGCCGAAGGACACCAGGATCGCCGGGTGCTTTTCCGCCAGGCAGCTGCCGATCTTGTAGCCGATGGGCATAAAGCCCACGTTCACCCCGGTGAGGAACAGCACCAGGCCCACATAAGTAAACACAACGCCCACGGCAATGCGGCTCAGCTGCTTCCGGGGCAGCTTCAGAAACAGCGCCTGGCACACGCCGAAGAACACCACGATCATCCCCAGGGCCAGCCCCACCTCCCGGCAGGTATGGACCAGGGTATGCCCGAAGGCGGCCAGGATCCGGCTGCTCACGCCGAAGTCGGGCACGTCGTATACCAGCTCCCTCCTGGACAGGATGCCCAGGATCAGCACCGCCAGCACCGGCCCGATGGAGCACAGGGCCACCAGGCCGAAGCTGTTTTCCTTGCGCCGCCGGTCGCCCAGGACGCTGGAAACGCCCACGCCCAGGGCCATAAGGAAGGGCACCGTAATGGGCCCCGTGGTCACGCCGCCGGAATCGAAGGCCACCGGCAGCATGGGGAGCTTCCCCCCCACCGCCAGCAGCAGCGACAGGGCGAAGAGCAGCATGTAAAACAGCATCAGAATCTGGGACAGCGACCGCTGGAATACGATCTTCAGAACCGCCGCCACCAGAAACGCGCCCACGCCGATGCCCACGGCGTAGGTCAGGACCGTGCCGTTGATGACGGACCGGACCTGCCCCGCCAGCACCTGTAAGTCCGGCTCGGCAATGGTGATCAGCACGCCCAGCACAAAGCAGACGCCCAGCAGCAGCCCCAGCTTCTTCTGCTTGGACAGGCCGGAGCCCACATGGGTGCCCATGGGCGTCATGGCCAGATCCGCGCCCATGCTGAACAGGCCGATGCCCAGGATCAGCATCACTGCCCCAATGGTAAAGGTCGCCAGCTCCGTCCGCGACAGGTCCAGCAGCGGCGTCGCCGCCAGCAAATAAACCATAGCCGTCACCGGCAGCACAGACATCAGAGCCTCTTTGATTTTCGCTCGCAATTCTTTCAAGGGGGACGTTCCTCCTTCGTTTTTTTATACCATAAATATACCAAGATTATATCAGAAAAACAAAACCTTGCCAACCCAATAAAACGCAACTTTTTGTAAACAACTCCACGAAAAATTCACGGATCTGCATGAATTTGCCCTCAAGTCCCTCGGAATCCCTGCCATGCCCCGCGGCCCCGTACATCCGCCGACTGCCGCTGCGGATAACGTTGACAGGGAAAACCTTAAAATGCAGCCCCAGCGGATGTCGAACATCTGCTGGGGCTTTCAATGCCGGACACCTCTGTGAGCACACGGTTTTCGTCAGCCCCCGCTCATGTCTGGGGCTGGGTTTCTTCTTCCCGGAAGAATTTCAGGTGGAGGTCCATGTAGAGCTTGTAGGTGATGGACAGCAGGGCGGTGCGCAGGAGTTCCTTTTCCTCGGTGTGGGTGGAGCCGATCTCGCTGGGGGCGGCGCTGACGCCGCAGACGTAGCGCAGCAGGTTTTCCAGCTCGGCGCAGAAGTAGTCATAGGCCGTCTCCAGGTCGTAGCTCCTGCGCTGCACCTGGGTCATCAGCCGGATGTCGTCCAGGCTCATCACCGTCTTGATATAGGACAGCAGCAGAAGATAGGCGATGGAGTCCCGGGAATAGGATTTCTTCTCCGGCCCCGGGATCAGCCGCTGCTTGACATAGTTGCTCACCATAGAGCCGGTGACGGGCGCGGGGACGTACCGGCTGGCGTACCGGGTCACCTGCTCCAGCCGCAGCCCGATATCCGGCAGCTCCCGATACCGGGGCAGCCGGAAGCCGCTCACGTAAGCCGCCAGCTGACGGCGGTTCTCTTCGGTCATGGTCCTTGTCCTCCTTGTCGGCTGAATCCAAAAATGTCCCCCTTGGCTCCCCGATGGGGTGGTGCTCCGCGCAGCGAATCAGAATCTTGATGATTGCCAGTGGCAATCATACCTTGATTTAACTGCTGGCAGCCCGCAAGGGCTGACTTGTGCGATGCGCAGGCGCCATGCAAGCGAGCAACCGCCGTCAGGCGGCTCTTAGCGAGTCGCAGAGGGGGTGTGGTTCGTTGAATGGTAACGGCTCAAAAAACCACCGACACCCCCTTTGCCGCTGCGCGGCACGAAACAGAGGTATGATTGCCACTGGCAATCATTGCTATCTTGATTCGCTGCGCGGCGCACCACCCCAGAGGGGGCAGCAAGAGAGCGGTGCTTCCCTAGGTTAATGACATTGCTCTTTCAGGGGAGGCATACGAATATGCTGTGAACATTCTATAACGTTTTTGAAAACTTGTCAATCCGTTTTTGGAAAGCCGATTGACAGGTGCTGCAAACCGTGTTACTATGAAAACAAAGGCAACACTGCACAATTTGGCAAGAAGCCCCAGCCTGGATTTTTGGCTCAATTCAAAGTTTGGAAAACGAAGGAATACTGTATGTATTCCTCGTTTTTCAAACTGAAAAAGTGGGGCAAAAAGACGGCTGCGGCTCGCAGACACAATTGCGCGGTGTTGCCCAAGAGAACTGTCACGGAGGGTGAATAAGATGATCCGATTGATTGCCGATTCCTCGTCCGACCGGCCGGTGCTGGCGGGGATCCCTGTGGAATATGTGCCCCTGGTGATCTCCACCGAGGAGGAGAGCTTTATCGACGACGACCGGCTGGACGTCAGCGAGCTGCTTCGGTACATGGCCGGGCACACGGGCCGGTCCTATACCGCCTGCCCCAGCGTGGACGCCTGGCTGCGGGCCTTTGAGGGCGGGGATGAGATCTACGCAGTGACCATCACCAGCGCCCTGTCCGGCTCCTACAATTCCGCCATGGCCGCCCGGGCGCTGTATTTGCAGGAGCACCCGGAGGCAAAGGTCGCGGTGTTCGACAGTCTGAGCACCGGCCCGGAGCTGCGCCTGATCCTGGAAAAGCTCCAGGAGTGCCTGGGCGCGGGCCTGGAGTTTGAGCGCACGGTGCAGCAGGTGGAGGACTATCAGAAGCGCACCGGGCTGCTGTTCTGCCTGCACTCCCTGCACAACATGGCCCAGAACGGCCGGGTGAGCAAGATGGCCGCCGCGGCGGTGGGAGTGCTGGGCATCCGCATCGTGGGCACGGCCAGCCCCGAGGGGACCCTGGCCCAGCTGGCCAAATGCCGGGGCGACCGCAAGGCCCTGCCGGAGCTGATCGAGCAGCTGCGCCTGGCGGACTACGCCGGGGGCAAGGCCCGGATCACCCACGTCAATAACCCCGCCCTGGCCGATACCCTGCGCGGCCAGCTCCTGGCCGCCTGGCCCCAGGCCGACGTCGCCGTCGCCCCCAGCACCGGCCTGTGCAGCTACTACGCCGAAAGCGGCGCGATCATGGTGGGGTTTGAGCGATGAAGAAAATGAAGCGAATTGACACTGCGGCTGATGCCGTGGCTATGGGCACCGAGGCCCCTGAGCGGCAGGAAGAAGCCCTGCGGCTTCGCGCGGCGCTGGAGAAGGCGGAGAAAGCCCGGCTGTCCGGCGCGGCTGCCTATACGCTGAAAGAGTCCAGAGAACGCCTGGAGGCAATTTATCGCCCGGATTGAGGCAATCAAATCCATACCACAAGAAAACGCCTTTCCAAAAACGGAGAGGCGTTTTTCTTTGCGCCGCTTCCTGTTTTCGACGAAATTCGACAAATTATGACAAGGAGAAGCACCGCGCAAAAATGGGCCGCCGGGGGGCGGCTGGGCGCGGTGCGGGAAAAAAGAGCGCCCTCCCGAGGGTCAGGAGGGCGAGCGGGCTGCGAGGTCAAAATTGGGCGGCTTCGGCGCTTTTCAGCTGCAATTGGAGCTTGTCCGCGATGAGGGCGATAAATTCTGAGTTCGTGGGTTTCCCCTTGGTGTTGGATACGGTGTAGCCAAAGAAGCGCTGGAGGGTATCCAGGTCCCCTCTGTCCCAGGCGACCTCGATGGCGTGACGGATGGCCCGCTCCACCCGGCTGGGGGTGGTCTGGAAGGCCTTGGCGACCTGGGGGTAGAGCACCTTTGTAATGGCGTTGATGACGTCCATGTCGTTGACGGCGATGATGATGGCCTCCCGCAGATACTGGTAGCCCTTGATGTGGGCGGGGACGCCGATCTCATGGATAATTCCCGTGACCATGGATTCGATACCGGTCTTGTCCAGGCGGCGCGGGCCGGTGGTCCGCGGGCTCTCCCCACCGCGGATCTCCTCCAGCCGCTCCACCAGGGCGGACATATCGCAGGGCTTGAGCATCAGGTACTTTACCCCCAGGCCAGCCGCTGCGGAAGATACATATTCTGTTAAGAATGTCGATGTAGCCAGAGTAACGGGGCGGCGCTCCATATTGGCCATCGACTTGAGTACGCTGAAGCCGTCCTGCTTGCTCAGCATCAGATCCAGCACCAGGATATCCGGTTTCCGCTCCCCAATCATTCGAATGGCCTGTTCCCCGTCTCCTGCGGTTCCAACGACCTGGAACCCGTCTGACCGTTGAAGCGCGGCACTCAGAGCGCTGCAAAACTCCTCTGCGCCGTCCGCGATCAGTACGGTGGTTGCATGTTCCATACATTCCTCTCCTGTCCAACTAGAATTCTCCCCATCCGATACGGCATTCGTACCGCCGTGTGCGACAAATATAATTTAGCACAAGGCATTCCTTTTTGCAAGGGAATAATATAATAATCGTTCGTCAGAAATGCAGGGATTGCCTATGATTTCATGCCTATTCGACACATTTTATGATTATTTGACAACTTGTAGAACAGCGTCACCCTCCCCCTCGCCCCGTCGCCGGTTTTTGCCCTCCTTTGCGGGGAAAGGAGGGCATTGAATTTTCAGCGCGCCGCGTGATATGCGGCGCGCTGATGCTTATTGGGGGGAGAAATACTCCCGCACCTGCCGGGCATTCTTCTGGATCTCCCGCCGCATTTCCTCCAGGGAGGCGAATTTGCGCTCGGGGCGGAGGAATTTGTGGAATTCCAGGGTGATCTCCCGGCCGTAGAGGTCGCCGGTGTAGTCCAGCAGCCAGGTCTCGGCGTTGATGCCCTGGCCGGAGACGGTGGGGCGGGTGCCGACGTTGGTGACAGCGGTGTAGGCGTGACCGTCCAGGGCGACCCGCACGGCGTAGACGCCCCGGCGGGGGACGACCAGGTTGGCGGGCCAGGCCAGGTTGGCGGTGGGGATGCCCAGGGTGCTGCCCAGCCGGTGGCCGTGGAGCACGGGGCCGGTGAGGATATGGGGGTGGCCCAGGAAGGCGTCGGCCTGCTCCATCTCCCCCTGCTCCAGCAGGGCGCGGATGTGGGTGGAGGACACCCGGACGCCGTCCAGGGTCTGCTCCGGCACCACGGCCCAGGGCAGCCCCTCCCGGCGGCAGTAGGCGGCAATGGTTTCGCCGCTGCCCGCGCCCCGGCGGCCGAAGCGGAAGTCGTCGCCGCAGACGAAGCCCGCGCCGCCGTACTCCCGGCGGAGCAGATCCAGAAAATCCTGCCAGTCGGTTTCCAGCATCCGCCGGTCAAAGGGCAGGGTGACCACCCGGCAGACCCAGCGGCGCAGCAGCCGCTCCCGGTCCGCGGGGGTGTTGATGAGCACCGGGGGCGCGCCCAGCACCAGGGCGTCCGGGTGATCCCGGAAGGTCACAACTCCGGCGTCCAGTCCGTTTTCCGCCGCCAGACGGCGGCATTCGTTGAGAAGGGCCTGGTGCCCCAGATGGACACCGTCAAAAAAGCCCAGCGAATAAATCGTTTTCTTCATTCCACATCAAAAAAGCTCTTGATCGTTTCCATTTTTCCGTCGCTGACCTGGGCCAGCATCAAAAATTCCCCGTCCTGGGCGTAGGCCCGGTATTGGCCGTCGGCCAGAGGGAGGGAGAAGGAATTGCCGTTGCGGCAGCGCTTCTCCTGATTGGCCGTCAGGGTGACGGCGGGGAGCCGGGCAAACATGGAGTCCACCGGGCGCAGGTACTGGGCGGGGTCCTCCGCCTCCAGCAGCGTCTCCAGGGGCACGGCCTGGGACAGGTCATATTCCCCCGCCCGGGTGCGCCGCAGCTGCTCCATGCAGCCGCCGCAGCCCAGGGCATCGCCGATATCCTGGCACAGGGTACGGATGTAGGTGCCCTTGGAGCAGTCCACCCGCAGCCTGATGCAGCCATTGTCCATGCCCAGGTATTCCAGGGCGTGGATGGTGATGGGCCGGGGCCGGCGCTCCACCTCCCGGCCCCGGCGGGCCAGGTCGCAGAGCTTCTGGCCGTTGACCTTCAGGGCGGAGTACATGGGGGGAATTTGCAGGATCTCGCCCCGGAAGGGAGCCAGAGCGGCCTGGATTTTTTCATCATCCAGCTGCACCTCGTGGGATGACAGCACCGTGCCGGTGATGTCCTGGGTGTCGGTGGTGACGCCGGGGCGCAGCAGGGTGACGTACTCTTTCCGGGCGTGCTCAAAGAATTCCACCGCCCGGGTGGCCCTGCCCACGAACACGGGCAGCACCCCGGTGGCCATGGGGTCCAGCGTCCCCCCGTGGCCGATGCGCCGGGTGCCGAACACCCGCCGCAGCCGCGCCGTCACATCCTGACTGGTCCACCCCCGGGGCTTGTCCACAATTACGATTCCATTCATGGGATACCTCTTTTACAGTGCCAGCATGACTTCTTCCACGGCTTTGGCGGCTTCTTCCAGGGGGGAGGGGAGGGTGGCGCCGGCGGCGCCTTTGTGGCCGCCGCCGCCGAAGGGGACGGTGACGCGGGTGGCGTCGTAGCCGGGGATGGCGCGGACGGAGAGCTTGACCCTGCCGTCGCTGCTCTGGCGCAGGGTGGCGGCCAGGCAGACTCCGGCCACGGTGCGGGGGAAGCTGGAAATATTATCCATATCGTCCCCGGTGACGCCCATCTCCTGCTCCACCGCCCGGGGGATGGCGCAGATGCACATGCTGCCGCCCCGCAGCAGCTTCATATGGTCCACGATCCAGCCCTGCATTTTCAGCCGGGCCAGGGTGTTGGTCTCGAACAGGTCCATGTTCAGCTCATAGATCCTGGCCCCGGCCTGGGCGCAGGCGGCGGCGGCGGCGAAGGTATGGGCGGTGGTATTGGCGTAGCGGAAGCAGCCGGTGTCGGTGGAGGCCCCCACGTAGACGGCCTCGGCGATCTTCTGATCCAGCGGGCAGCCCAGCAGGGTCAGCAGGTCATAGATGATCTCCGCGCAGCTGGCGCTGTCCGGGTCCACCAGCTCGAAGTCGGTGAAGCTGGTGGCGCTGCCGTGGTGATCGACGCGCAGCCGGATGCGGCCCAGAAGGGGCTGAAAGTCCTCCGGCAGCATATTGGGGGAGGCCACATCCACGCTGACGACGCAGTCGCCGGGGGCGGCCTCTCCGACAGTCAGGCCCCGGTGCAGCCAGCGGTAGCGGGGGGTGACCTCTTTGTTTTCCAGCACATGGGCCGTCTTGCCCATGGCCCGCAGCCCCAGGCACAGGGCGGCGGCGGAGCCGACGGTGTCACCGTCCGGCCGGGTGTGGGTGAGGATCAGGTAGCGGTCGTTCGCCTTCAAAAAATCGGCGGTCTCAGTTCTCGTCAGGATGTTCATCGGCGATCTCCAGGGAATTGATAAGCTTCAGCATTTTCGCGCCGTAGGTGATGCTGTCGTCCAGGCTCCACACGATCTCGGGGGCGTAGCGCAGCTGCAAATTGTGGCCCAGCTCCCGGCGCAGGTAGCCGCCGGCGGACTTCAGCCCGGCCATGGCGTTCTTCACCCGGTCCTCCTCCAGGAAGCTGACGTATACCTTGGTATAGCGCAGATCAGGGGTGGTCTCCACCCGGGTAATGGAGATCATGGTATCCTGCACCCGGGGATCCTTCACCGTGCGCAGCAGAGCGGAGAGCTCCTTCTGGATCTCCTCGTTGATTCGAATGATTCGGTTGTTAGACATGTTGTTTCCTCCATATTGCACCCCAAAAAAGCTCCCCTTTCAGGGGCGCTTGGGGGTTGGCCTGTACGGATTCGCCTTGGTGCATTCCGAATGGTATTCTGCGTACCGCCGGAAACCCCTCCGGCGCGCTGACGCGCGGCCCTCCTCCCCTTTCAGGGGAGGTTTTTCCTAAGCTCTCCTGAAAGGGGAGCTGGCTCGGCGCAGCCGAGACTGAGGGGTTGCGGTAGGCACTTATGGTTTTATGAAAACTTGGGCGAATTCGTAGAATGTTGGTCATACCTCGTACGAATTCGCCCAGGTTCTTTCATATTGGTATTCTGCGTACCGCGCCTGACCCCTCCGGCGCTATGCGCCGCCTCAGCCCTGCATTAAGCAGCTGTACGCCGTCGAGGACGGCTACACCTGCTAAACCTTTCAGGGGAGGTTTTCCTAAGCGCCCCTGAAAGGGGAGCTGCCGCCGCAGCGGCTGAGGGGTTGCGGCAGGCACCTGCGGTCTTATAAAATTCCGGGCGAATCCGTAACATGTTTATTATAGGATTGTACGAATTCGCCTTGGTGCATTCCAAATGGTATTCTGCGTACCGCGCCTGACCCCTCCGGCGCGCAACGCGCGCCGCCTCCCCTTTCAGGGGAGGTTGGAGCTTAGCGCTTGACTTCCTGCATGACGTAGCATTCGAAGATGTCGCCTTCGCGGATGTCGTTGAATTTGACCACGCTCATGCCGCATTCGTAACCGGCGGTGACTTCCTTGGCGGCGTCCTTGAAGCGCTGCAGGGAGCCGATCTCGCCCTCGTGGATGACGATGTTGTCGCGCAGGACGCGGACCTTGGAATCCCGGGTGACCTTGCCGTCCTTGACCATGCAGCCGGCGATGGTGCCGATGGCGCTGACCTTGTAGGTCATGCGGACCTCGGCGTGGCCGATGACCACTTCCTCATACTTGGGCGCCAGCATGCCCTTCATGGCGGCCTCGATCTCGTCGATGGCGTCGTAGATCACGCGGTAGAACCGCATGTCCACATTGGCCCGCTGGCCGCTGGCCTGGGCGGCGGCGTCCGGGCGGACGTTGAAGCCCACGATGATGGCCCCGGCGGTGGAGGCCAGCAGGATATCGGATTCGTTGATGGCGCCCACGCCGGTGTGGATCACCCGGACGCGGACCTCCTCGTTGCTCAGCTTCTCCAGGGATGCCTTCACGGCCTCGGCGGAGCCCTGCACGTCGGCCTTGACGATCAGGGGCAGCTCCTTCATCTCGCCCTCCTGCATCCGGGCGAAGAGGTTATCCAGGGTGACCTTCTGCTGGAGCTTGGCCTGGGCGTCCTTCTCCGCCTGGCGGCGCTGCTCCACCAGCTCACGGGCCATCCGCTCATCGGAGACCACGTCGAATTCGTCGCCGGGGACGGGGGCCTCGGACAGGCCGGTGATCTCCACGGGCATAGAGGGACCCGCGGACTTGACGGTGCGGCCCTTGTCGTTGGTCATGACCCGGACGCGGCCCACGGAGGTGCCGGCGATGATGGTGTCGCCCTGGTTCAGGGTGCCGTTCTGCACCAGCAGGGTGGCGATGGGGCCGCGGGTCTTGTCCAGGCGGGCCTCGATGACGGTGCCCTTGGCCCGGCGGTTGGGGTTGGCCTTCAGCTCCAGCACCTCGGCGGAGAGGATGACCATCTCCAGCAGGTTATCCAGGCCCATACCCGTCTTGGCGGAGATGGGGCAGATCACGGTGTCGCCGCCCCATTCCTCGGGGATCAGGTCATACTTGGTCAGCTGCTCCTTGATCTTCTCCGGGTTGGCGGTGGGCTTGTCCATTTTGTTGATGGCCACGATGATGGGTACCTTGGCGGCCTTGGCATGGTTGATGGATTCCACGGTCTGGGGCATGATGCCGTCGTCCGCGGCCACCACCAGGATGGCGATATCGGTGCACATGGCGCCCCGGGCGCGCATGGAGGTAAAGGCGGCGTGGCCCGGCGTATCCAGGAAGGTGACCATGTTGCCGTTCACGTCCACGGTGTAAGCGCCGATGTGCTGGGTGATGCCGCCGGCCTCTCCGGCGGTGACGGAGGTCTTGCGGATGGCATCCAGCAGGGAGGTCTTGCCGTGGTCTACGTGGCCCATGACCACCACCACGGGGGCGCGGGTGACCAGCTCGTCGGCGGTGTCCTCGTGGGCGTCGATGATCTTCTCCTCAATGGTGACGGTGACTTCCTTTTCCACCTTGCAGCCCATTTCGGTGGCCACGTACTCGGCGGTGTCGAAGTCGATGGTCTGGTTGATGGCGGCCATGACGCCGTTCTTCATCAGCAGCTTGATGACCTCGCCTGCGGTCTTCTTCATCCGGGAGGCCAGCTCGCCCACGGTGATCTCCTCGGGGATCTTGACGGTGAGGGGAGCCTTGCGGGCCACCTCCATCTGCAGGCGGCGCATCTTCTCCTGCTCCTCGTTGCGGGACTTGCTGCCGCGGAACTTGTTGTCCCGCTTGTTCTGCTGCTGGCCCTTCTTGCCGCCGATGCGCTGCTTGCCGCCCTGGTAGTTCTGGACCCGCTCGGAGACCAGGCTGTCCACCCGGTCGTCAAAGCGGGCGGAGTTGACCTGCACGGCGGAGGTATCCACAACGCGGCGCTCCCGCTTGCGCTCCGGCTCCTTGGGCTTGGCGGGGGCGGCGGGCTCGGCCTTCTTCTCGGCCGGGGCCGGGGCGCTCTGCGCGGCGGCGGGGGCGGCGGGAGCGGCTGCCTTGTCGGCGGCCGGCGCCGCCTTCGGCTCCTCCTGCTTGGGCTCGGGCTTCTTTTCGGCGGGCTTGGCCTGGACGGCAAAGACCTGCTCCAGAGAATCGATCTGGTGCTGCTGGGTCACGTAATCCAGCAGGACGTTCAGCTCCTCGTCGGTGAGGATCTGAGAATTGGACTTGGGCTTCTCAAAGAACCTGGACAGGATCTCCGAAACCTCCTTGGGCGCAAACCCCAAGTCCGCCGCGACCTCCTTCAATCGAACCTTCACAATACTCATATATTATACGCACCTCCATAAATACAAACACAAACACTCCAAGCGCCCCTGAAAGGGAGGCTTCCCTAAGCGCCCCTGAAAGGGGAGCTGCCGCCGCAGCGGCTGAGGGGTTGCGGTAGGCACCTGCGGCTTTATGAAACCTTGGGCGAATTCGCAGTGGCTTTCTTGGCTCCCCGATGGGGGAGCTGGCAGCCCGCAAGGGCTGACTGAGGGGGTGTCGGTCGGTGAATGGCAGCAGCTTAAAGCCACCAACTGCACCCCCTTTGCCGCTTCGCGGCACTTCCCCCAAAGGGGGCAGCGAGGAGATTGTACGAATTCGCCTTGGGTTTCCTTCGTGGTATTCTGCGTACCGCGGCTGACCCCTCCGGCGCTATGCGCCGCCTCCCCTTTCAGGGGAGGTTTTCCCAAGCGCCCCTGAAAGGGGAGCTGGCTCGGCGTAGCCGAGACTGAGGGGTTTGCGGCAGGTACCTGCGGCTTTGAAAACTTGGGCGAATTCGCAGCATGTTCGTCTAGAATTGTACGAATTCGCCTTGGGTTTCCTTCGTGGTATTCTGCGTACCGCGGCTGACCCCTCCGGCGCTATGCGCCGCCTCCCCTTTCAGGGGAGGTTTT
>USEU01000035.1 GCA_900553805.1 uncultured Eubacteriales bacterium
TCAAACTGAAGAAGTGGGGCAAAAAGACGGCTGCGGCTCGCAGACACAATTGCGCTGTGTTGCCTTAATCCCAGGGAAAGGGCTTATTCTTGAGGACGCTCTGGCGGATGTAGCGAAAGGTGGTGTCCTCGCCCCGTTCCTTCAGCATGGTCAGGATGTATTCCAGCTGGCGGCGGGTCTGGGGGTGCATCAGCTGGCTCTCCGTGCTTTTCTTCAGGTACTCCAGCTCCGCGCCGGGGTGGTAGGCGCGGCCCTGATAGGTCATGCAGGCCGCGCGGCGGTCCATCACCATCTCCGCCAGAAAGCGGCGGGGCATGGGGACCGGCCCGGTTCGGTTGGTTTTGGGATCTACATCCGTCCAGTATTCAAAATGGTGCCGGTTGCGGCCCTTGTGGTGCATCCAGGCCGCGCTGTAACCCTTGGCCTCCCGCTCGGCCGCGTTGGGGCTGCGGTTGCCCTGGTAGTAGCGCGCACCGCGCCAGAATTCGGTTGGGGAATATTTGGACAGATCGTGGGTCAGCCCCTGCCAGTACAGCCCGACGCGGAAGCACCCCTGCATTACCCGCCAGCGGTGCGCCGTGATGGTGGCAAAATGCTTCCATACGTGCATTTCTGATTATCCTTCCGAAACGATGATCTCCGACACCTCCAGGCCGGGATTCCGGCGGCAGGTGAAGTCGATGGCCCAGAAGCTGGAGAATACCAGCAGATTCCTGCCCTTGTAATCCTCCAACAGCTCAGCGTCACTGCCCAGGTTCAGGTCGGACAGGTCGCCGGGGTATTTGTCGATTAGACGAATCTCCTCATAGGGCAGGCCCTCCATGCGAAGATCCACACCGTATTCGTTCTTCATGCGGTATTCAAAGACATCAAATTGCAGCGTGCCCACCACGCCCACAATGACCTCCTCCATGCCGGAGTTGGGCACCTTGAAAATCTGGATCGCGCCCTCCTGGGCGATCTGCTCGGTACCCTTGACGAACTGCTTGCGCTTCATGGAGTCCTTGGCAGACACCCGGGCGAAATGCTCCGGGGCAAAGACGGGGATGCCGGAATACCTGAATTTCTTTCCGGGCACGGTGATGGTGTCGCCGATGGAAAAGATGCCGGGGTCAAATACGCCGATCACGTCCCCGGCGTAGGCCTCGTCCACGATCTCCCGCTCCGCCGCCATCAGCTGCTGGGGCTGGGACAGGCGCATTTTCCGGCCGGACTGCACATGGTAATACTCGGCGTCCCGCTGGAACTTGCCAGAGCAGATGCGCATGAAGGCCAGCCGGTCCCGGTGGGCCTTGTTCATATTGGCCTGGATCTTAAACACGAAAGCGGAAAAATCCGGGCTGAAGGTATCAATTTCGCCGCAGTCCGCCACCCGGGACAGGGGGGGCGGCGTCAGCCTCAGGAAGGACTCCAGGAACGGCTCGATGCCGAAATTGGTCAAGGCGGAGCCGAAGAACACCGGGCTAAGCTCTCCGCGCCGCACCTCGTCGATGTTCAGCTCCCGCCCTGCGGAAAGCAGCTCCACATCGTCGATAAGCTGGCGGTGCTTCTGCTCGCTGTCCAGCAGCCGGGCGACCTCCGGGTCGTAGAGGTCGATCATATGCTTTTCCGCCTTGTTCTTGCCGGAGACGCCGGAGAAGAACAGCAGCTGGCTCTTTTCCCGGTCGTACACGCCCTGGAAATCCTTGCCGGAGCCGATGGGCCAGTTCATGGCATAGGTCTCGATGCCCAGCTCCCGCTCCAGCTCATCCAGCAGGTCGAAGGGGTCCTTGGCCTCCCGGTCCATCTTGTTCACAAAGGTGAAAATGGGGATATGCCGCATGGCGCAGACCTTGAAGAGCTTCCGGGTCTGGGGCTCCACGCCCTTGGCGCCGTCGATGACCATCACGGCGGAGTCCGCTGCCATCAGGGTGCGATAGGTGTCCTCGGAGAAGTCCTGGTGGCCGGGGGTATCCAGAATGTTGATACAGAAGCCCTCATACTGGAACTGCATCACGGATGAGGTGACGGAGATACCACGCTGCTTTTCGATCTCCATCCAGTCGGAGGTGGCGGCGCGGGAATTTTTCTTTCCCTTGACCACGCCCGCCTGGGCGATGGCCCCGCCGTAGAGCAGGAATTTCTCTGTCAAAGTAGTTTTACCGGCGTCGGGGTGCGAAATAATAGCAAAGGTCCGGCGGCGGCTGATTTGTTTTTCAAGTTCAGTCATTTATCATTTCCCCCAAAGTTGTTGATTTTTACGCACTTTGGAAGGAAGCTATGTTGGAGCAAAACACATGATGGTTCCCCCTAGAAGGTCAAATTCTCATATATCTTTGAAAGTTTAACACAGTTTTTCCCTATTTACAAGAGGACACCGGCAAATAAATTAAAAATAGGTATAAAATGCCCTGGCCCGGAGGTTTCCGGGCCAGGGTCAGTTTCAGGAAGTTCCGGCAAGGCTGTGAAAAACGCTTCTATGCAGCCGGGGAGGGTCGGTTCAAGCCACCCTTTACAGGACGTGAACGTTTTCCTTTTCGAAGGCCACGTAGGCGGTGTCGCCTACCTGGTAGATCTTCTTATTCTTGGGGTTGAAATCTGTGATCTTGACCATGGTATCGCCCACCATCACGTGATAGTTCTGGTATGCGCCCATGAAGCAGGACAGGATGACCCGGCAGGGCAGCTGGCCCTGCTCCGCCAGGACGGCGGACTCCGGGCGAAGCACCAGGGTGCACTGCTTTTTCTCTTCGATGTCCCGGACGCCGATCACGTCTACCGGGCTGCCCTCGATCTCCACCGTCCCCTGGTCGCCGTTCTTGGCGGTCAGCTCGCCGCGGAGGAAGTTGGCCTCACCAATGAAGTCGGCCACGAATTCGTTGGCGGGATGGTAATAGATCTCCTGAGGGGTACCGATCTGGCGCACGTCACCCTTTTCCATAATGATGATCTGGTCGGACAAGGCCATGGCCTCGGATTGGTCATGGGTGACATAGATGGCAGTGATGCCCGCCTCCTGCTGGATGCGGCGGATCTCGGTACGCATGGTCACACGCAGCTTGGCATCCAGGTTGCTCAGCGGCTCGTCAAACAGCAGCACACCCGGCTCCAGCACCAGGGCTCTTGCCAGGGCAACGCGCTGCTGCTGGCCGCCGGAGAGCTGGTTGGTCATTCTGGCCTCCATCCCCTCCAGGCCTACCAGCTTCAGGATATTGGTCACCTTCTCCTTGATGGTGGCCTTGTCCATATGGCGCAGCTTCAGGCCGTAGGCCACGTTGTCGAAGATGTTATAGTGGGGCAGCAGCGCATAGCTCTGGAACACCATGGCGGTGTCCCGTTTGTTGGGGGTCAGGGAATTGATGGGTTCGCCGCCCAGGTAGATCTCGCCCTCATCCGGGCTTTCGAAGCCGGCGATCATGCGCAGCGTTGTGGTCTTGCCGCAGCCGGAGGGACCAAGCAGGGTCACAAAGGAGCCGGGAGCGATCTCCAGGTTGGCATCCTTCACGGCATAGAAATCCTTACCGGTTTTGGGGTCCTTATAGATTTTGGAAATATGATCCAGGCGAACGCCTTTCTTTGTTTTCGCCATATCAGTTGTCCTCCTTTATTTTGCGGCTGGTGCCGAAGAATTTGATAAACAAATTCATCAGCAGAACGCTTCCGTAAGTAATTGCGATCAAAATGGTGGCGAAGGCGCAGGCCACGCCGTAGGAGCCCTTCTCCGCGAATTCGTTGATCTGCACGGTGATCAGCAGGAACTCCGGGGTCACCAGCAGGATGATGGCGGAAATGGCGGTGATGGAGCGCACGAACGCGGTGACCAGGCCGCTGAGGAAGGAATCCTTGATCAGCGGCAGCGTCACGGTCATAAAGACCTTGAAGCTATTGGCGCCCATGTCATAGGCGGATTCCTCGATGCTCTTATCGATCTGGCGCAGGGCGGAAATGCCGCTGCGGGTGCCGGTGGGCAGGCTTCGGATGACGAACACGATGATCAGGATCGCCGCGCTGCCATACAGTCCCGCCAGGAAGCCGGTGCCGAACACGCCCTTGACGAAGCCGCGGATATAGCCGATGCCAAGCACAGTGCCGGGCACGGCCATGGCCAGCATGGAGACAAACTCAATAAAGCCCTTGGCCTTGAACTTCCGCTTGACCACCAGGTAGGAGATGATCATACTCAGCAGTGCCGTAATAGGGGCGGAGATCAAAGACAGGACGAAGGAATCCCGGAAGGCCTTCAATCCCTTGTACTTTTCAAAGACGCGGACAAACCACTTGGTCGTCAGGTGGAAGTCGTAGCCCCAGGTTTTGAACAATGCGCCAAAGGGGACGCAGACGTACATCATGATGACGAAAATCGCGATCAGCGAGCACAGCACGGTAAGGGGTGTGGTGACGGAACGATCCTCAATGAGCATTCTGCCCCGGGACGCCTTGCCGGTGAGGGTGGCAGCGGTCTTCTTTTCCAGCACGTACTTCTGCACCAGGTACATCACCAGGGTGATGGACAGCAGCACCACGGCCATCGCCGCCGCGCCCTGCTTGTCGTAAGCGCCGGTGATCTGCAGATAGATGGTGGTGGCCAGGGTATCATAGGAGCCGCCGATGATCATGGGGTTTGCAAAGTCGGCGATGGACTCGATGAAGGTCACCAGGAACGCATTGCCCAGGCCGGGCAGGATCAGCGGCAGGGTGACGCTGGTGAACACCTTGAACCGGGAAGCGCCCATATCCCGGGCGGCCTCCTCCAGGCTGGGATCGATGTTCTTCAGCAGACCCTTGAGCATCATGTAGCACACGGGGAAGAAGGTCAGCGTCTGCACCACGGCGATGCCGCCGAAGCCATATACGCTGTTGTCATAGATGTGCAGCAGGAACCGGGTGATGATGCCCGCCTTGCCAAAGAGCATGATCATGCTCAGCGACAGCACAAAGGGGGGCGAGACCACGGGAAGCATGGATACGACCTTGAACAGGCCGCCCATGAATTTGGTCCGCACCTTGACGTAGACCTCCACGTAGGCAAACAGCAATCCCACCACCGTGGAGAGAATGCCCACCGTGAAGCCTACGGTGAGAGTATTGGAAATTGCCCGGCGGAAATTGGGCATCGCAAGGATCCGCTTGAATACCGACAGCGTCAGGCCGGTTTCTGGGCCATAGACGCTGTCCACCAGCAGGATCGCGAGAGGATACAGGATGAATAATGTAAGAAAAGCGATCAAAACCACAATGGTGGTGACGAGGATCGGGTCACCCAGCAGCTTTTTCCGCTCCAAGGCTGCGCTCTGGCGGCTGGCCATAGGGCAGGTTCCTCCCTTCTGAAAATGTATCTTGGGAAACTCTGAACAAACCACCCGTTGTAATGGTCTATTCAGAGCCTCCCGATAAAAACCGGGGGGATGGAGATTGACTCCATCCCCCGCAGACTATTCCGTTACGGTGAAGGTGAATTACTCGGTCTTGAAGCGGTCGTCGCCGCCGCCCAGAGCGGTCATCACTTCTTCGACGTAGGTCTTGATGTTGTTCTTGGCATCCTCGAAGTCATAGTCCATGACGTTCTCGGGATCCAGGCCGAACTCCTCGGCGACCTCAGGCTGCTTGGCATTGTCGATAACCAGGAACTGGTAGGAACCGTTGTCCTGAGCCAGCTCGACGCACTCGGGGCTCAGAGCGTACTCGATCCACAGCTTGGCAGCGTTGGGATGGGCAGCGCCCTTGAAGATGGCGGTAGCGCCGATCTCGAAAGAGGTGCCGGAGGAAGGAATGATCAGCTCGACGTTTCCGTAGCCGTTGTCAACGATCTGGGTGATGCCGTCATGCAGGAAGCCGATGCCGATGACGCACTCACCGGTGCCGACGTTCTTGGACGGGCCGGAGCCGGACTTGGTGTAAACCTGAATGTTCTTGTCCAGATCGACCAGGTACTGGATGCCTTCGTCATGGCCGTACTTCTGGATCATGGTGTTGATGACCAGCTTGGCGGTGCCGGCGGTGTTGTAGTTGGACAGCCAGATCAGATCCTTGTACTCTTCCTTCAGCAGGTCAGCCCAGTCCTGAGGAGCTTCCAGGCCCATACGGTCCAGCTCGTCGGCATTGACGATGAAGCCCAGGATGCCCTTATAGATGCCGTACCACAGGCCGTCGGCGTCCTTGTAGGCGTCGCCCAGCAGGTGAGAGGCGTTGATGGCCTCGTAGGGCTCCAGCAGGCCTTCAGCAGCGCAGACGTTGTAGGGATCGGTGGTGCCGCCGAACCAGACGTCAGCGGAAGGAGTGCCGTTCTCTTCCTCGATCTTGCTCTGGACCTCGCCGGTGGACAGGCGCTGATACTTCACTTCGATGCCGTACAGCTCCTGGAAGTGCTCGCAGGCAGCTGCCAGATACTCTTCCTCGCAGGAACCGTAAACGATCAGCTCGCCCTCTTTCTGGGCAGCGGCGATCAGGTCATCCATGCCCTCAGCCTGCACACCGCGAACGGCGAACAGCCCGAAAACCATGACCAGGGACAGCGCTATTGCTAAGAATTTTTTCATATTGTTTCCCTCCATTGGTTAAAATTTACAATGGGATTATATATCTTACACAAAGCTTTGTCAATAATCATTTCCGAAAATATGTGATTTGTCAATAGAAAAAGCAGAATTACAGGGGTATGAAGCGAACTTGTGCACGCCCATTGATAATTCTCATCTTTATGCTATACTTATTTTGTTATCCTAGAAACAGGCTGCGGAGGAAATGCGCTTTGATTTTCAATGCAAGTATCCAATTGAAGAATGGCCAAACCTGCATCCTGCGCAGCGCCGAAGCAGCAGATGCCGTGGCCTTTGTTCGCTATTCTTTACAGGTGCGTGCTGAAACAGACTATCTTCTGGCCGCTGTGGACGAGGCAGAGCATGATCCAGTGAAGGTGGAACAGCGGTTGAACGCTGCCAGAAGCAGCCCGACGGACATTCAAATCTGCGCATTCGTGGATGGAGTGCTGGTTGGTTCCGCCGGTGTGACGCTCATTCGGAATCGGCGTAAGATGCTGCATCGGGCTGAATTTGGAATCAGCATTTTGCAGGCCTACAATGGGCTTGGCATTGGGAATGCACTGACGGAGCAGTGCATCACCTGCGCAAAGCAGGCGGGTTTCCTGCAGCTGGAACTGGAGGTCGTAGCCGAAAATGAAAAAGCGATCAGGCTGTATCAAAAGCATGGCTTCGTGGAATATGGCAGGAATCCGCTGGGCTTTCGGTGCGACGACGGGCACTGGCAGGAGCTGGTACTGATGCGGCTGGAGCTGGGTGACCGATAGCGTGCAAAGCCCGTTTCTCTTCGGCTTGACAAGGCCGGAGCGTTTGTGCTATGATTAACCGACCAAATCAGTATGTTTATGAGGTGAATTTCTTTGCTGAATCAATTTTCGAGGACAGAGCTGCTTTTTGGCCGGGAGGCCATGGAAAAGCTGGCAGCGGCGCGGGTGGCTGTGTTTGGGATCGGCGGCGTGGGCGGCTACACCGTGGAGGCGCTGGCCCGCTCCGGGGTGGGCGCGCTGGACCTGATCGACGATGACCGCGTCTGCCTGACGAACATCAACCGTCAGATCTTAGCTACCCGAAGCAGCGTGGGAAAATACAAGGTGGACGAAGCAGAGCAGCGGATCCTGTCCATCAATCCCAAATGCGTTGTTACCACCTATAAGACCTTCTATCTTCCAAGCACAGAGGGCCTGTTTGACTTCACCCAGTATGACTATATCGTGGACGCCATCGACACCGTATCCGGCAAGCTGGCGCTGATCACCAACGCGCGGAAGGCCGGGACGCCCATCATCTGCTCCATGGGAGCGGGCAACAAGCTGGACCCCACGGCGTTTCGGGTGGCGGACATCTATGAGACCTCAGTGGATGCCCTGGCCCGGGTAATCCGCCGGGAATGCCGCAAGCGGGGCATTGACCATCTCAAGGTGGTATATTCCCAGGAGGAGGCGCGGCGGCCCATTGAGGATATGGAGATCAGCTGCCGGAATCACTGCATCTGTCCCCCCGACACCGCCCGCAAGTGCACTGCCCGCCGGGATATCCCCGGTTCCAACGCGTTCGTCCCCTCCGTTGTTGGCCTGATCATCGCCGGTGAGGTCATCAAGGATATCACCGGGGTACGATAGAGCGCCCATACAAAAGCCGCCGCAGTGCCATCTTTTGTGCACCCGGCGGCTGTTTGCATTTTTCGCCCTCATTTCATCACGGCGAAAAACGATTATCAAGGAAAATCTGTGTGAACATCTTGCCGGGCTGGGTGTATGCATAAAAAATATGCTTTTGATTCGGAATCTGTGGATAGTGCCCATTGAAATTTGGGGCATTTCGTAGTATCATATAGGCATTGTGCAGGACGCAGCAGGCGAACTTGCAAATTTCAACCAATCGGAGGTAGCTATGAAACCTTATTCCGAACTGACCCGCGAGGAGCTGACCGCGCTGCGGGATGCGCTGAAGGCGGAGTATGCCCACTATCAGGAGCGCAAGCTGTCGCTGAACATGGCCCGGGGCAAGCCGTCCCAGGCGCAGCTGAATCTTTCCATGGGCATGATGGATGTGCTGAACAGCGAAAGCGACCTGACCTGTGAGGACGGCACCGACTGCCGGAACTATGGCGTGCTGGACGGCATTGAGGAGTGCAAGGAGCTGATGGCCGACATGATGGAGGTGCGCCCCGATCAGGTCATTATCTACGGCAACTCCAGCCTGAACGTGATGTACGACACCGTGGCCCGCTCCATGGTGCGCGGCGTGATGGGCAGCACCCCCTGGTGCAAGCTGGAAAAGGTGAAGTTCCTCTGCCCCGTGCCCGGCTACGACCGGCACTTCGCCATCACCGAGTATTTCGGCATTGAGATGATCAACGTGCCCATGCTGCCCACCGGGCCGGACATGGATATGGTGGAGCAGCTGGTGTCCTCTGACCCGGCCATCAAGGGCATCTGGTGTGTGCCCAAGTATTCCAATCCCCAGGGCATTTCCTATTCCGACGAGACCGTGCGCCGGTTCGCCCGGCTGAAGCCCGCCGCGGTGGACTTCCGCATTTACTGGGACAACGCCTACACCATCCACCACCTGTATGACCACGACCAGGATCACCTGATCGAGATTCTGGCCGAGTGCAAGCGGGCGGGCAATCCCGACCTGGTGTATAAATTCGCCTCCACCTCCAAGATCAGCTTCCCCGGCTCCGGCATCTCCGCCCTTGCCTCCTCTCAGAACAATCTGGTGGACATCCGCGCCCAGATGAAGGTGCAGACCATCGGCCACGACAAGGTGAACCAGCTGCGGCATGTGCGGTTCTTCGGGGATATCCACGGCATGATGGAGCACATGCGCCGCCACGCCGAGATCCTGCGGCCGAAATTTGAGATCGTCCGCAACACCCTGGAGGCAGAGCTGGGCGGCCTGGGCATCGGCAGCTGGACAAATCCGAAGGGCGGCTACTTCGTCTCCTTTGACTCCCTGGACGGCTGCGCCAAGGAGATCGTCTCCCAGTGCAAAAAAGCGGGCCTGACCCTCACCGGCGCAGGCGCCACCTACCCCTACGGCAAGGATCCCCACGACAGCAACATCCGCATCGCCCCCTCCTTCCCCGCCGACGATGACTTACAGCTCGCAATGAAGGTATTCACCTGCGTGGTGAAGTTGGTCAGCGTGAAGAAATATCTGGCTGAAATGGACAGCGCGGTTTAATGCATATCTTCACAGAACCCCGCCAGGGCTGACGTCTTGGCGGGGTTTTTCAATTTAGGAGGGGTGGTCAAATCGTAAGCTGTTGTCTTATATGCTTTTTCTGTTGCTTTTCCCGGAGGTATGGGATATAATATCCTTGCGGCACAACTTAACAGCAATGTACGGAATGGTATGTGGTTTTTGCTTTGGCAAAAACGCATGCCCTATTTTCGCATGCCATTTTGTGCATTGGGAAAGTTGTGTCGCAGCAATCGGGGCTACGTTTTTCGGTGCGTGGCTTCGGCTGCGCACTTTTTATTTTGGAGGAAAGAAAAATGTTTGAGGAACCCGGTCACAAATTAAAAACTGTCGCAAAAATTCTCTGTTGGCTTGGCATCATCGGGACGGTGAGCGCCGCAGTTACACTTGGAAAAGATCGCTATGGCGATTTAGACCTTCTGTCTTTTGCGTTGATTCTCGTAATTGGCTGCGTAACATCCTATATTTCCTCATTGGTTCTTTACGGATTCGGTGAAATGATTGAAAACACCTCCGGCATATCTGGACATACCTCTCGGATTCTCGTCAAGCTGGAAGGAATCGAACAGAGCGCAGGTCAGCACTCAACGGACAAATCTTCGGCTGAGTCAAACCATCCAAGCAATTCAAGCCTTGGGGCGCGAACCTCCGCAGAATTGGATTTAAAATCAAAGGGATTGATCCGCTGCACGGAGTGCGGCACAATTCAATCCATTGACCGGGAAAGCTGCTACTGCTGCGGCAATAAACTGTAAGCATTTGAAAGAGGCTGTCTCATAACGAGGCAGCCTCTGATTACGTTAAGTCATTCTGTTGTCCTATTCTCCTTCGATTCTGTTAAAGGAAACCCGCTGCTCTTTCAGTGAGATTTTGCCCACCTGATAGCCGTAGTCCTCCAACTCCTTTTTGTATTTCAGGAAGGAATGGTCAATGGGGATCCCGGCGATGTGTTGGATTTCCTCAAAGGTCAGCGCAAAGGACGGGCGGCCGCTGGCTTGTATGTATTCCCATAGGGCGTTGTACTTGCTTATTTTCGTCTGCCTCTCTTACAGCAAAGAGGGCGAAGCGTTGCCTCGCCCTCTTATGTGATTTTTACTTCTTGAAGTACCGCTCCAGCAGGCCCAGCAGTGCCTTGCCGTGACGGGCCTCGTCCTTGGCCATTTCGTGGACGGTGTCGTGGATGGCGTCCAGGCCGTACTGCTTGGCTTTCAGGGCCAGGTCGAATTTGCCCTGGGTTGCGCCGAATTCGCAGTCTACGCGCCAGGCCAGGTTCTTCTTGGTGGAGGCGGTCATGTTGGGCTCCAGGGTGGTGCCCAGCATCTCGGCGAACTTGGCGGCGTGCTCCGCCTCTTCGTAGGCGGCCTTCTCCCAGTACAGGCCGATCTCGGGGTAGCCCTCCCGGTGGGCAATGCGGGCCATGCACAGGTACATGCCCACCTCGCTGCACTCGCCGGTGAAGTTGGCCTTCAGCTGCTCCAGGATCCACTGCTTGTCGGCCTCTGGGATGTCGGGGTTGTTGGCGACGGTCTTCTTGTAGATGCCCAGCTCATGCTCGGCGGCCAGCTTGGAGGTATCCAGCACCTTGAACTTGGAACCATCCACATGGCACACGGGGCACTTGAAATCGGCGGGCATTTCCTCGCCTTCGTAGACATAACCGCAAACAGGGCAAACATACTTCTTCATAACATTTCCTCCTAAGTTTTTTCTTTTGATTTCCCTAAACAGTTTTTACAGATGCCGGTCAGCACCAGCCGGGTATCGTCCACCCGGCATCGCAGACATGCCTCGGTCGCCTTGGCGACGCTTTCCGGCACGTCCACATCCGGCACATCCACCACCGCGCCGCAGGCGCTGCACGCGAAATGCACATGGGGGTCCACCCTGCCGTCCAGCCGCTCGATGCCGTTCACGGTGCCCAGGCTGATAATCAGGCCCTCATCCTTGAACAGCTTGATATTGCGGTAAACGGACGCAAGGGAGATATCCGAGTGCTCTTGCTGCAAGCAGCGGTAGACATCCTCAGCCGAGGGGTGCGCTTTGGACTGGCGAAGGCAGGCAAGGATCGCGTTTCTTTTGCGGAATTGCTTTCCTGTCGCTTCCATTGGTCCTCCTAAATAAGAATAACTCTTATTTACATTCTTAGTATAGCATAAGATTGAAAATTGTCAAGAGGTTTTTTTGCATTTTGTGAGGACGATCAAGTCCCGGTTGAATGGGAAGCACCCCGTCGCGCTTGCAGGGGACGACGAGGTGCGGTCCATTCAACGTACAAAGGCGAATCCGTACAATCTGAAACGGAGATTGTACGGATTCGCCTTTGTTTTATCTTATTGGTATTCTGCGTACCGCGGCTGACCCCTCCGGCGCTATTGCGCCGCCTCCCCTTTCAGGGGAGGTTGAACTCGGCTCCCCGATGGGGGAGCTGTCGAGCGTCAGCGAGACTGAGGGGGTGTGGTTCGTTGAATGGCAACAGCTCAAAAATACCAACGGCACCCCCTTTGCCGCTTCGCGGCACTTCCCCCAAAGGGGGCAGCGAGGGGGATGCGCTCACCTCAGGATGTTGCTTGTATCCCAGCCGTTGAGGGTGAGGGTGGCGGTTGCGCCGGTGTGGGTGAGGGCGTAGGTGCCGGAGCCGGTGAGGGCTGCCAGGTCGAAGGTGGAGGCCGCGCCGTTCGTGACGAAGGTGATGGCGGTGACGCCGCGCTGGCGGAGGATGCCCAGGGCGTTCAGCCCGCCGGTGAGGGTGGCCTCGTCTTGGTCAACCGTGATGGTCAGGATGCCACCCTCCAGGCTTTCCTGGCTGGGGATATTCCGCCCCTCCGCGTCCACCACCCGATAGAGTGGAATTCTGCTCCCCGGTTCGGTGACGGTGTCCGACGCGCCGCAGCCGTGGTCGCACTTGGCGGTCTGGGTGCCGTCGGCATCGTAGGTGGCGTCGTTGTTGGAAATGTAGTTATCAAACTTGTGCGCCAGTTTGGAACCAACGTCGGGCTGGGTATCCTCCGCGCCGCAGTTGTAGGCGCATTTTGCGGTCTTGGTGCCGTCTGCTGTGCAGGTGGCGTCACCATTGGAAACATAGTCTTCAAAGCTGTGCTTATTCGGGTCGAGAGTGCCCGCCTTTGTTCTGCTGACGGTTTTGTTGCAGTTCTTGCATACGCCGCTTTCGGTGCCGTCGGCCATGCAGGTGGCATTATTGTCATAGGTGTAGCTGTCAACTTTGTGATCCAGGGCGGTGCCCGGCTGCTCTATTGTGACCGTTTCGCCGCAGCTGCACAGATAGATAAACGCGGCGTTTTCGGTGCAGGTTGCCTTGGTGACGGAGAGCAGCTTGCTGCACTCGTGGGTTTCCATCGTTCCGCTTGCAGTCTTGTGCAGCAGCTTTTCGGGGGCATCCTTGCTCTTATCTGCGCCGGGGGCGTAATAGGCAATGGAGCCGGTGTTCAGGTCATTGGTATTCGGTGTCTCTTCGCGGCCAGCCTGAGGTCGTTCGTCATACGGATTCCAGATGCCTCCTTCACCAATACCGGCACCGCTGCCCCCCATGTTACTACCGTTCCCACCCTGTACACCTACCTGGGCATTCCCCCGGATGGTGATATCGCTGGCAGAACCATAGATGCCGCTGCCAATGCCTGCCGCCCGTTCGCCGCCGGTGGCATCCACACGCGCGTTGCCCTCGATGGTGATGTTACTGCCATTGCCGATACTACCGCCGCCGATGCCTGCACCTAACCCGCCGCCGGTGGCATTCACCTGTGCATCGTCCTTAATCGTGATGCCGGTGCCGTTGCCATTGTCGCCGCCGCCAATGCCCGCGCCATTATTGCCACCTTTGGCGTCTACCTGCGCGTTGCCCCCAATGGTGATGTCGCTGCCTGTGCTATTTTCGCCACTGCCGATGCCTGCGCCACCATTGCCGCCATTGGCTTCCACCTGTGCATTGCCCTCAATGGTGATTTTGCTGCCGGAGCCCGATTGACCGCCGCCGATACCTGCGCCATCCTTGCCGCCTTTGGCGTCCACCTGTGCGTCGCCCTCGATGGTGATTTTGCTGCCGGAGCCCGATTGACCGCCGCCGATACCTGCGCCATTAGTGCCGCCATTGGCATCCACCTGCGCATCACCCTCGATGGTGATGTCGCTGCCGGAGCCATATTGACCGCCGCCAATGCCTGCCGCCAGTTCACCGCCGGTGGCTGTAATGTTGCCGCCTTCGATGGTGATGTCGGAGACACTCTGCCTGCCTCCGCCGCCGATGCCCGCGCCGTATTTGCCGCCAGTGGCGTTCAGCGCGCCGTCTCCATCCTCGTCGGTAATGGTCAGGCTGCCCTCGTTATTCTTCCCCACACCGGCGGAATGCTCGCCGCTCTTGACCGTATTGCTGCCATCCAGCTCAATGGTCACGTTTCCTTCTCCCTCGGCGGAGATGGCGGCGTCTCCCCGAATTACCGATCCCGTGTTCTCGTCTACACTTGCTTTGGAATCGCTCACGTCAATATTCACATCGGAGATGGTGACCTCGGCGGTCTGGTTTTCATCCGCCTTGATGGTGATGGTATTCTCGGTGGAGGTCGTTTTGCTGTCCGTCTGCTTGATGACGGTCTCGGTGGTCTGCTCTTGGTCCCGTATGTTGTAATCTTCCTGAGTGACGTACTGTTTGCCATCACCCCTGGCCTCCACGGTGATGCTGCCCTGCGCCAGGTCATATACCTCCGCCAGGGCCGCCAGCGGGACCGTCAGGGTCAGCACCAGCGCCATTGCCAGAGCCAGAAGCTTCTTCATCATATCCATTTTCCTCCTTCACATCCGCCCCCACAGGGACGCCGCAGTTCGTTGATTACGTTAATACAGAAATAATAGCTGTACTAATAATACACCACCCAGATGAAAAATGCAAGCATTTCTTCAAATGTTTTTCAGATTATTTTTGCCACGTGAATGTAGGGGACGATGCCGTTCCCTACGGTTTCGCTGGGAGGGGCACGTTTTCAACCGTGGGATTCTAAGGGTGGACGTTGATCATATGGGGCGTTTGTACGGATTCGCATACTGGTTCTGCAATATTTCACGCCCCCCGCTGCCGCATCGGTCAGGGCTACGCCCTGCAGCTTCCCGGTCGGGGAAGCCAAGCCCGGTGGGCGGGCTTGGCTACGTCTTTTGGACTCTATTTTTCTCCCACTGCCACAGAATCAGAAAACCGATGCCCGCAGCGATCCAGGAGGAGATATAGATATCGATGATACATTCCATGGTATGCTGTCTGGGCAGCACCAGCAGGATCCCCAGCACCCGCAGAAGGCAGATGGACAAAAGGGTCAGGATCATGGGCCTGACCGTATCACCCGTTCCGCAGCATGCGCCGGAAAAGCTTTCCGCCAAAGCATAAAACAGGAAAAATGGGGCCATTCGCCGCATAAAAGCAACCGCCTGGGGTACGACTGCCGCCGCATCCTGCACGGGAACAAACAGGCCGCCCAGCGGGGCCGTCAGGAAATACAGGCCAAGGCTTACCGTCCCCACTGCGGCCACGGACATGGCCGCACCGATCCGATTGCCTTTACAGACCCTGTTCCAACGTCCCGCCCCCATATTCTGGGCGGTATAGGTCGTCAGTGCCGGCCCCATGGCATCCGCCAGGAGCCAGATCAGCATATCCAGCTTGTCGCAGATGCCCCAGGCCGCAATGGTGTCTGTTCCCATCGTGTTCACCGCTGCCTGCACAATGGAATTGGCCACCGGGAACAGCACCGATTGCAGTGCCAGCGGAATGCCGGTCCGTACCATGGCCCACAGGTGTTCCAGCCACCGCCGGAGCCGCTGTGCGCCGATCCTTTGCGGCAGTTTTTTCCCTGCCATCCACAGTGCCATTGCCGCACTGAACATCTGGGAAAAAACCGTTGCGATCGCCGCACCTGCGGTTCCCATCCTCAGCCCGCCCACCAGCAGAATGTCTCCCACAATGTTGATAATCGAACTGACCAGCAGAATATACAGGGGACTTTTGGAATTTCCAAAGGCACGCAGGACACCGGAGGCCATGTTGTATAAAATCATGGCCCAAATGCCCCCGAAATAAATTCTCGTATATTCCAGGGTCTGAGCATAAATATCCTCCGGGACCTGCATGAATTGCAAAAGCACAGGTGTCAGCAGAACACCTCCTACTGCGCACAGGATCCCAAGTACCACCGCCAAGGCTCCGGCTGAGAGCATGCAGGAGCGCAATCCGTCCCGGTTCTCCGCACCAAAGTGCCGGGAAATCAGGATGGTCGCCCCGGCAGCAAGGCCGTTCATAAAATTGATGGGAAACCGAAAGAGCGTATGCACGGAATCAATGGCCGCCAGTGCGGTCTTCCCGACAATGCGCCCAACGATCACCGCATCCGCCGTCACATACAGCTGCTGCACCAGGCTGCTGAGCATCAGCGGCACCACAAAGGCCAGCAGGGCAGAACCGATGGGGCCGGAAATCAGGCTTTCGTTTCTTTTCACGCCATCCTACCTTTCCTCAGGAAACAGATGACAGGCCACGCCGTGTTCTTTGGACAGCCAGCGCATTTCCGGTTTTTCCTGGGCGCACTTTTCAAAGCATTGGCTGCAACGATCCCGAAATGGGCAGCCCGCCGGAATATCCAGGGGGCTGGGTGGCTCCGAGTCAATAACCGTAATAGGCTTCCCCGGGTCCGTATCCAGATCCAGGACTGCATCAATGAGTGTACGGGTATAGGGATGCCGGGCCTGAGTGCGCAAATTCTCCCCAGGTAAAATCTCCACCACCCTGCCCAGATACATGACCGCCACCTGATGGGCCACGCTCTGCACCAAAGCAATGTCATGGCAGATAAAGCCTATGGTAAGGCCCTGCTCTCTCTGAAGTTTAACGATCAGTTCGATTATATTTTTCTGTACGGATACATCCAATGCTGCCGTTGCCTCATCCAAAATCAGGATTTCAGGCTGGAGGGCCAACGCCCGGGCAATTGCTACCCGCTGCCGCTGACCGCCGCTCATGCTGTGAGGGTAACGGTCTTCAAAATCTCCGGGCAGCTCCACCATTTCCAGGAGGCTGCGGCATACCGCTGTCCTTTCCTTTGGGGCGATCAGGCCAAAATTCAGCAAAGGCTCACAGACAATATCCCGCACCCTCATTTTGGGATTGAACGATGCGCCGGGATCCTGAAAAACCATCTGAATGTGCCGCCGTGTCTGCCGTAGCTTCTCTCCCCGAAGGGCCGTAATATCCTGGCCCCGATACAGGATCTGCCCGCTGTCCGGCCGGTCCAACGCTACCAGGAATCGCATAAATGTGCTTTTGCCGCAGCCGGATTCCCCTACAAGACCCAGCGTTTTTCCCTTTACCAGCTGCAATGAGACATCCTCATTTGCCAGCAGCCATCGGCCGTCAGAAGCGGGATAGCTTTTGCAAACATGCAGGGCCTCCATGATCACTTCCGGCTCAGACATAACGCACACCTCCCAACGTCGGAACGGATTCCAGCAGACTTCTTGTATAGGCATTGGTAGAAGATTGGAGAATGGTGTCCCGGTTCCCCGCCTCCTCGATGCGCCCCTGGCGCATCACCAGAATACGGTCTGACAAATAGGCGGCAACGCCCAGATTATGGGTGACCAGCAGGATTGCCGTTCCATAATCCCTGCGCAGTCTGGCCATCTCCCCGACGATCTGGGCCTGGGTCGTCACATCCAGCGCAGAGGTGGGTTCATCCGCCAGCAGCAGCTTCGGCTCATAGCTCATGGCCATGGCAATGCCCACCCGCTGCTGCATACCGCCGGAGAGCTGAAAGGGATAGGAGTGCATGATATTTTCAGGGCTTGGCAGTCGCATTCTGGCAAGCATTTGGGTTCCTTTTTTCCAGGCTTCTTTTTTTGTCAGTTTCTCATGGGTTCGCAGATACTCCGCAAAAACGGTACCGATTTTGCGGGTAGGATTCATCATGGCCCCGCTGTCCTGAAAAATCATGGAAATCTCCCGCCCTCGGACGGTGCGCCACTGCTCCGGAGTAACATCCAGAAGATCCTTTCCGTCAAATACAATATTCCCCTGGGTAACAGCACCGCCTCCCGGCAACAGCCCCAGGATCCCACGGATCACGCTGGTTTTCCCGCTGCCGCTCTCGCCCACCAGACTGACGATCTCACCAGGCTCCATATGCAAAGAAAAATCCTCCACAGCCTGAGTTTCCCCATAGGCGATGGCAACATGGTCCAGTTCCAGCATTTTTCTACGCCTCCTTGGGGTCAAGAATATCCCGCACGGAATCTCCCAGCATGTTAAAAACCGTAACGACCAGGAAAATGGCCAATCCCGGGAAGATCATCATCCAGGGTGCGGACTGCATACAGGCACGGCCTTCGTTGAGCATATAGCCCCATTCCGGCGCGGGGGGCCTGGTACCGAAGCCCAGAAACGACAGTGCCGCCAGTTCCAGCATCATGCCGCCAATATCTGTAGTGGCCGTAATGATCAGCGTGGGCAGGGCGTTGGGAAGCATATAAGAAAAAAGCATATGCTTTGTTTTGGAGCCTGTCACAATGGCCGCTGACACATAATCCCGGTCCCGGATCTTCAAAACCAGGCTTCTGGAAAGTCTTGCGTACTTGGTCCAGTTGACCAGGACAATGGCGATGATCGCATTCCGGCTGCCCGCCCCCATAATTCCGGCAACAGCCAGAGCCAGCACCAGGCCGGGAAAGGCCAGCATCATATCCGCAATGCGCATGATCACCCCATCGACCCAGCCCCCAAAATATCCGGCCGTCACGCCTGCCGCAGTGCCAACCAGGAAAATCAGAGCGACCACACCAAAGGTCGCACTGAGAGAAGCCCTTGCTCCGTAAATGACCCGGGTGAAAATATCCCGGCCCATTTTATCGGTGCCAAAAATATGCGCCCGGCTGGGCGCCTCCAGGGCCTCCGTCAGAGAACCTTTCAGGGGATCCGCACCGCCGGTCACCACCGGGGCAAATATCGCCCCCAGGATGATCAGCAGAGCCAGAATCAGGAAAAATGTAAACTGCTTATGGGCAAGGAAGAAATTTTTCTTTTTCATCGTATCTGCTCCTTTGCCCGCATTCTGGGGTCTACGGCCCCATAGGAGGCATCTACCAGAAGATTGATGACCATGTAAATCAGTGCCAGCCAGAGAACGTACCCCTGAATCAGATTATAGTCGCTGGAAGTGATGGCCGAAACCGCCAGATTTCCCAATCCGGGATAGGAAAAAATCACTTCTACCACACTGGTACCACCAAGCAGACTGCCAACGGACAGTCCAAACATGGTGATAAGCGGCAGCAGCGCATTGGGGAACACGTTTCTCCACAAAATCACGGATTCCCGAACGCCCCTGGCCCTGGCCCCCACCACATAGTCCTGGTTCATCTCTTCCAGAACCGCCGTGCGGACCTGCCTGGTATATTTAGAGGACATGGCAAGGGCCAGTGTCAGCGCAGGCAGAAAAATACTGCGCAGATCCCCGGCAGAACTGATGACGGGAAAGGCCTTTATATGAACGCAGAACGCCAGCATCAGCAGCAGGCCCACCCAGAAATTCGGCATGGCACAGCCTACAAAGGTCAGCCCCCGTACCAGATAATCGATCCACCAATCCTTATAAACTGCGGACAGCATACCAAGAGGCACTGCCAGAAGCAGCATCAGGCCCATGGAAAGCAGGGTCAGCTTCACCGTAGGCCAAAGCCGCCCCAGAAGCAGTTCCGTCACCGGCTTGTTCAGCGTATAGGATTTTCCGAAGTCTCCCCGCAGACAGTTCCGCAGCCAGCGGAGATACTGGGTCGGCAGCGGATCGTTGAGGCCCAGTTCTTCCCTGGTTTCCGCCACCAGTTCCTCCGTGGGCATGATCCCTGCGGCAGTATACATATTACGCACAGGGTCTCCTGGAGACAGATAGGTCAGCAAAAAAGTCACAAAGCTGATACCCACCAGCACCACCAGTATCTGCGCCAGCCGAAGGGCCAGTTTTTTCTTCTTCAATGCCGATTCTCCTCTCTTTATACACAGCCGAGGCTTTGGCCCCGGCTGTGCGAGAAACGTTTTTCTTTAGGCAGGTACGATTTCTGTGGTCAGCCAGTAGTAGTCCGCCGTATGGATATGGGCGAAGCCCACGTTCTTGGAGTAGATCATGGAGGAATTGTAGTAGCCGTCCACAATGACCAGGGCGTCGTCGATGACGATCTGCTGCATCTGCCGGATCAGGTCTGCCCGCTTTTCAGTGTCCATCTCACCCTTGAGCTGCTCATAGAGGGCATCGTACTCGGGGTTGCTGTAGCCGCAGTAGGTACCGTCTGTGGTCCAGTTTGCCATATACTCAAAGGGATCGCCGGTGCCCACTGTGGTCCAGTTGTTATTATTGAGATCGTACTCGCCCGCCGCCAGCTTGCTCCACTGATCGTCCGAGCTGCCGAAATCCGCGGTGCAGGCAATGCCGATTTCCGCCAGATACTGCATATGCGCATTGGAAAAATCATTGAGCATCCGGTTTTCATAGGAAACATAGCGTAGGTCGATTTTCTTTCCGTCCAGTTCCCGGAAACCGTCGCCATCGGAGTCCACGATGCCCGCATCGTCCAGCAGTTTCTTTGCCCCCTCAGGGTCATACTTATAGGGGTTTACCAGCTTGTCATAGCCATAGCTCAGTGTGGAGGGCAGGACAGAGAAGCCGGCAGTGTACAGCCCGCCAATGGTCTTGGAGGAGCAGATGGTATCATTGTCAATGCCCATGAGAATGGCCTGCCGGAGGGTCTTGTTGCCCAGAACACCGTTCAGGTTCATCCAGCTGAAACCGCAGCGTACACCGGAGGCAATGTCCACCGTGTAATTGGCGTCCTGCTGGAAGTTCTGGATGTCCGAAACATTGGTGATGTTCTCCACCAGGTCCACCTGGCCGCTCTGCAGTGCCATGGTCTTGGCAGAGGCATCGCCCATAAAGAGAATATGGATCTTGTCATAGGGTACTTTTTCCCGATAGTTGGGGTTGGCTTTCATATCGTAACCCACACCCACGCCGTTGAATTTGTCGATCATATAGGGACCGGTACCGATGGCACCGTTGTCAAAATCCTTTGTATGCTCCACATCCAGGATCGCCATCACCGGATAGGCCAGCTGGCCGGGCAAATTGGCATAGGGCTTGGAGGTCACGATGGTAACGGTATTGGCGGCATCATCGGCAGTCACCTCCGCCTCATATTCCAGGTATTTCTGAGGCTTGGCAGAACCGCCGGGACCCACCTCTTTCAGGTAATCAAAATAGGCCTTTACGCTGGAGGGAGTAAGGGGGCAGCCATCGGAAAATTTGATGTCCTTTTTCAGGGTAATGACCCACTGGGTGTGTTCGTCATTGACCGTATAGCTCTCCGCCAGCCATGGCTCCACATTCATATTGTCGTCAAATCGAAACAGTGCTTCACTGATGCCATAGCGCATACAGTTCCAGGAGGAACTGATGGCCATAGCCGTGTTGACGGACCCGTCATCATACATCTGACAGCCGAAGTTCAGTACCTTTTGGGATGTCTCCTCTTTGGCATCCCCCTTCTTCCCGGCGCAGCCGGAGAGCAGCAATGCAGCGCACAGGAGCAACGCCATCCATGTTTTCCGATGTTTCATACCTTATCATCCTCTCATAATTTGTTCCCAAAATACGGCGCAAAAAAGCCGGACTTCCGTCCGACTAAAAAAACATACGCAAAGGAGACACCGCCAAAAATGGCAACAGCTACATTTTGCAGAATGATCCCTGTCCGACGCAAGTGCATTCTCAAAAATAAGCAGGTCTCCTGACTTAAGTTACGTCCGCAGCGCCTTCCCAAAAAATCAGTGGCATCATGCTGCATCCTGGCTATCACAGTGACGGGATCGTCCCGGAATCACACCGGCTTCCCTTTTCATCGGGCAAACGCCCGAACTTATTTTCAGCGGCCAAAAGGCCGACTTTGTGAACTTTTCATTATTATTGCATAACATATTCGTCCTGTCAACAAAATAATGATAGAATTAAGGCAACACCGCACAATTTGGCAAGAAGCCCCAGCCTGGATTTTTGGCTC
>USEU01000036.1 GCA_900553805.1 uncultured Eubacteriales bacterium
ATCATTGCTATCTTGATTCGCTGCGCGGAGCACCACCCCCAAAGGGGGCAGCAAGAAGAGCGCCCCCTTTCGGGGGAGGCAATTCCACCGTATATTCTTCCAATTCAGGAGTTCACCATGATACAAACCATTCAACTTTCTCCCGGTGTGACGCTGCGGTGCTTCCGGGACGGGCGGTTCAAGCAGGGGTGCCTCAGCGTGCAGCTGGTGCGGCCCATGGATGGCCGCGAGGCGGCCATGAACGCCCTGCTGGGGGCGGTGCTGCTGCGGGGCACCCGGCGGTATCCCAGCCTGCGGGATATCACCCTGGCCCTGGACGATCTGTATGGCGCTTCCCTCAGCCCCCTGGTGCGCCGGGTGGGAGACTGCCAGACCACCGGGCTATTCTGCGGCTTTATGGATCAGCGCTTCGCCCTGCCCGGCGACCGGGTGCTGGAGCCCATGGCGGACTTCCTGCGCCAGGTCCTGCTGGAGCCGGATCTGGAGGGCGGCGTGTTCCGGGAGCGCTTTGTGGAAAGCGAGAAGCGCAACCTGATCTCCGCCATCGAGTGCGACCGCAACGACAAGCAGGTCTACGCCATGGGAAAGCTGCTGAAGCTGGTGTGCAGGAACGACAGCTTCGGCCTGTCCCGCCTGGGCGAGCCGGAGGAGGTAGCCGCCGTCACCCCCCGGGGGCTGTATGACCACTATCAGAAAATTCTGCGGGAAAGCCCGGTGAACCTGCTCTATGTGGGCAGCGCCCAGCCGGAGCAGGTGGCGGCGCTGCTGGCGCCCCTGTTCGACCTGCCGGGCCGGTCTCCCCTGCCCCTGCCGGTCCAGCGGGACCTGATCCCCTGCCCCGGCGCGCAGGTGACGCAGACCATGGACGTGACCCAGAGCAAGCTCTGCCTGGGCTTCACCACCCCCATCACCAACCGCACGGAGCAGTACCCGGCCATGCAGCTGCTGAACCAGGTGTTCGGCGCGGGCATGACCTCCAAGCTCTTTCTGAACCTGCGGGAGAAGCAGTCCCTGTGTTACAGCATCGGCTCCGGCTACTACGGCTCCAAGGGCATCGTCACCGTCAGCGCCGGCATTGACGGGGCCAGCCGGGATCAGGCCCAGGCGGAGATCCTGCGCCAGCTGGAGCTGTGCGCCGCCGGGGACATTACCGATCGGGAGCTGCAAAGCGCCAAGGAGGGGGTCCTGTCCGGCCTGCGGGCCGCCCACGATTCCCCCGGGGCCATCGAGAGCTACTATTCCCACGCCGCCCTGAACGGGCTGCTGATGCCCCCGGAGGCGTGTATGGAAAAAATCGCCGCCGTGGAGCTGCCCCAGCTGGCCCGGGCTGCCCGGACGCTGACGCTGCACAGCACCTATTTTCTCACCGAAAGGAGGGCGGAGCCATGACCCGGCAATATTACCCCGACCTGGACGAGAACGTGTGCCGGGAGACCCTGCCCAACGGCCTGCAGATCGCCGTGGTGCCCCGCAAGGGCTTCGCCCGGAGCATCGCCTATTTCGTCACCGGCTTCGGCTCCATCCACACGGAGTTCACCCTGGAGGGGGAGCGCCATACCGTCCCCGCCGGGGTGGCCCACTACCTGGAGCACAAGATGTTTGAGCTGCCCGGGGACCGGGACGTGACCGCCGAGTTCGCCGCCCTGGGGGCCTCGGCCAACGCCTTCACCAGCTACGACATGACCGCCTATTATTTCACCTGCACCCAGAATTTTGAGGCCGCCCTGCGGCTGCTGCTGGAATTCGTCTCCACCCCCTATTTCACCCGGCAGAGCGTGGAGCGGGAGCGGGGCATCATCCAGCAGGAGATCGATATGAACCTGGACAGCCCCGACAGCGTGATCTTCGACCGGCTGATGGAGGCCCTTTACGCCAATCACCCCGTCCGGGTGCCCATCCTGGGCACCGGGGATTCCATCCGCCAAATCACCCCCGCCCTGCTGGAGCGCTGCCACCGGGCCTTCTATCACCCCGGCAATATGCTGCTGTGCGTCATCGGCGACGTGGAGCCGGAAAGCGTGGCCGCCATCGCCCGGGAGACCCTGCCCGACACCCCCAAGCCCCAGGCGGAGAAGCGGAGCCATTGGGAGGAGGCGGACACGCCGGTGCACCGGGAGGTGCGCTGCCGCATGGAGGTAGCCATGCCCACCTTCAGCCTGGCCTTCAAGTGCCGCCCGGCGGAGCCGGGGGACGCCTCCATCCGCCAGGAAATGGTGGCCGACCTGGCCGCCGAGGCGCTGTTCGGCGAATCGTCGGAGCTGTATCTGCGCCTGTATGAGGCGGGGCTCATCGACAGCTCCTTCGGCGGGGGCTTCGAGACCATGGAGGACTGCGCCATGCTCTGCGCCAGCGGCGACAGCGAAGCGCCTGTGCAGGTGCGCGACGCCATCATTGCGGAGGCCGCCCGCCTGGCCCAAACCGGCATCGGCGAAAAGGACTTCCTGCGCATGAAGCGCAGCGCCCTGGGCCGCCGCATCCGGGGGCTGGACGGCCTGGACGGCACCTGCTTCCGCCTGTGCGCCTATCATTTTTCAAATTTCGACTATTTCCGCTTCCCGGAGATCTACCGGGACGTGACCGCCGGGGAGGTCCGCGCCTTCCTGGAGCGCTGGGTGCGCCCGGACAACTGCGCCATTTCCATCATTGAACCGCTGAAGGAGGGGGAAGATCATGAATCCCGCTGACTATTCCGTTATTTCCTTTCCATTTCTGGGGCTGGAGGTGAATCCGCCCCGCAGCTTTTCCATCGGCTCCCTGGACATCCACCTGTACGGCCTGGTGATCGCCCTGGGGCTGCTGCTGGCCGTGGCCTACGCCGGACATCGGTGCAAATGCGCCGGGCTGACCCAGGACGGCCTGCTGGACGGGGTGCTGTGGATCACCCCCTTTTCCATCGTGTGCGCCCGCATCTATTACTGCGCCTTCACCTGGGACTCCTACCGGGACGACCCTGTCTCCGTGCTGTATATCTGGAACGGCGGCATCGCCATCTACGGCGCGGTGATCGGCGCGGTGATCGGCGTGGCGGTGTTCTGCAAGATCAAGAAGGTGAATCTGTTCGCCGTGCTGGACATGACGCTGACGGGCTTCCTTATCGGCCAGCTCATCGGCCGCTGGGGCAATTTCTTCAACCGGGAGGCCTTCGGCGCGGCCACGGACAGCTTCTTCCGCATGGGCCTGTTCAATACCCGCACCGGGGAATTTGAGTATTACCATCCCACGTTCCTGTATGAATCGGTGTGGAACCTGGCGGGCTTTCTCATGCTGAACGCCTTCTACCCCAAGCGGAAGTACAACGGCCAGATCGCCCTGCTCTACTGCGCCTGGTACGGCCTGGGCCGCGCCTGGATCGAGGGCCTGCGGGTGGACAGCCTCTATTGGGGCACCTTCCGCGTCAGCCAGATCCTCGCCGCCATCACCTGCCTCGCCGCCGCCGCCGCCCTCACCTACAACCACTTCCGCCCCCACGACCCGGCGAAGGTGATCAATTAAAGCCCACACAAGGGCGCACCCCTCGCTGCCCCCTTTGGGGGTGGTGCTCCGCGCAGCGAATCAAGATAGCAATGATTGCCGGTGGCAATCATACTTCTGCTTCGTGCCGCGTTAGCGGCAAAGGGGGTGTCGTTGGTGACTTTGAGCTGTTACCATCCATCGAACCGCACCCCCTCAGTCAGGCCGTTCGGCCTGCCAGCTCCCCCACCGGGGAGCCAAGGGCGCACCACACAAAGGAGGAACCATCATGAAGCGGCAGGATTATATCAGCTGGGATGAATATTTTATGGGCATCGCCATGCTGGCGGCCAGGCGGAGCAAGGATCCCAATACCCAGGTGGGGGCCTGCATCGTCTCGCCGGAGAATATCATCATCTCCACCGGCTACAACGGCATGCCCAAAGGGTGCAGCGACGACCTGTATCCCTGGGCGCGGGAGGGGGAGCAGACCAAATACCCCTACGTGGTCCACGCCGAGCTGAACGCCATCCTCAACGCCAACGGCCGCGACCTGCGGGGCAGCCGCCTGTACGTGGCCCTGTTCCCCTGCAACGAGTGCGCCAAGGCCATCATCCAGTCCGGGGTCAAAGAGGTGCTGTACCTGTCCGACAAGTACGACGGCACCCCCCTGAACCTGGCCTCCAAACGCATGCTCCGATCCGCCGGCGTCCAATTCACCCAACTCAAATTCGACCGCACAGAGATCATCCTGAACTTCATCCCCGAAGAGGAGCGGTAAGAGGCCGCGCCCAAAAAACAAAACGAGGCGCCAATTGCGGCGCCTCATCTGCTTCCTTTCCGGCTTTTACGCGGAGTGCCCGTCTGGCAGAGGGATGCTGTCTACATAACAGCTGTCCGGGCACAGATCCACCTTGTTGCTCCATACCTTGCTGCTGTCCACCCTGGGGTCGATGTCCCATGCCACGCAGTGATCCTCGTCCAGGTATACCCTGCGAAAACGATCCCACTGCCGGAAGGGCGCAAACACAGTCCCCGGCTGAAGCAGCGGACGCGCGTCGAAGCGCCGCGTTTCCCCGTTGTCAAAGCTCAGGATCAATGTGAAATCATCCATGGGCACGACCTTCGTGATGCGCCTGCGCCCGGAAGCATAATACTCTGCCATTTTTCTGTCCATCCCTTTGGACAGATAATACTCTGCGCTTTTTCCCATTTTTCACATCCTCCCTTCGAGATGCCGCTTATTTCAGCGGCTCAATTGCAAATAGCTCCTGCTTTCTCACTGCCAGCTCCCAGTTGTCCATAAGCTGATCCTGTCGGATCGCTGCCCATCCAAGGAGCATCTTCAGCTGCTTGCTGGGCAATGTTCCTTCCAGCACCTCCAGTTCCCTTATGGAAACGATCACTTCTTCGCCGCCATAGGTGGCATGGAAATGAGGCGGCATATGATCCGCCCAGTACATTGTGACCTTGATCCCCCGAAACATGGATATCGTAGGCATAAAATCGCCTCCCTTTCCGCTATTATACCAGGATGTCCCCCAAGAATCAATAAGAATCTGCCAAACACATGCCCCCGCCGGATCCGGCGGGGGGCGTTTTGCGCAGCGATCGCCGTGCTCCTCAAAAGAGCCTACGGAATGCTCTTCAAAAAGGCTTCCATGCTTTCAAAGGCGGGGGTATGGGCTTTCATTTGTTCTCTGGAGAATTCATAATTGCCCACCAGGCGCATCTGTTCGTCCCACAGGGGGGCAAGCCGGTCCGGGTCGGCGGAAAAGAGCCAGAAGAATTCATGCAGCGCCCGCTCGTCCGGCTCCCTGCCATAGCGCCGGCGGTACAGCCGCACCAGCTCCCGGGCCTCCTGCAATTGGGCCGCGCGGCGCTTCTGCCGGTACTCCTCCAGGGTCATCAGCACCTTACAGGGGTTGCCCGCCGCCACGGTGTTGGCGGGAATGTCGTGGGTCACCACGGAGCCTGCGCCAATGATCACATTGTCGCCGATATGCACGCCCTTCAGGATCATGGCGTTCATCCCCAGGAACACATTGCTGCCGATCCGCACCGCCCCGGCGGAGCCGAGAATTTCGCCGTAGGCGCCTTTCAGCACGGACCAGTCGTAGCCGTGGGTGAGCACCGTGACGCCTTTGGTGATCTGCACATTGCTGCCGATCTCGATCAGCCAGGGGCGGGTCTCGTCCAGGCTTACGGTGCCCGGCGCGAATACCACCGTATTTTCTCCGATCTTCATTCCCATACCGCGCAGCCGGTTGAGATAGATTTCCGAATCCGTCCGATCCCCGTAGCGTATCCTCCGCCGGAGCCGTCCGATCAGGCTCATAAGCATCCATCCTCTTTTCGCCTTTTTTATGGCAACACCGCGCAATTGTGTCTGCGAGCCGCAGCCGTCTTTTTGCCAAATTGTGCGGTGTTGCTTTATTCCAATTATACCGCCAGAGTACCGAAATTACAAGGCCCGCTTGAAATTCCGCCGGGAAAATGGTATGATAATCTTTACACAACACCTTATTCTAAATGCTTGGCTAACGCCTCAAATGAATGCAGCACCAACTTGCTGCCCCCTTTGGGGGTGGTGCTCCGCGCAGCGAATCAAGATAGCAATGATTGCCGGTGGCAATCATACATCTGTTTCGTGCCGCGCAAGCGGCAAAGGGGGTGTCGTCGGTAACTTTGAGCTGTTGTCATCCAACGAACAGCACCCCCTCAGTCAGGCCGTTCGGCCTGCCAGCTCCCCCATCGGGGAGCCAAGGATGCCCCATTTTGCTTTTGGAGGAGATTCATGCTGCCAGATGCGTTTTTAGCCCGGATGCGCGCCCAGCTGGGCGATGAATATGAGGAATATCTGTGTTCGCTCCAGCGGCCCCGGGCGGTGGCGCTGCGGTTCAATCCCCTGAAGGGGGAGCCGCCGCGGCTGCCCTTTGTCCGCCAGCCGGTGCCCTGGGAGCCGCAGGGGTTTTATTATGATCCCCAGGCCCGGCCGGGGCTGCATGTATACCACGAGGCGGGCGTATATTATTTACAGGAGGCCAGCGCCATGGCCCCCGCCGTCCTGCTGGACCCCCGGCCCGGGGAGCTGATCTGCGACCTGTGCGCCGCCCCCGGGGGAAAATCCACCCAGATCGCCGGGCGGATGGGGGGCAGCGGACTGCTGGTGAGCAACGAGATCAACCCCAAGCGGGCAAAGGTCCTTTCCCGCAACATCGAGCGCCTGGGCATCGCCAACGCGGTGGTGACCAACGAGACTCCCGCCGCCCTGGCCCAGCGGCTGCCGGAATTTTTCCACCGGGTGATGGTGGACGCCCCCTGCTCCGGCGAGGGGATGTTCCGCAAGGAGGAGGCCGCCGTCACCGACTGGAGCGTAGAAACGGTACAAATGTGCGCCCGGCGGCAGGCGGAGATCCTGGACTGCGCCGCAAGGCTCCTGCGCCCCGGCGGGCATTTGGTATACTCCACCTGCACCTTCGCCCCGGAGGAGGACGAGGAGGCGGTGACCGCCTTCCTGGCCCGCCACCCGGATTTCGCGTTGGAGCCGGTGGAGGCCCCCTGGTTCCGGGAAAGCGCCCCCGGCATGTACCGCCTGTGGCCCCACAGGCTGCTGGGGGAGGGACATTTTGCCGCCGTGCTGCGTAAGATGGGCTGTGACGACGCCCCCGCCGCCGTTTTTCCCGGCGCGCCCCTGCTCGAAAGCGTCCGCCGCTTCCTGAAGGAGCTGGGCATCCGGCTTCCGCCGGGGCAGCCGGTGACCTTCGGCCAGACCCTGTATTGGATGCCCCCGGAGATGCCGCCCCTGCACCGGCTGAAGGTGCTGCGGGCCGGGCTGGAGCTGGGCACGGTGAAAAAGGACCGCTTCGAGCCCTCCCACGCCCTGGCGCTGTGGCTTTCCGGCTGCGCCCGGACCCTTTCCCTGCCCCCGGACGGCCCCCAGATGGCCGCCTATCTTCACGGCGAGGCGCTGCCCTGCGCCGAGAAGGGCTGGCTGCTGGTAACGGCCGGGGCCTACCCCATCGGCTGGGGCAAGGGGGACGGAAGCCTTCTGAAAAACCACTATCCCAAGGGACTGCGCAAATAAAAACTTTACAGAATCGCCGTTTTATGATAATATAAAAATCTAGTCTGTATTTTGCCGAAATTATCGCAGGGAGAGGATCATCCTTGGCAATATATGAAATCAACGGCGGCCACCCGCTGAACGGGACCGTCACCATCAGCGGCGCGAAGAACGCAGCCGTGGCCATCCTGCCCGCGGCGCTGCTGGTCAGCGGAAAGTGCCGCATTGAGAATATTCCCGATATTTCCGATGTGCGTATCCTGCTGGACATTCTGGACGGAATGGGCGCGGACATTCACTGCCCCGGCCCTCACGTGGTGGAGATCGACTGCACCGCCGTCCACTGCACCGAGCCCAACAAGGACCTGGTGGAGGAGATCCGCGCCAGCTATTATCTCATGGGCGCGCTGCTCGGCCGCTTCGGCCGGGCCCATGTGGCGCTGCCCGGCGGGTGCAGCTTTGCCTCCCGCCCCATCGACCAGCACATCAAGGGCTTCCTGGCCCTGGGCGCGGAGGTGGAGGAGACCGAGGACTATGTGGCCCTGAGGCCCGGGCCCGACGGCTTGCAGGGCAATCGGATCAGCTTGGACATGGCGTCGGTGGGCGCGACGGTGAACATCATGATCGCCGCAACCCTGCTCCCCGGCCAGACCGTCATTGAAAACGCCGCCAAGGAACCCCACATCGTGGACCTGGCCAACTTCCTCAATACCATGGGCGCGCGCATTTCCGGCGCGGGCACCGATACCGTCAAGATCCGGGGCGTCAACGCCCTGCGCGGCGGCACCTATACCATCATCCCCGACCAGATCGAGGCGGGTACTTACCTGGCCGCCGTTACCGCCACCGGCGGCAACGTGCTGGTGCAGAACGTGATTCCCAAGCACCTGGAGTGCATCACCAGCAAATTGCAGGACCTGGGCGCACGGATCGTTCCCTTTGACGATTCCATCCGCATCATCAGCAGCCGCCGCCTGCGCCCCTCCACCGCCAAGACCAGCCCCTACCCCGGCTTCCCCACGGATATGCAGGCCCAGGTGTGCGTGTGCATGGCCCTGGCCGGCGGCACCAGCCGTCTGACCGAATCCGTGTACGAGACCCGCTTCTTCGGCTACTGCACGGAGCTGGAGAGCATGGGCGCGAAGATCTCCATTGAAAACAAGACCGCCACTGTCATCGGTGTGGACCACCTGAACGGGGCCACCGTCTCCGCCCATGACCTGCGGGCCGGGGCCGCCCTGGTCATCGCCGGTCTGGCCGCCCGGGGCACCACCCATGTGCGGAACATCCACTTTGTGGAACGCGGCTACGAGGACCTGATCGGCAAGCTCACCGCCCTGGGCGCGGATATCAAGCGCATTGAAGGGTAGCGCGCTGCCGCAAAGCCGCTTTTTTCCGAAAACAAACATTTACAGGGCAGGAGATCAGGGTGTTTCCTTGATTTCCTGCCCTGTTTTTACCGATTGAGTTACCCATGTTTCTCTTGACATGGAACGCACCCCGACAAACAGATCTGCGGCTCGTGCAATTGTTGTGGGCCCTTTTTCCCATTTGACACCCGGAAGGGCATATGGTACACTATTAAAATATGAATGCGTTTTGCGCCAGGAGGAATGGTTATGTCTCCCATTGAACAGCAGATCGAGGGAATTGTGGACAGCATTCTGGAGGATTACCGCCACGGGCGGGATATTGACAAGCTGGATCCCTTTGTCCACCCGGACAAGGAGACGGTGACGGACATCATCCGCAAGCTGCTGCGCATCGCCTATCCCGGCTCCTCCCGGGACAAGAGCTACCGCATGTACAATTCCCGCTACAATCTGTCCATGCTCATTGAGGACGTGATGTACAATCTCAACAAGCAGATCGCCATCGTCCTGCGCTGGGAGATGACGGAGGAGCAGGCGGAGGAACGGGCCCAGGAGATCAGCCTGCAATTCTTCCGGCAGATCCCCGCCGTCCGCGCCCTGTGCCAGACGGATGTGGAGGCCTTTTACGACGGCGACCCGGCGGCGTACAGCACCGACGAGATCGTGTTCTGCTACCCCGGCCTGTTTGCCGTGACGGTGTACCGCATGGCCCACGTGCTGTATACCCTGGGGGTGCCCATGCTGCCCCGGATGATGACGGAGCACGCCCACAGCGTCACCGGCATCGACATCAACCCCGGCGCCGCCATCGGCAACTATTTCTTCATTGACCACGGCACCGGCATCGTGGTGGGCGAGACCACGGTGATCGGCGACCACGTGAAGCTCTACCAGGGCGTGACCCTGGGCGCGCTCACCACCCGGGGCGGCCAGAACCTGCGGGGCAGGAAGCGCCACCCCACCATCGAGGACAACGTGACCATCTACGCCGGGGCCTCCATCCTGGGCGGCGAGACGGTGATCGGCCGGGACTGCGTCATCGGCTCCAATGTGTTCATCACCCATTCCATCCCCGCCCGCACCACCGTCAGCGTCAAGAGCCAGGAGCTCCAATTCAAATCCCACAAGACCGAGCCCTTCTGGGAGGACCAGAAAGAAAGCGGAAATTGCCGTTGACAATTTGGAAGATCAATGATATGATGGCCCCGATAACTGAATAGAAAAGCGATGACGAAGACGGATCTGCATGATCTACCTTACAGAGAGCCGGGGACGGTGGAAGCCTGGCAGGGGGCGGCGAAGATCTTATCCCTTCCGAGCTGAACGCCCAAACGCGGCTTCCGTCAGTAGGGCTTTCCGTGCAGGCTACGTCAGTGCCTAGGGCTTGTTGGAGCCTGAAGGGGCGCATTTTTGTGCGCAATTTGAGTGGTACCGCGAGGCTTTGTATTCTTACAGGCCCCGTCTCAAGGAATTTGAGGCGGGGCCTGTTTTTTATTTAGGAGAGAGACAAATGAGTAAGAAAAACATGACATTGGTGAGCTTTATGCTGTTTTCCCTGTTTTTCGGGGCGGGGAATCTGATCTTCCCGCCCTTCCTGGGGCAGAATGCCGGCTCCGCCGCCCCGGCGGCCATGGCGGGCTTCCTCATTACCGCCGTGGTGCTGCCGGTGCTGGGGGTCGTGGTGGTGGCCCGGTTCGATGGGCTGGACCGGCTCTCCCGCCGGGTGGGGCGGCGGTTCTCCCTGGCATTCACCGTGCTCATTTACCTCTCCATCGGCCCCGGCCTGGGCATCCCCCGGGCGGCCTCGGTGCCCTTTGAGATGGCGGTGGCCCCCTACCTGCCCCAGGGAGCCAACGCCGCCGGGTGGATGGCGGCCTATTCTCTGGTGTTCTTCGCCGTGGCCCTGTGGCTGTGCCTGACGCCGGGCAAGCTGGTCAGGCGCATCGGCAATTACCTCACCCCCACGCTGCTGGTGCTGCTGGTGTTCCTGTTCGTCAGCTTCCTGCTCCGGGGAGAGCGCTCCGTCGCCGCCCCCCGGGAGGGCTACGCCGCCGCGCCCCTGCTCACGGGCTTTGTGGAGGGGTACCAGACCATGGATACCATCGCCGCGCTGAATTTCGGTCTGGTCATCGCCACCACCCTCGGCTCCTTCGGCCTGACGGAAAAGCGGGACGTGCTGCGCCGGACGGTGCAGGCGGGCCTGGCGGCGGGGAGCATCCTGGTGCTGGTGTACGCCATGCTGGGATACATGGGCATGTGCAGCTCCGGGGTGTACCCGGCGCGGGAGAACGGGGCGTGGACCCTGCGGCACATCGTGTACCAGCTCTTCGGCGCCTCCGGCGCGGTGCTGCTGGCGGCCATCTTCACCCTGGCCTGCCTGACCACCTGCGTGGGGCTGATCAATTCCATCAGTCAGTTTTTCACCACCCTCTTTCCCCGCATCCGCTACCGGGCCTGGGTGATCGCCATCACCGCCTTCTCCTTCCTGGTGTGCAACCAGGGGCTGAATGTGATCCTCAGCGTGTCCATCCCCGTCCTCAGCGCCATCTATCCCATGGCCATCGTGCTGATCCTGCTGGGCCTGACCCACCGGCTGTGGGAAAGCAACCCCTATGCCTACCCCCTGGCCGTGGGCGCGGCGGGGGTGGTGAGCGCGCTCCATGTGCTGCATACCCTGGGCGTGCCCATGGGGTTCCTGCTCCCCCTGTGCCAAAACGATTTCACCTGGCTCCCCCTCTCCGCCGCCGCCCTGGCCGCCAGCGCCGCACTCAACCGCGCCTCCCGCCGCTTCCATCAAGCCCTGCAATCCACTTCGGAGGAATAACGCCACCCGAACGGGCAGTGTCAGAAGATCAACCTGACACTGCCCACCCGGGTGGTGCTGTTTTATGGAGTTATTCCGCTTCCCTGTCCTCCAGCCGTAGCTTGATGACGGCTTTGCGGTAGGAAGTGGGTGCGGCGGTGTGGAGGCAGCATTGGTGGGCATCCTGGGGGAAGCAGATGTAAAAGGTGCCGGGGGCGATGGGAATGGGCGTGCCCGCGCCGGTGTGGGCGCTGCGGTCCGCCTGGGGATCGTAGGCTCCGGCGGGAGAAACGGCCTCCAAGGGGGCCCACAGGATCGTCTCCGCGCCGCGCAGCAGCAGCTGGACATCCAGGTATTTTCGGTGGGCCTCGAAGCAGCCCGTACCAATGGGGTTGGTGGTTCCCTCCTGGATCATCAGGAAGCCGCCGCTGAATTCATAGCGCCCCGGCGGGGCGTCCTTGACCCGCTCCAGGCATTCCATGGCCTGGGCCAGATGGGGCAGGGAGCAGCCGCCCAGGCGGCGGATATTGTCGAGGATCATGGCGTCTCCTTTCCGGCGATACGCAAAAATTCCGTTACTTCCTCAGCGGTGGGAATGGAGGGAGCCGCGCCGGGGCGGGAGCAGGCGATGGCCGCGGCCGCGGCGGCCTGGCGCATGGCCTGGCGGGGGGACTGCCCGCTGATCAGACCGCCCAGGAAAAAGCCGGTGAAGGTATCCCCCGCGGCGGTGGTATCCCGCACGTCCACCCGGAAGGCGCACTGGGCAAACTGGGTGGAGCTGTCCGTGTAGATCGCCCCGTCGCCGCCCACGGTCAGGACGATGACGGCCTGGGGGAAGCGCCGGCGCAGTCCCCCGGCCAGCTCAAAGGAGCCGTCTTCCGCGCCGCTGCCCAGCAGCTGGGCGGCCTCCACCTCGTTGAGCATGAAAATGTCCACTGCCTCCAGGGGCAGAGCCATAATTTTTTCATTCATGGGCGACGGGTTCAGGACGATCGTCATTCCCCTGGCGTGGGCCTGCCGCAGCAGATAGGGCAGCTGGTTGATTTCGTTCTGCACCACCAGATAGTCCCCCTGGCCGAAGCCGGCCAGCACGGCGTCGATCTGGGCGGGGGTGATCCGCTGGTTCGCGCCGCCGTAGAGCAGGATGCAGTTGTCCCCCTCTCGGTCGCGCTGGATGATGGCGTTGCCGGTGCGCTGGTCTGTCAGGACCGCCACGTGGCCGGTGTCGACCCCGGCCCGGCCCATGGCCTCCAGCAGGAATTGCCCGTCCGGCCCGATGGCTCCGGCGTGGAAGACCTGCGCCCCTGCCCGGGCCAGGGCGATGGACTGATTCAGACCCTTGCCGCCGGTGAATACCTCCAGCCGGGTGGAGGAGAGCGTCTCTCCCTTTGTGACGAAATGATCCACGGAATAGACATAGTCGATGTTCAGGGAGCCGAAGCAGAGCACCTTCATTTGACGCCCTCCAGTATCGCCATGGCTCCCCGGTGGGCCTGGGGCCAGCTTTTGGGGATATCGGCCTCAATGGTCAGGGTGTCACAGTAGCCCGCCCGCTTAACGGCGTCCAGGAACGGTCCGTAGTCAAAGCCGTCCTCCGGGCGGGGGAAGGGACGGGCGGGGAAGACCGCCGGGTAATCGATGTGGACATGGTGCAGCAGGGGTGCGCAGGCCACGATGTCCTCGTAGCTTTCCCCGCCCCGGTACAGGTGGCGCAGGTCGGCCATGATGAACAGATTGGGCGCACCAGCCTCCTCCACCGCCGCTGCCGCCTGGGGCAGGGTGTTGATATAGTTGGAGTAGTCCGGCCCCAGGGGCTCCAGGATCAGCTCGATGCCGTGCTCCCGGCAGAAGGAGGCGTAGCGGGCCAGAAAGCGGATGAAATTCCCCCCTGTCTTCGGGTCCGGATCCTCCGGCAGCCAGCGGCCCTTTCCGTTGCCCAGGATGATCTTTCGGATGCCCAGCCTGGCCGCCCGGGCGCAGGCCCGGCGCATGTAGCCGTCATAGGCCTCCAGGGAGAACTGCTCCGTGAAGAACCAGGGTTCGGCAATGGGCAGCGCCCGTGCGCCGGTAAGCACGGGAAAGCCCGTCCGCTCCACCTTCCGGCAGAAATCCTCGAATTCCGCCTCCGGCAGGGCCTCGAGCTCCGGCAGGTCCAGCTCGGCGTAGTCAAAGCCCGCACCGCGGATGCCGTCATAGTCGGCGATCCGTCCGAAGCCGCCAATTTTCATCGGCCAGCCCCCCTCTCTGCCGCCGCGTTCATGGCGTCCAGAATGCGGCTGGTGTCCAGCATCTCCTTCAGCGAGGCCCGGGGACGGGTGCCGGTGGCAAAGTCACGCAGGGTGGTGCTGGCGTAGATGCCGTAGTAAACGTCACTGTCGGTGTTCAGCGGGATCGTAGCGGGGTCGGCCCCGTAGGTCCGTAGTTCCAGCTGGTTTTCGGCCAGGATGTAGTAACCGTTTTCGGTCACGATGGTCCAGCGGTTCTCCCGCTTCTGCTCCTGGGACATGGGGTAGGCATAGCCGCTCTCCAGCAGCAGCGACGCGCCGGTGGGCAGCCGGAGCAGGGAGGTGGCGTAGGTCTCAATATCGTATTCGCTGGCATACTGATAGGCGGAGGCCAGGGTGCGGGCGCTGGTGCTGCCTGTCAGGTACAGGGCCATGTCGATGAAGTGCACTCCCAGGTTGGTCATGCAGCCCCCGCCGGCGGTCTCGCGGCGGAGCATCCAGTCCGACGTGGCCAGATACCGGGAGGGCGGCCCCGCCACAAAGCGATAGGACATGTGGACGATGGGGCTGGTGAGATATTTGTTTTTCAGGTTGCGGACGGTGTCGCTGTACCGCCAGACAAAGGGGATGGATACAAAGCCGTTTTTCTGCTGGCAGGTGTTGTACAGCGTCTCCACTTCCCCGGCGTTCAGGCCGCAGGGCTTTTCCATGGAGAAGGGGATCCCCGCCTCCAGCAGGTACGCGGCGACCTCCTTCATTTTATAGTGGGGTGCGAAGGCAAACACGAAGTCGGGCCGGACGGCGCGGACCATCTCCCGGTAGTCCTGATACACCGGGCAGCCATAGGGCTTGGCGATGGCCGCCGCGATGGCGGCGTTGCCGTCGCTGACGCCCACCACGCTCCCGGCGGGCAGCCCGGGCAGATACAGCGGCAGATGCCAGTGGCTTACGCCCAGAAGTGCGATTCTCATTTTGGGTCCCTCCTACAAAATGGATTTGATGTAGTCGGCGCTCTTTTTCATGCCGATGGAGGCATCGGGAATGTCGTCCGGGTGCCACCGGCGCTCATATTCCATGGAGAGCCAGCCGTCGTAGCCGTGTTCCCTTACCAGCTTCAGGATCTGCGGCCAGGGGAGCACGCCCTCGCCCACAATGCGGGTATAGACGTTCCGCTTGGATTCCTCCGGGTGTGAGACCTCGCTGGACGAGAAGGCGACGCCCTGCTTAAAGACCAGGTCCTTCACGTGCATATAGGCCACCTCGTCCTGCTGGATGGCAATGGCCTGCCGGTAGTCCTCGTTTTCCGTAAAGCTCAGGTTGGCCTGGTCGTACAGAATTTTTACGTTGGGGTGGCCGATCTCCTTTACGATGGAGCAGCTGTCCTTTGCGCTGACGCACATGGTGTTGAAGTGGTTTTCAATCGCCAGCGTCACGCCCTTTTCGGCGGCGCAGTCTCCCAGCAGCCGCATGGCCTCCACCAGCCTGGCCCGGCGCTGGGGCAGGCAGTGGGTGTCCCCGGCGGCCAGGTTGCCGCCGTAGATGCGGATGAAGCGGGCGCCCAGATAGGCGCAGGCGTCGATCACCCGCCGGATGGCGGCGATCTCGGCGTCGCGCTTTTTGTCGTCCAGGTCGTTGAAATAGGAATTATAGGGCGTCAGGCAGCTGATCTCGATGCCGTTTTCCGCCGCGCATTTCTTTACCGTTTCCAGCTCCTCCGTGGTGCAGGCGGCGGAAATGCCGCTGCGGTAGCCGTCCTGCACGACGATCTCCGCACCGTCGATGCCGATCTTACGGAACAGCTCGATGGCCTCGGTGACGGTGTACTCCGGCGTGCCCATGGTATGTCCGGCAATTTTCATTGGAAAGGCCTCCTTATTCCATGCCGGGCAGACCGGCGCATCTGAGAATTTTGTCCAGCAGCACATGGGTCTTGAAGGCATCCTGGGCACTGGTCAAGGGGATCTTGTCCTCCTTCAGGCAGTCCACAAAGTGGCGGATGGCGTAGCTGAAGCCCAGCTTGTCCTCGCTGCGGGCCCAGCCCATGGCCATGGGGGTCATCTCCGTGGTGTGCATGGCCTGGCCGTCCACAATGGTAACGCTGTCCGGCATCTTGATCTGCACGGAGTGGTTGCCGCCGTGCAGCTCGATGGTCTCCTCCCACTGGCCGGAGCTGCGGTCGGCGATGAGCATTCCCGCCCCGCCGCTCTCAAAGCGGAGCATGGCGGTGGTGAAGGTCTCATAGTCCGGATCGGTAAATTTGGAGATGGCGGAAACATCCGTCGCCTCGCCGCCGAAGAAGCGCATCAGGTCCACAATGTGGATGGCGTTCTCCAGGGTGGCGTGGTATTCGGTGGCGGGGCGGTTCTTCTGGCCGATGATCACGTCCGGGGGCACCTGGGCGTAGACCTGCTTTGCCTGCTGCACCACCGGGGCGTACCGGCGGTTAAAGCCGATCATCAGCTTTTTGCCGGTTTTTTCGGACAGCTCCACCATGCGCGCGGCGTCCTTCAGCGTGGTGGCCATGGGCTTTTCGCTGTATACATTGATCCCCGCGTTCAGCAGGAATTCGATCTGCTGGGCATGGCAGGCCTTGGGCGTCAGGACGAAGGCCCCGTCCAGGCCCAGGTCTGCCAGCTCCTCCAGGGTGGCGACGGCATGCTCCGCGCCGCACATCCGCTGGGCCCGCTGGGCCTTTTCCAGATGATTTGCCATGATCCCCACGATTTCCACGTCGTCCATCCGGGGCAGCACCGGCAGGAAATTATTCTGCGATACATAGCCCACGCCGATGACGCCGACCCGAACCTTATCTATCGCCATGGATGCCCTCCTCCGCGCAGTAGGCGGCGTAGATGTCGGCCAGCTTCTGCTTTTCTTCGTCGGTCAGCGGCCGGTGGGGCGCGCGGCACACATCGGTGCGGATGACGCCCCGCAGCTTCAGCAGGGTCTTCAGGGCGGGGATGCCGGGGATACCGGCCAGGGCGCGGTCGGTCTCCACGATCTTCCGCTGGGTCTGCATCGCGCCTTGGAAGTCGCCCTCCCGGAACTGGCGGTACAGCCGGTTGAAGCGCTCATAGAACACGGAGCCGGGGCCGGTGACGGTGCCCACGCCGCCGGTGATCAGGCATTGCAGGAACAGGCTGTCGCAGCCGATCAGCAGCTCCGGCACCCGGCCGTCGGTGTTCAGGTAGTCCTCCACCCGCATCAGGTTGGGACTGGAATATTTGATGCCCACCACATTGCCGAACGCCGCCATCAGCCGCCGCAGCAGAGCGGGGGATACGTCGTTGGTGGTGCAGCCGGGGATATTGTAGACATACACCGGGAAATCGGCGGGCAGCTGTTCGATCACCGCCGCGTAATACTGGAACAGCGCCTCCTCGTCCATGCCGAAGAAGGCGGGGCTCATAACGCCGATGCCGTCGGCCCCGATCCTGACCGCGTGCCGGGCATGGGAGGCGGTCTCGGCGGTGGTCATGCTGCCGCATTGGATGAACAGGGGCAGGCGGTGGCCGTTGGTCTCGGCAATCACCTCCGCCACATGCTCCCGCTCCGCCTGGCTCAGCAGCAGGCTTTCACCGTTGGTCCCGTTGGGATACAGCGCGTCCGCCCCGGCGTCGGCCAGAAAATTCACGAAATTCCGCAGGGAGGCGTCGTCCACACTGCTGTCCTCGTTCATGGGGGTGATCATGGGAATGACCACGCCCTTCAGTCGCTTTTCATACATCGTTGCATTCTCCTTTGCTTTTTTCTATGGTTAATGGAAGGTGATAACGGATTTGATGGATCTGCTGCACATCATATCCTCGAAGGCCCGCAGGGCGTCGGTGTAGTCGTAGACCTGGATGATCTTGCGCACGTCCTTCTGGATATTCATCAGCATGTCCATGGCCATGGAGCTGCCGTCGGAATTCAGATTGGGGAAGGGGCCCTTGGCGCCCACGATGGTCAGCTCCTTGCGCATGACCGGGCGAAGCTCCACGTTGTCGGCATAGCCGGTGTAGACGCTGCCCACCACGATCCGCCCGCCGGGACGGACGATCTTCAGCGCGTTCTGGAAGGCGGTCAGGTTGCCGGACAGCTCCACCACCACGTCGGGGCCAAAGTCCCCGAAGATCTCCCGCACCCGGTCCAGCCAGTCCTCCCGGCTGCTGTCGATGCCCTCCAGGAAGCCGATCTCCCTGACCTTTTCCAGCCGGGAGGGCTTGTTCACGATGCCCACCACCACACCGGCTCCGATCTGCTGGAGAATGCGGGCGGTGATGAAGCCCATGGGGCCCATGCCGATGACGGCCACCTTGGCCCCCGGGCGGATGTCCGCCTTCAGCGCACATTGCAGCGAGCAGCTGGTGGGCTCCAGCAGCGTGGCGGTAATGTCGTCCAGCGCGGCGGGGACGGGGGAAATGAAGCTGTTTTCCTGGGTGTTCAGCACGCAGGTCTCCTGGGAGAAGCCCCCGGGGAGGAAGGCCTCGTTGAAGCTCTTGCACAGGCTGGGCAGCCCGTTGCGGCAGTACCAGCAGTGCCCGCAGGCACGGGAGACCTCGCTGGCCACCCGCATTCCCGCCGTGATGCCGCCCGCTCCGGCTCCGGCGTCGATCACGGTGCCGGAGAACTCATGTCCCCAGTACCGCTCGCTTTTCAGATCCCGCTTGCCCCGCAGCAGCGCCAGATCGCTGCCGCAGACGGCGCAAGCGGAGACCTCCACCTTCACCGTCCCCGGCTGAAGCCCGATCCCGCCCCAGTCGTCCTGAAGCTCCAGCTTCCCGTAATCGATCAATGCAACTCGTCTCATGATGGTTCCTCCTGTTACGTGCTTGTTCCGTGGGAACGTTTGCATAAAAATCTACCCCTATTATATGCACCCCTCTCCTGGGTGTCAATCGTGTAATATGTACAAATATGATTGTAAAACCTGGTGGAATTGAACAAAGAACAAAGAAACCTTCCGAGGAGAAGAAACGTACCGGGCAGCCCCATCGGCCTGTAAAAATGCCTGTTTTGTGAAAGCGTTCCCATGAAATCATGAAAATAACACGCCGCAACGAATGCAGCGTGTTATGATATGCGCGGCTTGTTTCTTACCGCCGGTTGCCGACGAAGCCGCCGGAGCTTTCACGGATGACCAGCTCATAGCTCATCACGTCCCGGTTGGCCACCAGGGCCTTGCCCGCGATCAGGTCCAGCATTTTTTCCATGGTGCGCACGCCGATCTGGTACTTCGGCTGCCGCACGGTGGTGAGGGAGGGGGTGACCAGGGAGGCAAAGCCGATGTCGTCGAAGCCGGAGATGGCCATGTCCTCCGGCACCTTCAGGCCGTGGTCGTTCAGCGCCCGCATGGCCCCGATGGCCATAATGTCGCCGCTGGCCACGATGGCGCTGAACCGGCGGTCGGCGTCGTGGAGCATGGAGGAGATGGCGTCGTAGCCGCCCTGAATGTCCGCGGGGCAGTTGACGATCAGCTCCGGCTCAATGGGGATCCCCCGCTCCTGCAAAGCGGCCTTGTAGCCCAGGATGCGGTCCTCGTAGATGGGGACATCGGCGGGCCCGGCCAGATAGCAGATGTTTTTGTGCCCCAGGTTCAGCATGTAGCTGGTGATGTCCTTTACCGCCTTCAGGTTGTCGATGGTCACATTGGGCACGCTGCTGTCGGAAAAGTACCGAATGCCGATGACAATGGGGTGCTGGGCGGCCAGCTGCTTCAGCTCATCCTTGGGAATGCCGATGGAAAAGGTGATGATGCCGTCCACCAGCTTCTGGGAGAGCATATCGTAGCACCGGGTCTCGATCCCCCGGTTGGAATGGGAGTCCGCCAGCAGGATATTATAATCGTTGGTCCCCGCCACGCTCTCGATCCCCTTGAGGATGTCCGCGAAGAACGGATTGCCGATCTCCGGGACGATCACCAGAATGGTCCTGGTCTGCTGGGTGCGGAATTGCTGGGCCAGCCGGTTGGGATGGTAGTCCAGCCGCTGGATGGCCTCCTCGATCCGTGCCCTGGTCTCGGGAAGGACGTTGGAAGCACCCTGGATCACGCGGGAAACGGTAGAGATGGATACGCCGGCCTCTTTTGCCACGTCACGAATATTTGCCATGGCTCTTCAAAACCTCCTTCCGAGGGGAACTCTGGATCGATCGTCCGCGGCAGGACAGCGGGTCCTGCCAACTGGATCAGAGCCTCCCGGGATTTCTCTTTTCAGAATCGTAACATTTTCATCGCAGCTTGTCAATCCATAAATTGTTGAATGGTAACATTTCCATAAAACGGAGCCGAAATATCTGTACAGAGTGCCAAAGCCGCGCCTGGGGGAGAGATCTCCCGCGTCGCGCTTTTCGGGCGGATGCCTGAGAAATTGTGCAAATAGCATAAAATTCGACATCATAATTGGTATTATCTGATAATTGAAATTCAGGAAATCCATGATAGAATAGGGAGCGTAAAGGTGATGGCCGGTTCGGAACCAGGAATTGTCGGGAATGGTGTCCACTTTTATTTTTTTAACTGTTTGTGAAAACGTTCCCATGATTACCGAAATTTTCCGTTCCAAACAGGCCTCACACAATGCAAATCGGAAGTTCCGCCTCCGGCGGCTTCCATTTGATTCCCGAGCCGGACGGGGGTCAAAGCCCTGCGCGTTCCACCAAGGAACCTCTGAATCAATCGCCTGCGGCCGTGAGCGGATCTTTTTCATCCACTCTTCGGTATCGAAAACAGGAAATATTGCGCAGCCGTTGCCAGCGTAAGCTGGCTTACGGATGCGGCATACCC
>USEU01000037.1 GCA_900553805.1 uncultured Eubacteriales bacterium
GATTGCCACCGGCAATCATTGCTATCTTGATTCGCTGCGCGGAGCACCACCCCCAGAGGGGGCAGCAAGTTGGCACTGCTTTAAGTTGATGACATTGAGAGCCTTGTCTCCCGGAGAAAGGATTATGACAAAAGATTTAACATCCGGCTCGCCGTTGAAGCTGATCATTCAGTTTACCTTCCCGGCATTTCTTGGATTGCTGTTCCAGCAGTTTTATAATGTAGTGGATACCATCATCGTGGGCAAGCTCCTGGGCATCGGCCCCCTGGCAGGGGTGGGCGCCACGGGGTCTCTGAGCTTTATGGTGCTGGGCTTCTGCATCGGCGTCTGCAACGGCTTCGCCATTCCCATCGCCCAGAAGTTCGGCGCGAACGACCAGGTGGCGCTGCGCAAATACGTGGCCAACAGCCTGTGGCTGACCGCCCTCTTCTCCCTGGTGCTCACACTCCCGGTGGCCGTGTTCTGCCGCCCCATTCTGCGGCTGATGAACACGCCGGGGGATGTGTTTGAATTTGCCTACGGGTATATTTTCATCATCTTTCTGGGCATCCCCGCCGCGTTCCTCTATAATATCCTGGCCGCCATTCTCCGCGCGCTGGGCGACAGCCGGACGCCCGTGCTGTTTCTGGCGCTGTCGTCAGCGCTGAACGTGGGGCTGGACATTGCCACCATTAAGCTGCTACACATGGGCGTGGAGGGTACTGCGCTGGCCACGGTGATCTCCCAGGGAGTGTCCGGCGTGATCTGCTTTTTCTATATGCGCAGCCGCTTCTCCGTGCTGCATATGAGCGCCGAGGAGCGCAGGCCGGACAGGGCCCTGTTCAAGCGCCTGTGCTACATGGGCATCCCCATGGGGCTGCAATACTCCGTCACCGCCATTGGCAGCCTGATCATTCAGGCCACCATGAACGGCTTCGGCTCCATCGCCGTGGCGGGCGCTACCGCCGCCAACCGCATCAACAACTTCCTGACCTGCCCCATCGAGGCCCTGGGCGCGTCCATGGCCCCCTATGTGGGCCAGAACCTGGGCGCGGGGAAGCTGGATCGGATCACCAAGGGCGTGGCGGACGCCTCCGTGTGCGGCTTTGTATGTTCCGCGGTGCTGTATGTGGTGATCTGGCTCTTCGGGGAGCCGCTCACCGGCATCTTCCTGGACGTGCCCGACCCCCAGGTGATCGACTACGCCGTGCGCTTCCTGCGCCTCACCGGCGCGGGCTACTGCCTGCTGACCCTGGTGAATACGGTGCGCTTCTCCATTCAGGGCATGGGCTTTTCGGTGCTGGCCATTCTCTCCGGCGTGATGGAAATGATCGCCCGGACGGTGGCGGGCCTGGTCATCGCCCCCCACATCGGCTTCGCCGCCGTGGCCCTGGGCCATCCCCTGGCCTGGCTGGCCGCCGACTGCTTCCTGATCCCCGCCTTCCTCCTGTGCCGCCGCAAAGTCGCCCGGGTGCAGCATTTTGAGAGCTGAGCATCCGCCGGTATGTAAGAATCGGGTAAATTTTGCAAAAAGATAGAAATGTCTGTTGAAAAGGCGGCGGGTTGGGTGTATAATGGATCCCGGTAGTAATAAACCATACCACAACTACAAAAAAGGAGAACAATTATGAAGAAACTGTCCCGCATTCTTTGCCTGGCGCTGGCCATCATGATGGCAATGTCCCTGCTGGCCATCCCCGCAGCTGCCGAGAATCAGCATTTCGACAAGTTGACCCTGGAATTCGTTCCCTCCAAAGATGCCGACGTCATCATCGCCGGTACCGCGAACCTGCCCGAGCTGGTACAGGCTGAGATGTCCAAGCTGGGCTATGACATTGACGAAGTTGACATCACCGTTGGCACCAGCTATGAGGCCACCGGCGAGGCCATGTCCGCCGGCACCATCGACGTGGGCTGGCTGCCCGGCGGCACCTACGCCATCTACTCCGAAGATGTGGACGTGCTCCTCACCGCTACCCGTAACGGCCTGAGCAACGACTCCACCAACCCCGCCGACTGGAACGGCGAAGAGAACGCCACCAAGAAGGATGGCCCCCAGGTCACCTATTACCGCAGCCTGATCTACGCCACTCCCTCTGAGTACGGCAAGGTCCTGGCCGACAAGGTCAACAACGGCGAAAAGCTGACCTGGGACGACCTGAACAAGGCCAACTGGGCTGTTCTGAAGACCTCCTCCTCCGCCGGTTACATCTATCCCACCATGTGGCTGATGGAGAACTACGACGGCAAGACCCTGCAGGATCTGGAGCACGTCACCACTCTGGACGGCTACGGCACCTCCTTCTCCTACGCCGCTGCCGAGTCCGTTGACATCATCGTGTGCTACGCCGACGGCCGTAACGACTACGAGGCTTCCTGGATGCTGCCCACCGATGAGCAGGACGAGACCGGCAAGCAGGGCCTGGGCCGTGAGAAGCCCATCTGGGACGAGATGAACGTCATCGGCGTCACCGACGGCATCTACAACGACACCGTGGCCGTTTCCAAGAACTCCCCCTACTACACCCCCGAGCTGATGGAAGCCCTGCAGGACTGCTTCATCAACATCATCAACACCGAGGAAGGCCAGGCCATCTTCAGCGTGTACAGCCACACCGGCTATGCCAAGGCTGTTGACTCCGACTACGACGGCGCCCGTGCCGCTCTGAATCTGGTCTCCGGCTAATATCTCCCGCGTTTCCCTGCATCTTTGGGTCTGCCGCTTTTGCGGCAGACCTTTTTTTGCGGAAATAACCCCCTGGGGGGCTTGCGGGTACGGGCGGCGTCTGATAGGATAGGCCCGTAACAAAAAGACCGAAAGGAATCACAAACATGAGAAAAAACCGATTCATCCCTATGCTGCTGGCCCTGGCGCTGTGCGTGAGTCTGCTCCCCTGCGCGGGGGCGGAGAAGCCCGGCACCATTGTCTACGGCTCCGGCGACTATACCCGCATCAACCCCGCCATGGACGAGCACGGTGAGATCAATGTGCTGCTCTTTGACGGCCTGACCGACCACGACGGCGAGAATAACATCGTTCCCCGGCTGGCCAGATCCTGGGAATACGACGCGGAAAGCATGACCTATACCTTCCACCTGGAGCAGGGCGTCAAGTGGCACGACGGTGAGGAATTCACCGCCGAGGATGTAAAATTCACCATTGAGGCCATCATGGACCCGGACAACGGCTCCGAAAACGCCCCCAACTACGAGGATGTGGAGCAGATCACGGTGGTGGATCCCTACACCGTTTCCTTCCGTCTGTCCGCTCCCAACTATGCTTTCCTGGAATACATGACCATGGCCATCCTCCCCAAGCACCTTCTGGAGGGAGAGGACATGCAGCAGTCCGATTTCTTCCGCGCCCCGGTGGGCACCGGCCCCTATAAGCTGGCCCAGTGGGACGAGGGGCAGGCCATCATCCTGGAAAAGAACGAGGACTATTTTGCCGGGGCGGCGAAGATCGACCGCATCATCTTCAAGATCGTCGCCGACGACAATGTGAAGGCTTTGCAGCTGCGCTCCGGGGAGCTGGACCTGTCCCAGGTGACCCCCAAGGACGCGGCGCTGTTTGAAGGCGACGGGGTGCACACGGTATACGACGAGACCACCTCCGATTACCGGGGCATCCTCTACAATTTCTGGAACGAATACTGGCAGGAAAACGCCGACCTGATCCCCGCCATCAGCTGCCTGATCGACCGGCAGCAGATGGTAGACGCGGTGCTGCTGGGCAAGGGCGAGGTGGCCTACGGTCCCTTGCAGCGCAACGTATACAACGACCCCGACATGGAGCGCTACGACTATGATCCGGCCCGGGCGGAGCAGCTGCTGCTGGACGCCGGATGCCAGCGGGACAGCGAGGGCTACTGGTGCCGCAGCGGGCAGCGCATTGGTTTCGTGATCAACGCCACCCCCGGCGACCAGGTGCGCATCGACCTGGCCCAGATCGCCGCCCAGCAGCTGCGCGCCGCCGGGCTGGAGGTCACTGCCAACGTCCCCGCCGGGGGCATCGACTGGGGCACCCAGCAGTGCTGCATCATCGGCTGGGGCTCCCCCTTTGACGCCGACGACCACACCTACAAGGTGTTCGGCACCGACAAGGGCGCAAATTACTCCGGCTACTCCAACCCCAAGGTGGACGAGGCCCTGACCCAGGCCCGGCAGACGGACGATCCCCAGGCCCGGAAGGAGGCCTACGCCGCCTTCCAGCAGGCTCTGGCCGAAGCGCCCGCCTACACCTTCTTCTGCTATATCGACGCCGTCTATGTGGCTGACAGCCGCATCCAGGGCATCTCCACCGATACCGTTCTGGGCCACCACGGCGTGGGCATCTTCTGGAACGTCTGCGACTGGACCATCGACGCCTGATGCGCCTCTGCGCGGCGTTCCGCCCGGATACAAGGAGCTTTTATGGAAAACATCCTGGAACTGAAAAACCTGACCGTGTCCATTGATTCCCCCATGGGGAAGGTGGAGGCGGTGCGGGGGGTGAGCCTGGCGCTTCGGCCGGGGGAGATCCTTGCCATCGTGGGGGAATCCGGCTGCGGCAAGAGCATGCTGTGCCGCAGCATCATGAAGCTGCTGCCCCGGTCCGCCCGCATTGAAGGCGGGCAGATCATCGCAAACGGTGCGGACATCACCGGCTACTCCCAGCGGGATATGAACCGGCTGCGGGGGAATCTGTTCAGCATGGTGCTCCAGGACCCCATGACCGCTCTTGACCTGACCCAGACGGTGGAGGCCCAGATCGCCGAGGCGGTGCGGGTGCACAGCCCCCGGCTGGACCGGCAGGCGGTACACCGGCGGGTAATGGAGCTGATGGAGCTGGTGGGCATTCCCCAGCCGGAGAAGCGCGGGAAATTGTACCCCTATCATTTTTCCGGCGGCCAGCGGCAGCGGGTGGTGATGGCCATTGCCCTGGCGGCGGACCCGAAAATTCTGCTGGCGGACGAGCCCACCACCGCTCTGGACGTGACGGTGCAGGCCCAGATCCTGGACCTGCTGAAGGACATCCAGCACAGGCTCCACACCGCCACCATCCTGGTCTCCCATGACCTGGGGGTGGTGGCACGGGCCGCCGACCGGGTGGCGATCATGTACGCCGGGCGGATCGTTGAGATCGGCACGGCGGAGGAGATCTACTATGACCCCCGCCACCCCTACACCTGGGGGCTGATGCGCTCCCTGCCCGCCCTGGCCAAGGGCGGGCAGCTGTATACCATCCCCGGCATGCCGCCCTCCCTGGTCCATCCGCCCAGGGGGGACGCCTTTGCCTGCCGGAACGAATACGCCCTGGCCATCGACTACGAGGAAGCGCCCCCCATGTTCCGGGTGTCGGATACCCACTATGCCGCCACCTGGCTGCTGGACGAGCGGGCTCCCAGGGTGACGCCGCCCATTGGAGGAAACGCAAATGGATGAATCGATCGTCACCGTCCGCCACCTGACCCATCGGTTCCGCTTTGGGAAAAAGGACTTCCTTACGGCGGTGGACGACCTGTCCTTTACCATCCGCCGGGGTGAAATTCTGGGCCTGGTGGGAGAATCCGGCTGCGGGAAATCCACCGTGGCCCGGTGCCTGATGAATTTATACCGGCCCACGGCGGGGGTGATCTGGTTCAACGGAGTCAACACCTGCGACCCGGCAGCCTTCCGGGCCAACCGGGAAATGCTCCAGCAGCGGCGGCAGCTGATCTTTCAGGACTCCGCCTCCAGCCTGAACCCCCGGATGAAGGCGGCGGATATCATTGCCGAGCCGATGAAGATCAACCGCATCCGTCCGCCCCGGGGCTGCTACCGGCAGGAAGCCGCCTTTCAGCTGCATTACGTGGGGCTGGACGAGCAATATCTGGACAAATACCCCGGCCAGCTCTCCGGCGGCCAGCGGCAGCGCATTGCCATTGCCCGGGCGCTGTCCATGGAGCCGGAGCTGCTGATCGCCGACGAGCCCATCGCGTCGCTGGATGTGTCCATCCAGGCGCAGATCGTGAATCTTTTTAAGCATTTGCAGCAGGAGCATGGCTTTTCCATTCTCTTCATTGCCCACGACCTGGCCATGGTGGAATACCTGTGCGACCGCATCGGGGTGATGTACCGGGGGCGGCTGGTGGAGCTGGCAGGTGCGGCAGAGCTGGCGGCCCATCCCCTGCACCCCTATACCCGGCTGCTGCTGTCCGCCATTCCCGTCCCGGACCCCATCCGGGAGCGGAGCCGCCCGGCGGTATGCTTTGACGACATGGATTTCCCCACCCAGGGCGCGCTGCGGGAGGTCCTTCCCGGCCACCATGTGCTGACGCCGGAGGACAGCGAGGTGAAGCCGCAATGAAAAAGCATCTTTGGGCCTATTACGGCAGGAAGCTGGCCGTGTTCGCGCTGAGCGTGCTGGTGCTGTCGGCGCTGGTGTTTTTTCTCTCCCGGATGACGCCCACCGACCCGCTGCTGGCCTACTACGGGGACCGAACGGAGAAAATGACCGCGGCGGAAAAGGACCTGGCCCGCGCAAGGCTGGGGCTGGATCAGCCGGTGGCCGTCCAATATCTGCGTTGGCTAAGGAACGCGCTGCGGGGGGATTTCGGCATCTCCTATAAATACAAGCAAAGCGTCACCGCCGTGATCGGCAAGCGGATGGGCAATACCCTCATCCTGGGCGGCCTTGGCTTTGTGCTGACCTTCGGCGGCAGTCTGCTGCTGGGGGTGCTGTGCGCCTGGAAGGAGGACGGCATCCTGGACCGGCTGCTGTGCCGCCTGGGCACGGTGCTCAGCTGCATCCCGGAATTCTGGCTGTCGCTGGTGCTGATCCTGGTGTTCTGCGTGCAGCTGCGGTGGCTGCCCAGCTCCGGCGCGTACTCCGTGGGCAATTCCGGCGACCTGGCCGACCGGGCGCTCCACCTGATTCTGCCCCTGACGGTGGTCATTCTGGGGCACCTGTGGTACTACGCCTATCTGATCCGAAACAAGCTGCTGGAGGAGGCCCGGGCGGACTATGTGCTGCTGTGCAAAACCAAGGGGCTGACCAAGGGGCAGATCCTGTTCCGCCACTGCCTGCGCGGCACCCTGCCCGCCTACATCAGCCTGATGGCCATCTCCGTGCCCCACATCCTGGGGGGCACCTACATTGTGGAGACGGTGTTCTCCTACCCCGGCATCGGCACGCTGTCCTATGAGGCCGCCCGGCTGGCGGACTACAACATGCTCATGGTGCTGGCCATGCTCACCGGGGTGACGGTGATTTTCTGCAATCTGCTGGGGCAGATCGTCAACGAGCGCATCGACCCCCGCATTCGCGCCGCCCAGGCGCGGGAACAGGAGGCGGCGCAATGAACGATCCCTTCCGGCTGGTGGGCATCCGCCCCCAGGAGGCGGCCGCCCCGACCCCAAAGCCGCGGCAGAAGCGGCCGGTGCTGAGTTTCGCCGTGCTGGGGCTGCTGGTGCTGGGCTGCCTGGCCGCCCCGCTGATCGCCCCCGGCGACCCCGGCTATCTGGACCTGCTGCACACCTCCCAGTCCCCCGGCCGGGAATTCCTCTTCGGCACGGACGCCATGGGCCGGGACCTGTTCCGCTGCATCTGGCACGGCGGGAGGGTGTCGCTGTTCATCGGCTTCCTTTCCACCTTGATCTCCACCGCCATCGCCGTGGTATACGGCGCGGTCAGCGGCGTTTCCTCCCCCGGGGTGGACAGCGCCATGATGCGCCTGACGGAAATATTGCTCAGCGTGCCGGAGCTGCTGACGGTGCTGTTCCTGCAAGCCATCTGGGGCGTGGCCACGCCGGTGTCCATTGCCGTAATCATCGGCCTTACCTCCTGGTATTCCATTGCCAAGGTGGTGCGCACGGAGGTGCGGCAGCTGCGCGGCAGTGAATATGTGATCGCCTCCCGTGCCATGGGCGGGCGCTTTGCCCACATCCTGGGGCAGCATCTGGCCCCGAACTTCCTCTCCTCCATCATGTTCATGGTGGTGATGAACGTCCGCTCCGCCATTGTTGCCGAGTCCACGTTGAGCTTCCTCGGCATGGGGCTGCCCATCGACACCGTCTCCTGGGGCAGCATGCTGTCCCTTTCCGAACGGGCCCTGATGACGGGCAGCTGGTGGGTGATCCTTATCCCCGGCGCGTTCCTGGTGGCGCTGCTGCTGAGCCTGACCGAGATCGGCAACTGGCTGCGCAGAGAGGGCAGCCGCCGGGAGAGCAATCTATAAAACAGCAAAATGGGGGCGCGTCCTGTGACGCGCCCCTCTTGGTTTTTATGGTTTCTTGGCTATCAGAAGGTCAGCTTGCCGGAGGTGATGCGCTCACCGCTGGTGCGGTCGAAGAGCATGATGGCATCCCCGGAGACGCTGAGGCGGATCTTTTCACCCAGCTTGAACAGGGTATTGCCGAACACCACGCCGGTGAGCAGGAAATTGCCCAGGCGGATCTTGATGGTGGATTCCATGCCGGTGGGCATGGCGCCGTAGATCTCGCCCTCCAGCGCGCCCGCCGGGTCGATTTGCAGCATCTCAGGCCGGATGCCCAGCACCAGGTCCTCGTTGGTGAGCACGGGCTCCTCCATCATGGCGTCGTCCTGGTCCTCCACCCGGGAGATGTGATAGCGGAACACCTCGTCCTTGTTGCCCTTTTCCACATAGCCCTTCTTGGTGGCTGCCGCCTTCTGGGCTGCCAGCTTTTCCTCCCGGCGCTGGTCGCGCTGAGCAAACCACCGGCTCAGGTCGATGGGATCGGCAGGGGTAAAGGTGGCCTTGATGCCCTCCAGAATGGTCAGGCCCACGGTGCCGTCGGCGCTCTGGCTACCCTTGGCCTCCACAAAGTTGATGGAGGGGTTGCCCACGAAGTCGGCGACGAACAGATTGTTGGGCTTGGAATACACGGTCAGGGGGGCATCGTACTGCTGCAAAACGCCGTTGTTGATCAGGCAGATCTGGGTGGCCAGAGTCATGGCCTCCATCTGATCATGGGTGACGTAGACGAAGGTGGAGCCGGTCTCCAGGTGCAGGCGCTGCAATTCGTAGCGCATCTCCAGGCGGAGCTTGGCATCCAGGTTGCTCAGCGGCTCATCCATGAACAGCACCAGGGGTTCGGGGGCCAGGGTACGGGCGATGGCCACGCGCTGCTGCTGACCGCCGGACAGCTCCGCCGGATACCGATCCATGAACATGCTGATCTTCACGATCCGGGACACCCGGCGCACGGACAGGTCGATCTCCTCCCTGGTGAGCTTGCGCACGGCGGTGTAGGGCTTGCCGCCCCGGATCACCTGGAAGTCCTCGGTAATGAGGCCGGATGTTCTGGCCGCGTCCACCTTGGCCTTCAAGGGGGCGATCTCGCCGGACATATCCCTGGGCTTTTCCAAATGGTAGGCAAAGAGCTTCTTGGCGGTGTACTGGGAGATGGTAAAGGCGTCGATCAGCTTGATGACGGCCTTCTTTTCGTCCAGCTTGCCCTTCTTGTCCCGGCATTCGTCCAGCACCTTGGTCACGTCCTCGGGGCGGGAGAGGATCTCGGCCAGCCGGGCGGCGTTCTTGAGCTCGAAATTGTAGACGGGCATCTCTTCCTTGATATTGGCCAGGCCGAAGGAGATGTTCTGGTACACGGTCATGTTGGGCCACAGGGCGTAGTTCTGGAACAGGAAGCCCACCTTCCGCTTGTTGGCGGGGATGTTGACGCCCAGGCTGCTGTCGAACACTACCTTGTCGCCGATGGTGATGCGGCCGCTGGTGGGCGTCTCCAGGCCCGCGATCATCCGCAGGGTGGTGGTCTTGCCGCAGCCGGAGGGGCCCAGCAGGGTGACGAATGCGTTATTCTCTATGACCAGATCCAGGTCGTCTACCGCGTAGAATTTTCCCCAGTGCTTGGTCACGTGCTCCAATCTGATTTCAGGCATGGTGTTAACCTCCTATTCCTTCGTCCAGGCTTGCGCCGGTAATCTTGTTGACCAGTGTGTTGCACACCAAAATGGTGACGATCAGCAGCAGGTTGATGCCGCTGGAGAATGCGTAGAGTCCCATTTCGTCGAAATAGTCCAATGTGGTGGAGAGGATGAAGCCCTGCACGCACAGCAGCATGAACAGGCTCAGCTCTCTCAGGCAGGTCATGAAGGGCAGCAGATAGCCGCTGATGATGGAGGATTTCTGAATGGGAATGATGATGCGGGTCATGCGCTTGATCCACGGAATATCCTGGATGATGGCCGCCTCCTCGATCTCGCCGGAGAGCTGGAGCATGGAGTTCAGCGCGTTCCGGCTGGCAAAGGGGATATACTTGACGGTGCCGACGATGATCAGCAGCGTATAGGTATTGAAAAGGTTGATCTTATCCGAGGAGAACAGGATGAAGAACGCGGCGCCCACGGCCAGCGACGGCATCAGATAGGGCAGGAAGGCCATGGAGTTGACGTAATTGGCCCATTTGCTGCGCCGCTGCTTGGACACGGCATAGCCGATCAGGGTGCCGATGGTGCCCGCGATCAGGGCGCAGGCGATGCTGACCAGCATGGTGCCCCGGAAGGCGTGCCAGATGGTCTCGTTGTACAAAATACCCTTCTGGCCGTACATGCCGTTCTCGGTGATGTTCTCGTTGGTGACCCACCACTTCGTCGTCAGGTTGTTCACGTTGCCGGTGTACAGGAAGGAGTAGTCGCCGGGGTTGGGCAGGAAGGTCTCAAAGGCAAAGGAGACGATGGGGAAAATGCTGGTGAAGAAGGTGATGAACACCAGGATCACGGCGATGATGTACTTGCCCGTCTTGCCCAGATTGATCTTGGAGATCTGGCCGGACTTGCCGGTGACGGTGGTGTAGTTCTTCCGGCTGGTCAGGGACAGCTGATTGAGCAGCATGATGGCCACGCCGAAGATCATCATGATGATGGCCAGGACGGAGGCCTCGCCGGTGTACTTGGAGTTCATGGATACGTACTTGGTGGACAGGGTGGTCAGGCCCAGGTAATGGGGCACGGGATAGGAGCCCATGGCGCTGCCGAACACCAGCAGAATGGTGGACAGGATGGCGGGCTTGACCATGGGCAGGGTGATCCGGGTCATGGTGCGCCACTTGGGGGTATCCAGGATGGTGGCCGCCTCCTCCAGGTTGGCGTCCATGTTGCGGAAGATGCCGCCGATGAGGATGTAGGCAAAGGGCGCATAGTGCAGGCCCAGCACCACCAGGCTGGGGAACAGCCCCTGGCACCACCATTTCGGCATGGTGATGCCGAACAGGCTGGCAAGCAGGCCGTTGGAGGTGCGGGTGACGGCATTGGAGTTAAACAGGTTCTGCCACACCACGGCCAGGGTCCACTGGGGCATGATGTAGGGGAAGATGAAGATGGAGCTGAGGTATTTCCGCCAGGCCAGGTTGGTCCTGGTGATCAAAAAAGCGAAAATACCGCCGAAGAGAATGGACACGATGCAGGTGCCCACTGCCAGATACACGGTATTGAGCAGGGGCGTCCACAGATTTTTCTTTGCCATTCTGCTGGTGAACAGATCGATGTAGTTCACCAGCGTATAGCCGCTGGCCTTGCCGGTGAGGTGGGCATCGATGGTGCCCGGGTGGATGGTGAGGGTATCCTTGACGATGGCCACGATGGGCGCGACAGTGGTGATGGTCACCACGATACCCAGCACCAGAAGGATCACATTATAAGGCTTGGACAGGAATGTCCCCACCTTGTTCAGCCAGATCCGAAAGGGACTGGCCGCAAGAGTCTGATTTTTATTCATGGCGCGCTCCTTTACTCATCCCTTTCAGGAGCCTGCCCGCCCCAGGCAGGCTCCTGAAAGGGACATCTTAAAAATGGGCGCCTCTGGGAGAGTTCACTTTCCAGAGGCGCCTGATTTGCGATTAATTCGGGAAGCTCTTTTTCAGAGATCCCTTAGAACTGAGTGCCCTCAGCGCCCGAACGGTTGATTAGTCGGCGCTGTACTTGTCCAGCATCTCAATCCAGCTGCCCACGGTGAAGGCAACGGATGCGCAGTACTCGGGGTCTTCCAGAACCAGCTTGCCGGTGGTGGTCCACCAGTCGTAGCCGGCGTCGTTCTTGGCAGCGAACTCCACGGTGGTGCCGTCCTCAGCCATGCCGCCGGTCATGTGGTGGAACTTGGCCTCGTTGTCAGCAGCGACGGTGGGGTTGGAGGAGTAGCCGCCCATGTCCTTGCCCCAGGCGGAGAAGCCGTCCACGGTGCAGGTCATGTAGGCGATGAAAGCGCAGGCAGTCCAGGGCAGAGGAGAGTTGTCGGTGACGAACAGGTAATGGCAGTAGCCATAGCCGCCGATGCCCTCGTAGCCGTCCTGATAAGCGGCGACCTTCACGTTGTTAACGGAAACGGAGTCGGACTCTTCCACGGAGCGCAGCTTGGAGTAAACCAGCAAGCCGAACTGATCGGTAGCGGAGTCGGAGACCAGGGTGTTGCAGATGGGGCCGTCGTCGGTCTGTGCGGAGTAGCTCTCGACCCACAGCTTGATCCAAGCCAGAGCGTAAGCGCCGTCCTCGCCCAGGCCCAGGTCCTCGGCGTCAACTTCCATCTCCTCGATCACGGGAGCGAAGTAAGCCTGCTCGTCGGCGGGCAGAGCCTCATAGGCTTCCCGCAGCCAGGCGGCGTAGGTGTCCTCGGTCAGCATGTACAGGAAGTTCTTGCCGACGATCTCGGAGTCGATGTCCATGAACAGGCCATGCTCACCCTCGGCCACGAAGTCCCAGCAGTTGTCATAGGTCTTGTCGCCGGTGCAGTTGTACTCGAACACCTTGTTCAGGGTCTGCAGGGGCAGGAAGCCCTCGTAGTCAGCGGCGGTGGTGCCGTTGGCCTCGGCCCAGTCCTTGGGGATAAAGGTATCCAGGATGCCGGTCTGAACCATCTTGGACTCGATCTGGTTGCCGTCCTGGATCAGGGTCATGGCGAAGGTGCCGGTGGGCTTCAGGGAGTCAGCGGTCAGCTGGTCGAAGATCTTGTTGTTCTTGGGCTGCTGCCACTCGAACTCCATGGTGTAGTTGGGGTCGATGGTCTGCAGGTACTCAATGAACAGAGGCAGGGCACTCTTGCCGCGGCTGGAGTTGCCCACGCCGTAGAACATCTTGCCGTTGGACTCTTCGATGGCCTTCTTGGCCAGCTCTTCCAGGGTCATGTCCTGTGCCTGGGCGATGATGGACTTCACATCATCCTCGGCAGAGGCGGTACCGGCGGCATAAACGGCCATACCCATGACCATGCACACTGCCAGCAGCATCGCAATGATTCTCTTCATATCAGTGTTTCCTCCTGAATAAAAATTTCGGACGCCAGGGGGACAGCCCCCTGTGTACATGTTTATTATAGCAGCACTATTCACAAATTGAAGTTGACGATTCTGATATTTTTTGTTCGTTTCAGCTTTTTTTACAAAACAGGATGCAAAACGCATTGACCAATGATATAATTCGTGCAGTAGCTCCTCCTTACCTCCCCTGAAAGGGGAGGACGGCGCAACAGCGCCGGAGGGGTTTCCGGCGGTACGCAGAATACCATTTGGAATTCGCCCGGGATTTCATAAAAACGCGGGTGCTTACCGCACCCCTCAGCCGCTGCGGCGGCAGCTCAGCTCTGCATTAAGCGGCTGTACGCCGTCGAGGACGGCTACACCCGCTAAACCTTTCAGGGGCGCTGGGGGGATTTGCCCTTTGGGCCTGCCAGCTCAGCTTCGCATGAAGCAGTTGTATACACCTGCTAAACCTTTCAGGGGACGCTAAGCGCTTTTAGATTTAAGGAGAACCTATGAAGAAGATCGTGATATTGACGCTGCTTGTCTGCCTGCTGCTGGTTGGGTGCGGGGGGCAGGCGGTGCAGGAGACGCTGACGCCGGAGGAGAACCGGCTGGTGGTGTATACCTCCCACAAGGAGGAGGTGTACCGCCCCATCATCCGGGAATTTGAGGAGCGGACGGGCATCTGGGTGGAGCTGGTCACCGGGGGCAGCAACGAGCTGCTGGAGCAGCTGCGCGCGGAGCAGTTCGACCCCCAGGCCGACGTGATGTTCGGCGGCGGCGTGGAGAGCCTGGAGAGCTACCGGGACCTGTTTGAAAGTGCCCGGTGCGCCGACTGTGACCAGATCTCCCCCGCCCTGCGGGAGCCGGAGGACGCCTGGACGCCCTTCTCCGCCCTGCCGGTGGTGCTGATCTACAATCCCATGCTGGTGGACCCGGCCGAGCTGACCGGGTGGGCGGACCTGGCCAAGCCGGAGTTTTACGGAGAGATCGCCTTCGCCGCCCCCACCAAGTCCGCCTCTTCCTTTACCGCCGTGGCCACGGTCTGGCAGGGCTGCGGCCAGGATCTGACCGCGGCCATCGCCCGGAATCTGGCCGGGCAGCAGCTGGATTCCTCCGGCCAGGTCCTGACCCAGGTGGCCGGGGGGGAAAAGCTGGTGGGCGTCACCCTGGAGGAGACGGCCCTTCAGCGCATTGCCGCCGGGGACAACCTGGCCCTGGTGTACCCCAAGGAGGGCACCAGCTGCGTGCCGGACGGCACCGCCGTGCTCCTGGGTGCGCCCCACCGGGACAACGCCCTGAAATTTCTGGACTTCACCCTGAGCCGGGCGGTGCAGGAGATGCTGGGCAGCCGGTTCTACCGCCGCAGCGTCCGGCAGGACATTGCCCTGTCGGACACGCTGCCCGGCATGGACGACCTGATCCTGGTGGACTATGACATTCCCTGGGCCGCCCGCAGCCGCAGCGAGATCCTGAAGGCCTGGAGCAACGCGGTAAAGGAGGGCGCGCAATGAAGACGCTGAAGGGTTCCTTCCGCCACCGGCTCTTTGCGGCCATGCTGCTGGCCTCCCTGATCCCGCTGCTGATCTGCACGGCGCTGATGGTGCAGATCACACGCCTGCGGATGCAGAACAAGGCCCGGGAGGACATGGCGGAGCAGTCCGCCGTGCTCTGCCAGAGCCTGGACAACATCCGGGAGGCCGTCACCGGCGCGGCGGAGCGCCTGATGGACAGCGAGACGGCCATCCACGCTCTTGGCTCCGGGGTGGGCAGCCGGATCCAGATAAACAATCTGCTCTTTGACGCCACGGACAGCTGGCGGAATCTGGCGGTCTTTGACCTGTATGACATTGCGGGCGTGTGCCGCTACTCCACCCGCGGCACCGTCTCCCAGGACCTGCCCACGGACTGGGGCGTGCTCTACGGGGCGGCCCAGGCCCAGGGGGAGCCGGTATATTACGCCACGGAGAATCCGGCGGACACCGCCTCCGCCCTGCTGCTGGCCGGCATCCGGCTGGAGGCGGAGGACGGCTGCACCGGGTATCTGGTGATGCGGCTGTATTCCGCCGGGTTCCATGTGCTGCTGGACGGCAAGTATGTCCAGAGCGACGTACTGGTGCTCAGCCGGTTCTTCCGTCCCATCTACGGCTCCCAGACCAACCTGACCCTGATGCTGGCCCCCCAGCTGCGCCAGTCCATGCTGGAGGGCAGCTTCCCGGAGGATGGCAGCTATGTATATTCCTTCGCCCGCCATGATGCCACCGGGCTGAACCTGGTGCTGCGCCAGCCGAAGATGTTCACCTCCACCACCGTGCGGCTGCTGTACACGGCGGGGAGCCTGTGCGTGCTGGTGTGTATCTTCATCTCCGCTCTGGTCAGCCTCCCCCTGAGCCGCCAGATTGCCGCCCCGCTGGAGCGGCTGATGGCCGCCTTCGGCAAGGTGCGGCAGGACAAGCTGGAGACCCAGCTCCCCGTGGACCGGCAGGATGAATTCGGCCAGCTGGCCGACCAGTTCAACCAGATGGTTCACGCCCTCAGCGCCAACCGGCAGGAGCTGCTGACCAATCAGCAGGAGCTGAACCAGGCCCAGATACGGATGCTCCAGGCCCAGCTGAACCCCCACTTCCTGTGCAACACCCTGGACACCATGAAATGGATCAGCAAGATCAACAAGGTGCCTCAGGTTGCCATGATGGCCACCAACCTGGCGGACATTCTGCGCTTCTGTATCTCCGCGGACGAATTCGTGCCCCTGTACCGGGAGGTGGAGATCCTGCACCGCTATATTGAAATTCAGAAGATCCGCCTGTCCGACGATTTCACCTTCGGCGAGGACATCCCGGAGGAGCTGTACGACTGCATGGTACCCAAAATGATCCTGCAGCCCATCGTGGAGAACGCCATCCTCCACGGCATTGACGGACTTTCCGGCAGCACCATCCGGGTCAGCGCCCGGGTGGAAACGGGGCTGCTGCAAATCACCGTGACGGACAACGGCCGGGGCTTCCCCCCGGAAATGCTGGGCCAGCCCTACGGCCGGGATGAGGGGCTTGCAAAAGGCCACCTGGGACTATATAATGTGGATATGATTCTGCGCAGGAACTACGGAGAGCACTGCGGTCTGTTCCTGGACTGCGGAGACGGCGGCGTGGGCGCAAAGGTCACCGCCACCCTGCCCATCCGCTATGAGGAGGAACAAGAATGCTGAAGGTGCTGATTGTTGAAGACGAGGAAATGATCCGCAAGGGCATTGTGCTCACGGTGGACTGGGCGGCGCTGGACTGCGTGGTGGTGGGCGAGGCTACCAACGGCGCGCAGGGCCTGGAGGCCGCCCGCCGCCTGGAGCCGAGCCTGATCATCACCGACCTGAAAATGCCCCAGATGGACGGCATCGAAATGCTCACCGCCCTGCGGGCGGAGGGCTGCACCGCCTATGTCATTATTCTGACTGCCTACGATAATTTTGCCTATGCCCAGAGCGCTCTGCGGCTGGGAGCGGTGGACTATCTGCTCAAGCCCTTCCACGACGGCGACCTGGAAAATGCCGTCACCCGCATCCAGCAGCGCCGCCGGCCCGCCGCCGAGGCCACCCCCATCGGCGCGGCCCGCAAGGGGGACAAGAGCAAATACGTGCTGGAGGCCATGGACTATATCAGCAAGCACTACAACGAGCCGGATATCAGCGTGGGCACCGTGGCCCAGAGCCTGAACATCAGCGAGGGCTATCTGAGCCACACGTTTAAGAAGGAAACGGACTATACCCTGCTCAATTACCTCACCCGCTACCGCATCCACAAGGCCATGGAGCTGCTGAAGGACTGCCGGGTGAAGGTCTACGAGGTGGCCGAGCAGGTGGGCTACCGGGACATTGCCTATTTTTCCGCCACATTCAAGAAATACGCCGGTATCTCCCCGTCGGAGTACCAGCTTTCCAGCCGGTAAGGGAGCAGCGTATGATCAAGTTGATCGCTTCCGACATTGACGGCACCCTGCTGCAAAACGGGGAAACAGAGATCAGCCCCCGGTTCTTTGACGCCGCCCGGCGGCTGCTGGATTCCGGGGTGGCCGTGTGCGCCGCCAGCGGGCGGCAGTATAAGAGCCTGCTGCGCCTCTTCGCCCCCCTGGCGGAGCGGATGCATTTTATCTGCGAAAACGGCGCGGTGGTCTACGCCCCCGGAGGGCGGCTGCTGTCCAAAACCGTCATTGACCGCGCGGTCTGTCTGGCGCTGTGCCGGGATATCCTCGCCGTCCCCGATTGCGAGCTGCTGATCTCCGGGGCGAATATGAGCTATCTGTGCCCAAAAACATCGGCATACGCGGACCACATCCGCTATTTTGTGGGGAATAACGTAACGCTGCTGCCCCGCCCGGAGGATATGCCGGAGGATTTCGTCAAGATCTCCGCCTACTATCTGCCCGGTGCGGAGCGGGTGGAGCCGCTGCTGCGGCCCAAATGGGAGGGGCGCTTCCGGGTGGCCATCGCAGGCAAATGCTGGCTGGACTTCACCCTGGCGGACAAGGCCGCCGGCATGAACGCCCTGTACCGGGCGCTGGGCATCGCGCCGGAGGAGGCCATGGCCTTCGGTGACAACTACAACGACATTCCCCTGCTGGATTCCGTCGCCCACCCCTACCTGGTGTGCTCCGCCGCCCAGCCCCTGCGCCTGCGCTACCCCACCCAATGTGCCCGCCCGGAGGACGTTCTGGAGCGACTTGCCCGATCCAACAAGTGACGAAAAGGACCTGCTTCGAAGCAGGTCCTTTCAATGTACAGTGCAGGGTTCAGGATGCCCTGCCGAAGTGGGTCTCCAGCATATGGCGGTAGCGGACATCCAGCGCGGCATCCGGGCGGTAGCCGGGGGTGCAGAGGGGGAGAATGTCGTTGCCCAGCAGGTAGCCCCAGTAGTGGGCCAGGCGCATGCCGGCGGTTTCCAGCATCGTGCGGTATTCCTTCACTGCCTCCACCGGGGAGCGCTCCTTCAGCGCCTCGGTCAGGCTGTCGATCTCCCGCTCGGCCTCCGCGTAGCCGGGCATTTCCTCGGCCAGTCCCAGGCGCAGGAAATCCTCGCCGTCCACCTGGGGCCAGGTGCAGTTGGGCGTCATGGGGCACTGGAAGTGGGTCAGGTTCATTTGCAGCCCCTGCACCCCCGCGAAAAAAAGCAGCGACGCGCACTGCCGGTCGACGGCCTCCGCCAGCCGCTTTGCCAGCTTGTCCTCCTCTTCCTCAAACCCCCGCAGGGCCGACCGATATGCCTCCTGCACCGCCTGAAAGCCATCCACCCAGAGGGCCAGTCCCTCCTTTGCCGCCTCCACAATGCTTCTGCCCAGCAGAATTTCCTGAATCTGATCTCGATAATCCATGGAGTTCATCCTTTCTTCACGCACTGGGTGATCCGCCCGTGCCGTGCCCGTGTATCATATCATTCGAACACGTCGAAGTCCGATGAATTTTGTCGCAAAAGAAAAATAAGGCAACACCGCACAATTTGGCAAAAAGACGGCTGCGGCTCGCAGACACAATTGCGCGGTGTTGCCATGACGCGATTCCTGTCAGAAACACCCGGCGTTACGCTTCGTCTACCAGGGTCAGGTGCTGCCACTTGCCCTTGACGTAGCGGTGGATGCAGACCAGGCCGTTGACGGTCCAGGTCAGGCCCTGGGTGAGCCAGACGCCCCAGTAGCCGACGGCGGGGATGCGCGTCAGCACAGAGGCAAAGAGGATGCGGCACACCACCTCCGAGGTGCCGTTGATCAGGCTGAAGCGGGTGTCCCCGCAGCCGTTGATCAGGCTCCGGGGAACATAGATCATGCCCAGAGGGAAATAGAACAGGCAGTCAATTTGCAGCGCCCGCGCGCCCATGGCGATCACATCCTTGTCCTTTACGAAGCAGCCAGCCGTCCAGCCGCCCAGCAGGAAGAAGAACGGGATCATGGCAATGCTGAATGCCAGCACCATCAGCCAGGAGACCTTGTAGCCCTGCTTTACCCGGTCGACCTTTCCCGCGCCCAGGTTCTGCCCGGCGAAGCTGGTGATGGCCGCGCCCAGGGCGTTATAGGGCATCTGCACGATCTGCTCCACCTTGCCCACCACGGTGTAGGCGGCCATCACCGTCTGGCCGAAGCTGTTGACCACCCCCTGGAGCACCATGCTGGACACGGCGATCAGAGCGCTTTGCAGGGCCATGGGGATGCCCAGGCGCAGGCAGCGCAGAATGATCTGCCTTTGGGGCCGCCACTCCTGGCGGCTCAGACGGAAATAGGAGACCCGGGTCACGGCATAGACGGCGCTGATCACAAAGGAAAACACCTGGGAGATGACCGTCGCCAGGCCCACGCCGTACACCCCCATCTGGAGTTTCAGCACAAAGAGCAGGTCCAGCGCGATATTCAAAAAGCAGGACAGGATCAGAAAATACAGGGGGGATTGGGAATCGCCCAGCGCCCGCAGCAGGGATGCCACGCCGTTGTACAGCGCCACCGCCACCACGCCCAGGCTGGTCACCCGGAGATAGGAAAGGGACATGGGGAAGATCCCCTCCGGCACCTTCAGCAGGTGCAGCAGCCAGGGGGCGAGGAAAAAGCCCAGCAGGCTCACCGCCGTGCCGGTGACCGCCAGCACATAGTTGGAATTGGCCACGGTGGCGCGGATCATTTTGTCATCCTTCGCGCCGAAATACTGGGCCGCCAGAATTCCGATGCCGATGGCAAGCCCCGAGCTGAGGGCGAAAAACAGGAAGCCCAGACTGCCGCAGGTGCCCACCGCCGCCAGGGCGTCCGCGCCCACGTAGTTGCCCACCACCACGGAATCCACCAGATTGTATAATAGCTGAAAAATATCGCCCACCATGAGCGGCAGCGTAAAGCTGACGATGTGCTTCAGGGGGCTGCCCTGGGTCATATCGGTAATGCGCTTTGTCTGTGCCATTTTGGATATCCTCCGCCGTGAAAAAAATGTGTTTTTTCATTGGTTTGAGCATTATAACATGGGGCTCCCCCGTTGTAAATCCCTATTTCCCATTTTGTCAAACGGTATCTCAGCATTTGGGCAACACCGCACAATTTGGCAAGGAGCCCCAGCCTGGATTTTTGGCTCAATTCAAAGTTTGGAAAACGAAGGAATACTG
>USEU01000038.1 GCA_900553805.1 uncultured Eubacteriales bacterium
TTGAGCCAAAAATCCAGGCTGGGGCTTCTTGCCAAATTGTGCGGTGTTGCCCTTACCTTTTCATTCCCAGCAGAAGCGGCTGGTGCTCCTGCACCTATGCAACCCCTATTTTATGGGATGGATGTCCCCCTGTCAATGCCTCCACAGGCAAATTCACCGAGGATGCTTTTTTCAAGGCCTCGTTTTCGTCATTTTGTCAAAGCCCTGTTTTTTTAGACTGCATAAAAATTTTTTGACTTGTTTTTGGCGAAGGAATCGAGTATACTATTACTTTATAAATCGTGAGCGCGGAGAAAAGACACCCTGAAGGGTAAAACCGCACCCATTTGCGCGGCAGCGGGAATAAGAGGAGAAGAGATATTATGTTATACGCAAGCATGCTGGTGTTTGCCGCAATTGCGGCGGTGGGGATCTGCCTTCTGGCCGGGGGCTTTGGGAGCCTGGCCTGGCTGTGGCTCCTGCCGGTGGGCTTTATCGGGGGCTTCCTGCTGGCGTTTCTGCTGGCATTCCTGTTTATTTTCATCCTGTGCAGCCGGGTAGACACCTCCGTGCCCCAGGAGCATGACGATCCCTTCTTCCGCAAGGTGACCTATCTGTATGCCGAGGCCATCATCCCCTTCCTGCGGATGAAGGTGCACACCCGCGGCCTGGAAAAGACCCCCAAGGAGGGCCGGTTCCTGCTGGTGTGCAACCATCTTTTCGAGCTGGACCCGGTGGTGCTCTATGCCTATTTCCAGCAGAGCCAGCTGGCGTTCATCTCCAAGCGGGAGAATAACGATATGTTCATCATCGGCAAGCTGATGCACAAGCTGATGGCGCAGCTGATCAATCGGGAAAACGACCGGGAGGCGCTGAAGACCATCCTCAAATGCGTCCAGCTCATCCGGGAGGACGAGGTATCCATCGCCGTGTTCCCGGAGGGATACATCAGCAAGAACCATCACCTGATGCACTTCCGCAGCGGCGCGCTGAAGATCGCCACCAAGGCAAAGGTGCCCATCGTGGTGTGCACCATCCAGGGCACGGACAAGGTGGTGGGCAATATCCTGCATCTGCGCAGCACCCCCATCGAGCTGCACCTGCTGGACGTGATCTCCGTGGAGGAAATGCAGGGCCGCACCGCCACCGATATCGGCGAGCAGATCTACCAGATGATGGCCGCCGACCTTGGCCCCGATTATGCCCCCCTGGATGCAGAAAACCCTTGATTTATAGGAGCTTCTAACGTATAATGGCGGGGTAAAATCAACCAGCCTCCCCTGAAAGGGCAACGATAACTACAAAAGCAGGAGGAAATAAAATGAAGAACAGTGAAAAGACCTTGGACATGATTGTGAATCTGTGCAAGAGCCGGGGCTTTGTGTATGCCGGGTCCGAGATCTACGGCGGTCTGGCAAACGCCTGGGACTACGGCCCCCTGGGCGTGGAGTTCAAGAACAATGTGAAAAAGGCGTGGATGAAGAAGTTCGTCCAGGAGTCCGACTACAATGTGGGCCTGGACGCCGCCATCCTGATGAACCCCACCACCTGGGTCACCACCGGCCACGTGGGCAATTTCTCCGATCCCCTGGTGGACTGCAAGGGCTGCGGCTCCCGGCAGCGGGCGGACAAGCTGATCGAGGCCTGCGAGGCAGGCGGCGCGGTGAACGTGGACGCCATGAGCTTTGAGGAGATGGACGCCTTTATCGCCGCCCACGACGAGGTAGTCTGCCCCAACTGCGGCAAGCACAATTTCACCCCCATCCGCAAGTTCAACCTGATGTTCAAGACCCAGATCGGCGTCACCGAGGATTCCTCCTCCACCGTGTATCTGCGGCCGGAGACCGCTCAGGGCATCTTCGTCAACTTTGCCAACATCCAGCGCACCACCCGGCGCAAGCTGCCCTTCGGCGTCTGCCAGGTGGGCAAGGCCTTCCGCAATGAGATCACCCCGGGCAACTTCACCTTCCGTACCCGGGAATTTGAGCAGATGGAGTGCGAATTCTTCTGCCAGCCGGGCACCGATCTGGAGTGGTTCGCCTACTGGAAGGACTACTGCAAGAATTGGCTCATCAGCCTGGGCATCAAGGAGGAGAGCCTGCGCCTGCGCGACCATGAGCCTGCGGAGCTGGCCTTCTATTCCCGGGCCACCACCGATATCGAGTATCAGTTCCCCTTCGGCTCCGGCTGGGGCGAGCTGTGGGGCATTGCCGACCGCACCAATTACGACCTGGGCCGCCATCAGGAGGCCAGCGGTAAGAGCCTGGAATACTACGACCAGGAGAAGAACGAGCACTATATCCCCTACGTCATCGAGCCCAGCCTGGGCTGCGACCGGGTGGCGCTGGCCTTCCTGTGCGAGGCCTACGACGAAGAGGTAGTCGGCCAGGATAAGAAGGGCAATCCCGACATCCGTACCGTGCTGCACCTGCATCCGGCCCTGGCACCCTTCAAGGCGGCGGTGCTGCCCCTGTCCAAGAAGCTGTCCCCCAAGGCCGAGGAAATCTATAAGATGCTGAGGCACGACTTCATGGTGGACTTTGACGACGCCGGCTCCATCGGCAAGCGCTACCGCCGGGAAGATGAGATCGGCACCCCCCTGTGCATCACTGTGGACTTCCAGACCGTGGGCGACGAGAACACCCCCGCCGATAACTGCGTCACCGTCCGCGACCGCGACACCATGGAGCAGGTGCGCATCCCCATCAGCGAGCTGAAGGACTTCATTGCCAAGAAGTGCGATTTCTAAGGAAGCTCTGATACAGTAAAAAAATCCGCGGCCTCCGTTGGGGGCCGCGGATTTTTTATGGCTCCATCTTTTTCTTCATCCGCCGGATCTTTGCCTTGAGATGACGGCGGCGGCGGTGACGCTTGAGCTGGCGGTGAAGCCAGAGCAGGATGAGGACGATCAGCGCCAGCGCGGCCGCCGCAATGACGATGCGCGCGGCGCGGGGCACGCCCTCCAGGGTGACGGAGGGGTTTTGCAGCAGCTCCGCCAGGGTGAAGGCCTCCCGGGGTTTGGGCGGGCGCTCCAGCTCCAGCTCCGCGTCCGGCAGCCGCAGCTCATGGAGCGTGGCGGTGACGGCGGCGGTGCGCCGCAGCGCCCGGGCGTCCGCGTTCTCCGGCAGCGTCACGGTGTAGCGGATGTCCTCCATGGACATATCCGCCGGGATCAAATAGGAGAATTGCTGCCCCGCCCTGGGGGTAAAGTCCTCCAGGTCCTGTCCGGCGGCAATCAGCTCCCCGGATACCGTCACCCGGCAATAGTGGGAAAAGCCGTAGTCCAGCAGCTTGTGGGCATCCTTGTACTTATCCTCCAGCAGGGGGGATTTCATGGTCACCGCCACCAGTGTGACCCCGTCCCGCTGCACCACGGCGGCGAAGGTGCCCTGGGCGCTGGAGGTCCAGCCGGTTTTGGCCATCTGCACGCCCTCGTAATAGTATTGTCCTCCGGCCAGGAGCCGGTCCTTGTTCTGGAAGCTCCGGGCGGCGGAGAGATTGGTGGCGGGCAGGGTATAGCTGACGGTGTTGAAGTAGCGGGCCAGCCCCTCCTGCTTCCAGGCGGCGGCAGTGATCAGAGCCATATCGTAGGCGGTGGTGGTGTGGGTGCTGTCCGGCAGGCCGTTGGCGTTGGAAAAATGGGTGTCCGTGGCCCCCAGGGCCTGGGCCGCCTCCGTCATCTGCTCCGCAAAGGCCGCCAGACTCCCCGCCACCGCCTCGGCCAGCACATTGGCGGCGTCGTTGGCGGACTCCATGCCGATGGCATACAGCGCCTGCTCCGCGGTCAGCTGCTCCCCCGGCAGCAGGGAGATGTGGGAGGAGCTGCGGGGCACCGCGTTCACCGCAGTCTGGGAAACGGTAAGTACCTGCTCCGGCTCCAGGCTCTGCACCGCCAGAAGCGCGGTCATCAGCTTGGTGATGCTGGCCGGGTAGAGTGCCTGGTGCATATTCTTTTCGTACAGCACCGTGCCGGTGTCCGCGTCCAGCAGCACCGCCGCCTGGCTGGCCAGCGCCAGCGGCTCCTCCGCCCTCGCGGGCACCGCCCCCGCCAGCACCAGCCAGCACAGCGCCAGGCACAAAAGCCGGGCGATCCTGTTTCGTTCCATCATGTCTGCATGGCTCCAATCAAGAGAAATGATTAAAAATATATTCTACTCTATTTTCACCCAAATTGGAATATCCCTCCGGGCATTTTTCAACAAATTTCTATGTAGGGATCGTAAATTGGCGGTGTACGTTGAATGGAATGCACTCCGTCCCCTACGATCATGTCGGACTGCGGTCCATTCAACGGGCCTTATGGGTTATGCTGACTTGACAACATTTGCGTGCCGCCTGGGCCGGAAACTCGGCGCGGGAAAAGACGCTTTTTTGATCGCTAATTATTAAAATATCCTTAATTTTCCAGGGAAACCATTATCTTAAAGCGTTCTTAATTTGACATGCTGTAAAAATGCCGATAGAATGTAGCAAACTGGAAGGAGGTGAATGTGAGGAAAAACGGATCCGAAGGAAGCCGATGAAATTTAAAGGAGGTAATGTTATGAGAATGAATTTATTGCGCCGTGCGTTGGTGCTGGCGCTGTGTGCTGCTCTGGTGATGGGCGTTGCCGCCCAGGGGGCCGGGGCGGAGGGGGTCGACCTCTGGCTGGTGACGGAGGAGACCGCCGAAAATGGAATGAACGGGGCGGTGCGCGCCCAGATCGATGCGTTCTGTCAGGCGAACCCGGAGGTTTCCATCCGCATGGATATCCTGCCCAACAAGGAAGCGGAGCGGGCGGAATACTTGCGGGAGCTGCGCCGGAAGATCGAAAGCGGCGCAGGGCCGGACCTGTACCTGCTGCCCACTGGCACCGTCCTGGCCCTGGATCAGCCCCTGCAATACACCTACCGTGAAATCGACCCGATCTTCCCGGACGTTCCAGCAGCCATGGCGGCAGGCAGCTTTGCCGATGTGAGCGAATACTATCAGCGCGACGCCGGGCTGGGTGTGGAGGCGCTGAACACGGCGGTGATGGATGCCGGTGTGCCGGACGGGGCCAGATATGTCCTGCCTCTGCGCTATACTGTGATGGCGCTCTATGCCTTTGACGAAAAGCTGCCCGATGCCGGAATCACGCCGGAACTTCTGGATCAGCCTGTGGATGTCATCATGCGTCAGGCGGTGGAGGACGGGAACGTGGAGCTGGCACGTCAGATACGCTCCATGGGCAGCAGCGCCTTTTCCGATCTGCCGGGCAGCGGGGAGGATGCCCTGACTGCGCAGCAGCTGGCTTCTTTTCTGAAGGACTACCAGGCGCTGATCGCGCTGTTGGGCGGGGACAACGCTTATCCCAGCCGCTTCGACTTTTTTGATTTTGATGCCGCATCCGCCGCCCCTGTTTATCGCGGCGTGATCGCGGATGCGCTGAATTTCCTGGCGGCAGCCAGGGTTTCCGGCCAGAGCGTGTCCATGCATCCCCTGCGCACCACCGCCGGGGATACCCTTGCGCTGGTTACATATTACGGCGCGGTGGGCAGCGGCTGTGAAGACCCGGAGCTGGCCTACGAATTCCTGCGGCAGTTCCTGACGGAGGATGCCCAGTGGGAGCAGGGCCGGGACATGCTGAACGCGGAATGGCCCTTCACCCCCATGGAGGGATGGCCGGTGCGCACCGTCGGCTCCGTCCGGGCGCTGTGGGCCGGTGCCCAGCAGTCCGGCAAGCTGCCTGATCTCCTGCCCACCGACAGCGACGTACCCCTGGTGGAAATGGAGCCGGATGTGGTCCGCTTCCCGGTGAAAACAGGCATTGCCGCGCTGGGAGCCCAGCTCAATGACGCCAAAAACGGCAACGCCCCCACCGACGCCGATCTGATCGCGCTGGCGGAGGCATTCCTGAAATCCTATACAGAGTAAAAAATTGGCGCGCCGCATTTGCGGCGCGCCAAATATTCTGTTTTACAGATTTACAGGATCTCCACGCTGGTGGTCTCGGGGAGCTCCTTCTTCACCGTCTTGGGGACGGACAGCTTCAGAATGCCGTCCTCGTACTTGGCGGAGATGTCCTCCGGGCGGACCACATTGCCCACGTAGAAGCTGCGGCTGCAAACGCCGGCGTAACGCTCCCGGCGGATATACTTGCCGTTCTTATCCTTCTCGTCCTTGTCCACGCCCTTGGTGGCGCCGATGGTCAGGTAGCCGTTCTTCAGGTCCACGCTGATCTCGTCCTTCTTGAAGCCGGGCAGGTCAATGTCCAGCTCATAGGAGCCGTCCAACTCCCGCACATCCGTCTTCATCATATTGCGTGCATGCTTCCCGTACAGCGCCTCATCGGTGCGGTTGGCGCTCATCAGGCCAAAGGGATCAGCAAAGAAATCATCAAACAGGTTCTCACCAAAAATGCTAGGCAACATAAGTCATTCCTCCATTCGAATCCGTCTTGCTTTTCGGGGCGGCCTTGCCGCCGCCTCCCGGCGAATTCCTTTTGTTACCGTTCCTCTCTCAAGGAACACCTGTATTATAGCACGGATTTTAGCACTGTCAAGATGTGAGTGCTAAAGTTCACAAAACATGGGAGGAATGTTCACAGTTTGATAAAAAACAAACGCCGCGGGGGCCAAAACACCCCCGCGGACGCGTTCGTTCTTAAAGGCAGTCCTGAATTTCGTCCAGCATATCCTCCAGATCCTCGTGGAGGTCGGCCCACTCGTCGTAGACCTCGCTGTTTTCATCCCGCGGCTCCAGGTCGTTCAGGGTGTCGATGGCGTCCTCCACCTTCTCCTGGTAGGCCTCCAGCTGCTCCGGGGTCATGGTACTGGGCTCCGGGATGCTCTCCAGAAATTCCTGGATCCGTTCCATCTGCTTCGGGTCAAATTGAATCCTGCTCATGTTGTGTCTCCTTTCCAAATAATGGATGCCCCCATCATAGCAAGGATGCCGGGAAAATGCAACGCCTTTTTGCGCGCCCCTCAGGGTCGCCTGGGAATAATTCCGGTTGAACTTTCGGGAAAATGGCGCTATACTTTTCCCAAAGACAAAGAGAAAGGGCGTTCTTTGAGAATATGATGAACATGGATTTCAAGCGGAAGCTGACCATCCCCGCTGATCTGAAGAAGGAGTATCCCGTGACGGAGCAGATGCGCCGCTCTTTCCTGGAGCGGGACGGGGAGCTGAAGCGGATCCTCGCCGGGGAGGATGACCGCATTGCGCTGATTATCGGGCCGTGCTCGGCTGACCGGGAGGACAGTGTGCTGGACTACGTGAACCGGCTGCGGGAATTACAGGAGCAGGTGAAGGATCGGATCTTCATCATCCCCCGGGTATATACCAACAAGCCCCGCACCACCGGCGCGGGGTACAAGGGCATGCTCCACCAGCCGGACCCGGACGCCGCCCCGGACATGCTGAAGGGGCTGATCGCCATCCGGGAGCTGCACATGCAGGTGCTGCGGCAGACCGGCTTCTCGGCGGCGGATGAGATGCTCTATCCCGAGAATTACAAGTATCTGGATGACCTGCTGGCCTATGTGGCGGTGGGTGCGCGGAGCGTGGAGGATCAGCAGCACCGGCTGACCAGCTCCGGCATCAGCGTGCCGGTGGGCATGAAGAATCCCACCGGGGGCGATATCTCCGTGATGATGAATTCCATCAACGCCGCCCAGCACAGCCATACCTTCATCTACCGCGGCTGGGAGGCCACCTCCAAGGGCAACCCCTATGCCCACGCCATCCTGCGGGGCTACACCAACAAGCACGGCAACCCCCGTCCCAACTATCACTATGAGGATCTGGTGTTCCTCCACGAATGCTATGAAAAAAGCGGCCTGCTGCACCCCGCCGCCGTCATCGATACCAACCACGCCAACTCCGGCAAGGATCCGTTCCAGCAGGGGCGGATCATCAAGGAGGTGCTGCAAAGCAGGATGTTCAGCCGGGAGGTGCACCGCCTGGTAAAGGGCTTCATGGTGGAAAGCTACCTGGTGGACGGCAGTCAGCACATCGGCGAGGGTGTCTACGGCAAGTCCATCACCGACCCCTGCCTGGGCTGGGAGAAAACAGAACGCCTGGTGCTGGACATGGCGGAGATGGTGTAGCCAGGTAAAAAGAATCCCTTTGACAAATAAAGGCCGTGCGGTTATAATATAGTATGACGTCGTTCCCCATTTTCCAACGAATACTTGACAAAAAGGACGGATATCAATATGTATAAGATCGTTCGCAAAAAGGAACTGAACTCCGCCGTCACCCTGATGGAGATCGAGGCGCCCTACGTCGCCAAGAAAGCCAAGGCCGGCCAGTTCATTATCTTCCGTGTTGACGAGAAGGGCGAGCGCGTGCCCCTGACCATTGCCGGCTTCGACCGGGAGAAGGGCACCGTCACCATCATCTTCCAGAAGGTGGGCTTCTCCACCAATGCCCTGGGCGCGCTGAACGAGGGCGACTACATCCACGACTTTGTCGGTCCCCTGGGCCGCCCCACCGAGGTGGAGAACAAGAAGCGGGTGTGCGTGGTCGGCGGCGGCGTGGGCTGTGCCATTGCGCTGCCTGCTGCCAAGGCGTTCCTGGAGGCGGGGGCCATTGTGGATGTGATCATCGGCTTCCGCAATAAGGACATCGTGATCCTGGAGGACGAATTCAAGCAGGCCTCCACCAATCTGTACCTGATGACCGACGACGGCTCCTACGGCGAGAAGGGCTTCGGCACCGTCAAGCTGCAGCAGCTGCTGGAGAGCGGCATCCAGTACGACGAGGTGCTGGCCATCGGGCCGGTGCCCATGATGAAGTTCGTCTGCAAGACCACCGAGCCCTTCGGCGTCCGTACGATGGTGTCCCTGAACCCCATCATGGTGGACGGCACCGGCATGTGCGGCGGCTGCCGCGTCACCGTGGGCGGCGAGACCAAGTTTGCCTGTGTGGACGGCCCTGAGTTCGACGGCCACAAGGTGGACTTCGCCGAGCTGATGAGCCGCAATGTCACCTACCGCGACCGGGAGGCCGAGGTCGCCAAGGATCATGTCTGCCGCATGGAAACCATGGGCAAGGCACTGATTAAATAAGGAGGATCTGGATTATGCCGAATATGACTCTGACCAAAACCCCCATGCCCGAGCAGGATCCCCAGGTTCGTGCACGGAATTTTAAGGAAGTTGCCCTGGGCTACACCGCCGAGATGGCCCAGGAGGAGGCAGGCCGCTGCCTGAACTGCAAGCACCCCAAGTGTGTGGAGGGCTGCCCCGTCAATGTGCGCATCCCCGAGTTTATTGCCAAGGTCGCCGAGGGCGACTTCAGGGCCGCCTATGAGATCATCACCTCCACCAACGCCCTGCCTGCCCTGTCCGGCCGCGTCTGCCCCCAGGAGACGCAGTGCGAATCCCACTGCGTCCGGGGCATCAAGGGTGAGCCGGTGGCCATCGGCCGCCTGGAGCGGTTCGTGGCCGACTGGTACCGGGAGAATGTCAACGCCATGCCCGAGAAGGCTGCCTCCAATGGCAAGAGAGTCGCCGTGGTCGGCTCCGGCCCTGCCGGCCTGACCTGCGCCAGCGACCTGGCCAAGAAGGGCTATGAGGTCTCCCTGTTCGAGGCCCTGCATACCGCCGGCGGCGTGCTGGTGTACGGCATCCCCGAGTTCCGTCTGCCCAAGGACATCGTGGCCAACGAGGTCAGGAAGCTGGAGGCCCAGGGCGTCAAGGTGATGACCAATATGGTCATCGGCCGGGTGCTGACCATCGACGAGCTGTTTGAGCAGGGCTTCCAGGCCGTGTTCGTCGGCTCAGGCGCGGGCCTGCCCATGTTTATGAACATCCCCGGCGAGAGCCTGAAGGGCGTGATGTCCGCCAACGAATACCTGACCCGTACCAACCTGATGCGGGCCTACGACGAGAGCTACGATACCCCCGTGATCAAATCCAAGGCTGTGGCCGTGGTGGGCGGCGGCAACGTGGCCATGGACGGCGCACGCTGTGCCATGCGTCTGGGTGCGGACAAGGTGTACATCGTCTACCGCCGCGGCGAGGCCGAGATGCCCGCCCGGAAGGAAGAGCAGCACCACGCCAAGGAAGAGGGCATCGAGTTCAAGACCCTGTGCAACCCCGTGGAGATCATCGGTGACGAGAACGGCCGGGTCTGCGGCATGAAGTGCATCCGCATGGAGCTGGGCGAGCCTGACGCCTCCGGCCGCCGCCGCCCCGTGGAGATCCCCGGCAGCGAGTTCGTGCTGGATGTGGACACCGTGATCATGGCCCTGGGCACCAGCCCCAACCCCCTGATCCGCTCCACCACCCCCGGCCTGGATACCAACCGCAAGGGCTGCCTGATCGTCAATGAGAACGAGATGACCACCCGCGAGGGCGTGTTCGCCGGCGGCGACGCCGTCACCGGCGCGGCCACCGTCATCCTGGCCATGGGCGCAGGCAAAAAGGGCGCAGCCGCCATCGACGCTTACTTGAATAAGTAAATCTCTGGCTCCCCAATGGGGGAGCTGGCAGCCCGTAAGGGCTGACTGAGGGGGTGTGGCTCGTTGAATGGTAACTGCTCAAAAATACCAACGACACCCCTTTTGCCGCTGTTGCGGCACTTCCCCCAGAGGGGGCAGCGAGGTGACGCGGATTTAAGTCAATAATGTTGCCCCCCGGGGCCTGCCGCACACGCGGCAGGCCCCGTTTGTTTTGACCGGGAATTGTTAAATTTTTTCAAAATCCCGGCTTGGCCCTGTTGCTTTTCACCGGCGGTGTGGTAAAATTACCCTGTAACAAAGATAGGAGGGAGTCTCTATGAACGAGGTCAAAAACCCGAAAAAGCCGCTGTTATACTACTACATCATCGTCCTGATGGCGCTGATGCTGTTTAACATGCTGGCAATGCCCTGGCTGGCAGAGCACAGGATCCAGGATGAGGATTACAACACTTTCGTCTCCATGGTGCAGGAGGGGAAGGTCGGCCAGGCGGAGATCCAGGAGCAGAACAACCGCATCCTCTTTACCGACAAGGAGGGGCGCACCATCTACAAGACCGCCATGGTGCCGGACAGCGACCTGACCCAGCGCCTGCTGGATGCGGGGGTGTCCGTCACCGGCGTGGAGATCGAGCAAAGCTCCCTGCTGATGGATATCCTCAGCTGGGTGCTCCCCCTGGTGGTATTCATCGCCATCGGCCAGTTTGTGTCCCGGAAAATGGTGGAAAAAATGGGCGGCGGCAACTCCATGATGTTCAACATGGGCAAGTCCGACGCCAAGGTGTACGTCAAGTCCTCCGAGGGCATCAAGTTCGCCGACGTGGCGGGCGAGGACGAGGCCAAGGAGAACCTGACGGAGATCGTGGAATATCTCCATAACCCCGATAAATACCGGCAGATCGGCGCCGCCATGCCCAAGGGCATCCTGCTGGTTGGCCCTCCGGGCACCGGCAAGACCATGCTGGCCAAGGCCGTGGCCGGTGAGGCCAACGTGCCCTTCTTCTCCATGTCCGGCTCGGAATTCGTGGAGATGTTTGTGGGCATGGGCGCATCCAAGGTGCGCGACCTGTTCCGCCAGGCCAAGGAAAAAGCGCCCTGCATCGTGTTCATTGATGAGATCGACGCCATCGGCCAGAAGCGCAACGCCGGGCAGTACGGCGGCAACGACGAGCGGGAGCAGACCCTGAACCAGCTGCTTACCGAAATGGACGGCTTCGAGGGCAACAGCGGCGTCATCATCCTGGCCGCCACCAACCGCCCGGAATCCCTGGACCCCGCCCTGACCCGCCCCGGTCGTTTTGACCGCCGGGTGCCCGTGGAGCTGCCCGACCTGAAGGGCCGGGAGGCCATCCTGAAGGTGCACGGCAAGAAGGTGAAGCTGGCCGACAATGTGGATTTCAGCCAGATCGCCCGCATGGCCGCCGGTGCCTCCGGTGCAGAGCTGGCCAACATCGTCAACGAGGCTGCCCTGCGCGCCGTGCGGGACGGACGTCCCTGCGTCTCCCAGTCCGACCTGGAGGAGAGCATTGAGGTGGTCATTGCAGGCTATCAGAAGAAGAACGCCATCCTGACCGACCATGAAAAGCTGGTGGTCTCCTACCATGAGATCGGCCACGCCCTGGTGGCGGCCCTGCAGACCCACTCCGCCCCGGTGCAGAAGATCACCATCGTCCCCCGCACCTCCGGCGCGCTGGGCTACACCATGCAGGTGGAGGAGGGCAACCACTACCTGATGACCAAGGAGGAGATGGAAAACAAGATCGCCACCCTGACCGGCGGCCGTGCCGCCGAGGAAGTGGTGTTCCAGTCCATCACCACCGGGGCCTCCAACGACATCGAGCAGGCCACCAAGCTGGCCCGGGCCATGATCACCCAGTACGGCATGAGCGACGAATTCGGCATGGTGGCCCTGGAAACCGTGACCAATCAATACCTGGGCGGCGACGCCTCCCTGGCCTGCTCCGCCGAGATGCAGGCCAAGATCGACGACCGGGTGATCGCCCTGGTGAAGCAGCAGCATGAAAAGGCCGTGAAGATCCTGGAGGAACACCGCCAGAAGCTGGACGACCTGGCCAAATACCTGTACGAAAAGGAAACCATCACCGGCGAGGAGTTCATGGATATCCTGAATCGGTAACCTTCTCGCCGCCCCTTTTCGGGGGAAGGAGCACAGCCATGTCTCAGATCACAAAGCGGGCGCTGGAGCAGTCGCTGAAAAATCTGCTGCTTCAGAAGCCGCTGACCAGGATCACCATCAATGATATCGCCGGGGACTGCGGCATCAACCGCATGACCTTTTACTACCATTTCAAGGATATCTACGACCTGGTGGAGTGGTCGTGCATGGAGGATGCCCGGCGGGCGCTGGAGGAGAACAAGACCTACGACACCTGGCAGCAGGGCTTCCTGCAAATTTTCGAGGCGGCGCGGGCCAACAAGCCCTTTGTCATGAACGTCTACCGCTGCGTCCACCAGGAGCGGGTGGAGACCTACCTCAAGCCGCTGGTGGACGACCTGCTGCTGGGCGTCATCAACGAGGAGGCGGCGGGTCTGACCGTCCGGCAGGAGGACAAGGCCTTCATTGCCCAGGTGTACTGCTACATCTTCATCGGCATTATGATGGACTGGATCAAGGACGACATGCGCGCCGCGCCGGAGCAGATCGTGGAGCATCTGGCAAGGCTCATCAAGGGCTCCGTGCGGGCGGCGCTGCTGCGTTTCGCCATGTGATCGCGCCTCATTTTATCATTTCCCCCGGTTTGATTAAAATTTATACAGTTGATGCCCCGGTGACGAAAGATTGGTCACCGGGGCGCTGCTGTCTATTGTAGGAATTGGGAAACTGGATATAATGAAGTCATCACAAGAGCAAACCGCTCAAATATCAAACGGAGGTTTTGATTATGTATTACTCTGCTGGAACCTATGAATCCTTTGCCCATCCCGAAAAGCCCAAGGATGTGGATAAGAAATCCGCCTATATCATCGGCACCGGCCTGGCCGGCCTGACCGCCGCCTTCTACCTGGTCCGCGACGGGCAGATGAAGGGCGAGCACATTCACCTGCTGGAAAAGCTGGAGCTGGCCGGCGGCAGCTGCGACGGCCGCAAGGACGTGACCAAGGGCTTCTTCATGCGCGGCGGCCGGGAGATGGACAACCACTTCGAGGTCATGTGGGATACCTTCCGGGATGTTCCCTCCATTGAGACGCCGGGGGTGTCCGTGCTGGATGAATACTACTGGCTGAACAAGCACGACCCCAACTATTCCCTGTGCCGCGCCACCGTCCGCTGCGGCGAGGATGCCCACACCGATAAGAAGTTCGAGCTGGATAAAGCCTCCGCCATGGCGCTGAGCAAGCTCTTCATCACCCCGGAGGAGCAGCTGGAGGGCAAGAAGATCTCCGATGTGCTGCCCGACTCCTTCTGGGGCACCAACTTCTGGCTGTACTGGCAGACCATGTTTGCCTTCCAGAAGTGGAGCAGCGCCCTGGAAATGAAGCGCTACCTGTGCCGCTATGTCCACCACATCGACGGTCTGCCCGATTTCTCCGCCCTGCGCTTCACCAAGTACAATCAGTATGAGAGCATGATCCTGCCCCTGGTGAAGTACCTGGAGAGCCATGGCGTGCGGATCGAATACGGCATGGACGTGAAGAACGTCATCATCGACACCGAGGGCGACAAGCGCACCGCAAAGCAGATCGTCTACGTCAAGGACGGCCAGGAACAGACCATCGACCTGATCGAGGACGACCTGGTGTTCATCACCAACGGCTGCTGCACCGATTCCTCCTGCTACGGCGACCAGACCCACGCCCCCGACCTGTCCGGCCTGGAAAACGGCAAGGGCGAATCCTGGGATATGTGGAAGGCCATCGCCGCTCAGGCCACCCACGGCGAGTACGGCAACCCGGATGCCTTCTGCTCCGACATTGAGGCCACCAACTGGATGAGCGCCACCGTGGCTACCTCCAACGAGGAGGTCATCCGCTATATCATGAACATCTGCAAGCGGGATCCCAGAGAGGGCAAGGTCACCACCGGCGGCATCGTCACCGTCAAGGACAGCGTGGACGACTGGTACCTCAGCTGGACGATCAACCGCCAGCCCCAGTTCAAGTCCCAGGACAAGGGAATGATCCTGGTGTGGCTGTACGGCCTGCACACCAACGTGCCCGGCAGCTATGTCAAGAAGGCCATGCGTGATTGCACCGGCGAGGAAGTTTGCCAGGAGTGGCTGTATCACATCGGCGTGCCCCAGGACCGCATTGAGGCCCTGGCCAAGGAGGCCTGCAACACCACCACCTGCTTCATGCCCTATATCAACGCCTTCTTCCAGCCCCGCCAGTGGTCTGACCGGCCCCTGGTGGTGCCCGAGGGCGCCGTCAACTTCGCCTTCCTGGGCCAGTTCGCCGAGACGCCCCGGGATACCATCTTCACCACCGAGTATTCCATGCGCACCGGTATGGAGGCTGTGTACACCCTGCTGAACATCGACCGGGGCGTCCCCGAGGTCTGGGGCAGCAAGTACGACGTCCGCGAGCTGCTGCGCGCCTGCTACTACGCGCTGGATAAGAAGCCCCTGAAGGATGCCGACCTGTCCTTCATGGAGCGGGAGGCCCTGAAGATCGCCCTGCGCAAGCTCCAGGGCACCGACATCGAGCTCCTCCTGAAAGAAAGCGGCCTGATCGAGTAACCCCCTCATTGAATGGACCGCAGCCCTTGCGACGAATTCGCGACCCACGCCGACCTGGTTGACAATATTTCCCTCGCCATGTTATAATATCACCGCGAAAACAACGGAAAGCGGTGAGAAATATGAAGCAGCTGCTGGACCTGTATTTCACCTTCTTCCGCATCGGCGCGGTCACCTTTGGCGGAGGCTACGCCATGCTGCCGATCTTGCAGCGGGAAGTGGTGGAGAAGAAAAAGTGGGCGACGGAGGAGGAGCTGGTGGACTATTACGCCATCGGCCAGTGCACACCCGGCGTGATCGCCGTCAATGTGGGCACCTTCATCGGCAGAAAATACAGGGGCATCCCCGGCGGCGTCATTGCGACCCTGGGCGTGGTGTCGCCCTCGGTGTTGGTCATCACCGTCATTGCGGCGCTGATCAGTAATTTTGCCGGCATCGGCTGGGTGCAGGATGCCCTGGGCGGCATTCGCATCTGCGTATGCGTGTTCATCTTCAACGCCGTCCGCAGGCTGATCAAGTCCGCGGTGAAGGACAAGGTGACCCTGCTGTTGTACCTGGTGCTGTTCGCGGCGGCGGTGTTCCTTGATTTCTCACCCATCTACGCCGTGCTGATCGCGGGCGTGCTGGGCGTGGTATTTACGAAGCTGGGGGTGCGGGGTAAATGATTTTATGGAAGCTCTTCTGGGAGTTCTTTAAAACCGGCCTGTTCGCCATCGGCGGCGGCATGGCCACCGTTCCCTTCCTCCAGGATATCTCCACCAAAACCGGCTGGTTCACCTCCGCGGACCTGGCGAACATGATCGCCGTGTCTGAGAGCACGCCCGGCCCCATGGGCGTGAACATGGCCACCTACGTGGGCTATACCGTGGGCTCCCAGCAACTGGGCGGCACGGGCATGGGCGTGGTCGGAGCCGTTGTGGCTACCTTGGGGCTGATCTCCCCCAGCATTGTGGTGATCCTGATCGTGGCCTATTTCCTCAAGCGCTTCCGGGACAGCAAGCTGGTGGATTCTGTGCTCTATGGCCTGCGTCCGGCTTCCGTGGCGCTGATCAGCGCGGCGGGCGTGGAGATCGTGCTGTTCGCCGTGCTGCGGGTGGAATCCATCTGGAGGATCGCCGACGCCTCCCTGAGCTGGAAGGCCGTGGTGCTGGCTTTGGCCGTTTTCGCGGGCACCAACCTGATCCCCGGGCTGAAAAAGATCCACCCCATCTGGTTCGTCGTCGCCTCCGCCGTCGCGGGTGTGCTGCTCCACATGGCATAAATTGAATCCCCCAGCGCCCCGGGAACCCGGATGCGCTGGGGGAATCGCTTTTTATTCCTCAAAATAATGCGTACAGAGAATTCAGGGCTGTACCCGCTCCACAAATTTCAGGAAAGCCGCCCGCCCCTGGGCTGTGCACTTGTATACTCCCGCATCCTCCAGCACGGCGGTGAACACCCGGCCGGTTTCGGAGCGCAGGATCTCCATGGCGTTGTCTGCCGTGAAGGTATATTTCTTCCGCAGCTCGGCGCACCAGTCAGTGTGCTTGCCCAGCACCGGGTCGGCGGAAATGTCCCGCCCGTCCGTCAGCGCCTGGGCCAGATCATGCAGCTCCTGCTTCAGACGGCTGGGGAGGATGGCCAGGCCAAGCACCTCGATCAGGCCGATGTTCTCCTTTTTGATATGGTGCTTGTCCGCGTGGGGGTGGAACACGCCCAGGGGATGCTCCGCCGTGGTGATGTTGCACCGCAGCACCAGGTCCAGCTCATACCGGCCCTCCCGGCGGCGGGCAATGGGGGTGATGGTGTTGTGCTTTTCCCCGTCGCTTTCCGCCAGGATGCCCGCGGCCTCGTCGGAGTAGCCCTGCCAGCACTGCAAGATGCGGTCCGCCAGGTCGGCGACCCGCTCCGGGTCGTCCCCGTTCAGGCGGATGACGCTCATGGGCCATTTCACAATGCCTGCCCGCACATCCTCAAAGCCCCGGAAGGAGATCTCCCGCTCCACCGGGGCCTTCTCCATGGCAAAGCAATAGTGGCCGCCCTGGAAATGCTCATGGCTCAGGATGGAGCCGCCCACAATGGGCAGGTCGGCGTTGGAGCCGACGAAGTAGTGAGGGAATAGGGTGACGAATTCCAGCAGCTTTCCAAAGGCTGCCCGGTTGATGGCCATGGGAGTGTGCCGGGCGTTGAACACGATGCAGTGCTCGTTGTAGTAGACATAGGGGGAATATTGCAGGAACCATTTTTCACCGCCGATGGTCAGGGGAATGATGCGGTGATTTTCCCGGGCGGGGTGGTTCAGCCGGCCGGCGTAGCCCTCGTTCTCCGGGCACAGCTGGCACTTGGGATAGCCGGACTGGGGGGCGTTCTTGGCCGCCGCGATGGCCCGGGGATCCTTCTCCGGCTTGGAGAGGTTGATGGTGATGTCCATGTCGCCGTATTCGCTGGGGTAGATCCAGCGGATGTCCCTGGCCACCCGGTAGCGGCGGATGTAATCCGTGTCGCCGCTGAAGCGGTAGTACCAGTCCGTGGCCTCCCGGGGGGAGACGGCGTAGCGGCGGTCAAATTCGGCGATCACCTCATGGGGCAGGGGCGTCAGCGCGCCCATCAGCCGGGTATCGTACAGATCCCGGGCGGTCACATTGTCCTCGCACAGTCCCCGCTCGCAGGCAAAGTCCAGAATCCCGGCCAGGATCGGCTCCAGCTCCTCCATCAGCGGCTCCCGGCTGGGGGTGTAGTCGTCCAGGCGGAGAATGTCCAGCAGCCGGTTGGTCAGCACCCGCCGGTCGGTCTCCTGGGCAAGCCCGGTGCGGACGGCATATTCCACCAGAGAATCCAAATAACGCTCAATCATTGCTTACTCCTTACAAAACGCTTCCACGCCGCCCTGGGGACGGATGGACAATACATGGCACGATCCCTGGCCCAGCGCGGCGTCGATGCCCGCCCGGAAGGGATCCAGCAGCTCAAAGGGCACAAAGGCCTGCACCGTCCCGGCAAAGCCGCCGCCGTGGACCCGGTAGGCGCCCTTGCCCTGCAAATAGTGCCGACACAGGGCCAGACTCAGGGCCATATCCTGATGCTCCTTGTAGCCCGCGGGGATCACATTCTGCAAATACATCCAGGAGGACCGGCCGCTCTCCTTCACCAGCTCCAGGAACCGGCCGAAGTCGCCCCGCTCCAGGGCCGCTACCTGCCGGGGCACCCGGGCATCGTCCTGGTAGAAGTGGATGCACCGCAGCACCGCCCGGTCGCCGCACTCCGCCCGCAGCGCGGGGATGGCCGCGTAGAATTCCGATTCGGGAATTTCACTGAGTACTTCCTTGCCAAAGTGACGGCAGACCCTGCCGATCTCCATGGGGATGGCCGCGTATTCGTCGGTCAGGTCGGCGTGGCTGGCGTGGCTGTCGATGATGCACAGGGCGTGGCCGCAGGCGGAGAAATCAAAGTCCACCGGGCGGATCACCGGGGCATCTTTTTTAAGGAAATCGATGGTCACCAGATTGCCCACGGCGGAGGCCATCTGATCCATCAGGCCGCAGGGCTTGCCGAAGAATACATTCTCCGCGTACTGGCCGATCTGGGCGATCTCCGGCTGGCTGACCCGGGCGTCAAAGAACAGATGGTTGATGATGGTGCCGATCAGCACCTCGAAGGCCGCCGAGGAGCTGAGCCCGGAGCCGGGCAGCACCGTGGAGGTGCAGTAGGCGTCGAAGCCCTCCACCCGGCAGCCCAGCTGGGCGAACCGGGCCGCCACGCCCCGGATCAGCGCCGGGGTGCTGTTGACCTCCTCCGCCACCGGCTCCAGCCGGTCGAGGTCCACCACGCACAGGGGATACCCCTGGGAGAGCACGCGGATCTGCCCCGTCCCGTTGCGGCGCACCGCCGCCAGGGTATCCAGGTTCACCGCCGCCGCCAGCACGTGCCCGCGCTGATGGTCGGTGTGATTGCCGCCGATCTCCGTCCGCCCCGGCGCGGAGAAATACCGCTCCGGCCTTCCCTCAAACGCGTCGCAGAACCCGCTGTCCAGCTGCTCCTTCTGCGCCGCCGCCAAATACAAAACCGCTGCCGCCATGATAACGACCTCCAAAAAAGTTTTATCTGATAAGAATATACATGAAATTCCAAAAAATGCAAGGGCTTTTTGCGGCATCCCCATAGAAAAGCTGGAAAAATGTTTTTGATAATTTTTCTTGACATTTCGGAAATCTATGCTATAATACAAAAGCTGGTTCGAGACCACACAATTTCACATGGGGGTATAGCTCAGCTGGGAGCCCGGTTGAAGCGGTAAACAACCCCCGCACTTAAAACTCAATATTTACACTCTCTTCCATATGGGGGTATAGCTCAGCTGGGAGAGCGCTTGAATGGCATTCAAGAGGTCAGCGGTTCGATCCCGCTTATCTCCACCATCACAGAGAGTGTGAAGAAAACCTCACTTCTTTGGAAGTGGGGTTTTTGCTTTATGCAGCGATTGCCGAAATATCCAGCCCGGCGCTGAACTGCTCAAAGTCAATGTTGAAGTCGATATGCAGCCGATAGTCCCGATACACCTCCACGCGCCGGATCAGGCAGCTCACGATCATTTTCTTTGACTCCATACTGGCGCTATCGTACATATCCGCCCATGAGATAATATCGTCGTACTGAGCATTTAAAGCGTCCAGCATGGCCTGCCCCTCGTCATAGGCCGTCTGCGCCGCCTCCATAGTGCGCTGAACTTCGAGACATTTTGTCTCACAGTCAGAAATCAAAGAACCAAGCAAGTCCTGCGAAAAAGCACTTTCGCCCCGGAGGGATTTAATAACCTCTGCCCGGAGCGTATCAAGCTCGGCGGCGGCTTTGGCGTAGTCTGATTTTGCACTTTTGAGAAGCGTTTTCCGTTCTTCCATCTTTTCACGATAGCGGATATTGACGATCTCACTTTTAGGGATTGCTTTCATTCGCTCGAAGATCTGCCGCACCACTTTATCAATGATACCGTCAAGAATATGCGCTGTGTAGCCAGTCTGCCCATCACATTCGGTTTGCTTGCGTGTCTTGCCGTAGCAGATATACCGCACACGCTTTACAATGCGGTGAGCATCTTCCT
>USEU01000039.1 GCA_900553805.1 uncultured Eubacteriales bacterium
CGCCGCCGTACCAGGTGTTGATGATGACCTGCTCACGGGAGGTGATGTTGAAGGCCACGCAGGTCTCGGAGTTCAGACCCAGCTCCTTGAAGTTCTCCACCTTTGCCTTGGAGGCGTTGTAGACGATGAAGTCGGGCTTGAAGTTCTTCAGCTCCTCCTCGGTGGGACGGATGAACATATTGGTCACAAAGTGAGCCTGCCATGCCACTTCCACGATGAAGCGGACAGCCATACGGGTGTCGGGGTTTGCGCCGCAGAAAGCGTCAACAACGTACAGCTTCTTGTTGCACAGCTCCTTGACAGCCAGCTCCTTGACCTTTGCCCAGGTCTCCTCGCTCATGGGGTGGTTGTCGTTCTTGTACTCATCGGAAGTCCACCACACGGTGTTCTTGGAGTTCTCGTCCACCACGATATACTTATCTTTGGGGGAGCGGCCGGTGTAGACGCCGGTCATCACGTTGACAGCGCCCAGCTCGGTGAGCTTGCCCACCTCGTAGCCGGTCAGGCCGGGCTTGGTTTCCTCCTCGAACAGCAGTTCGTAGGAAGGATTGTGGATGATTTCGGTTGTACCGGTAATACCGTACTTTTCGATGCCATAGGTTTCCATAATACTATTTCCTCCTGTACAAAATGTAGACGATGCAGCTTGCGCCGCATATCAAAACAATCGGTGGCAAAGGCGGGAAACCCAACCTCCACCGTCTATCATACTATCATAGTTTCCCCTGAAAGTAAACCTCAATTTTCGGTTTTTTCGATAAAATTGTAATGAAAACACCGCTTTTTATGCCTCCTCGCTCCCGTCTTGAGCATTCCGCCCAACCCTAAAGCACCACCGGGAAAATTTTTTGTAAATCTTTTCCCCCGCCCTTGGCTTTTTATGAGGCATGTGATAGAATGAAGGTTGATTTTGACGCCGCTCTTCCGCGACAATCATGAATGCAGGGGACGATTGAGGCACATCGTCCCGAGACTTTACGGAACAACCCCGGTGCGTTGAATGATGTGGGGTCCGTCACGATTGCAGGGGACGAACATGTTACGAGTTTGCCCAAAGGAGACCCCTATGAAAGATCGAGATCGGTTTGGGTGGGAGGATTTCAAGGCCCTGCCCGCGAAAAAGAAGCTGGAGCACATCCACGACTATTACAGATGGTATATCCTGGGCGGGATCGTGGCGGCGGTGCTGCTGGTGTCGCTGATCGTCACCATCGCGGGCAACCGCAAGGAGGTGCTGATCTCCGGCATCTTCATCAACAATTCCACCACTGCCGAGGGCTACGCCCATTTGCAGCAGGGCTATTTCGACTACTGCGGCGGGGACGGCGATACCCGGGTGGATCTAGTGGAGGCCCGGTACCTGGATTTTGAATCCGGGGCCCTGAGCCAGAGCGACGCGGCGTCGTTCATGATGGTTGCCAGCATGATCGCCGCCCGGACGCTGGACTACATCATTACAGACGAGCCGTCCCTGGATCATTTTATAGAGCAGGAGGTGGTGCTGGACCTGCGTCTGGCCCTCTCCGACGAGCAGCTCGCGAAATACGACGTGATCGAGCGCAGCGGCGTCCCCGTGGCCATCCGCCTGAACGGCACCGCCTTCGCGGAAAATTACCCCCTGACCTCGGACACCGGCTGCGTCTTTCTGGCCGCCAGCACCGAGGACTACGAAAAGGATGTCCGTTTCCTGGAATACCTGCTGGCGTGACGGCCTGCCAACCTCCCCTGAAAGGTTTAGCAGGTGTAGCCGTCCTCGACGGCGTACAGCTGCTTAATGCAAAGCTGAGGACGGCGCATCGCGCCGGAGGGGTTTTCGGCGGTATGCAGAATACCATTCGAAATGCACCAAGGCGAATCCGTACAGGCCCCCTTGGCTTCCCCCGGGGGGAAGCTGGCAGACTTGACGGCTCTTCGGAACCGGCAAGGCTGACTGAAGAGGGATGGCGACAGCCTAAATACTGTTTGCATTTCGTCCAATGGCACCGGCCTAAAATCATTGCAGATTACTTTCCTTTGTTTAAATCGATTCACCATGTGGAGAAAGGCTTTCATAAAACAAGCCCCCTTCTCCACTCACCGAACCCTTCATGAAACTTTCGGTGCACGCCGTCCCTCATCAGTCTTTTTTGTCAATCGGTTCCGAAGTGCCGATTGGCAAAAAATCCAGCTTCCCCCCGGGGGAAGCCAAGGGGATTGTACGTATTCGCCCGGGATTTCATAAAGGCGTAAGTGCCTGCTGCGAAACCCCTCAGTCAGCCCTTACGGGCTGCCAGCTCCCCTTTCAGGGGCGCTTGGGGGGCGCGCGTTGTGAAAGGAACACGATGATGAAAAAAATCATAATTCTTTTCCTGCTCCTTTGGGTGCTGGTGCCTTGCGCGTACGGGGAGACGGAGGCGGTGGAGGCGGCGCGGCAGAGCGTGGTGCATCTGTACGGGCTGGGGACGGAGCGGGAGACCGGGCGGCGGATCCGATGGTCCGGCACCGGGTTTGCCGTGGGCGCCGCCGGGGAGGAGACGGATGTTTTCCTCACCAACTGGCATGTGGCCGCCGGAAGCGGCAAATGCGAGGACGGCTCCATCCGCCTGTGGCTGCTGAAGGACGGGGCGGAGCTGGACGCCAACCAGGCCCCCCTGGCCGGGTCCGCCGTGGAATGCCGGGTGCTGGCCACCACCGACGGCTACCCGGATGTGGCGGTGCTCCAGACCATGGAGCCGGTGTCCGGCTACCGGGCGCTGCCCCTGCTGTCCTCCCGCCGGGTGGTGGACGGGACTCAGGTCTACGCCCTGGGCTTTGCCGGACTGAAGGACACGAACAACGGGGCGGATTCCGGGCCGGAGGACGTGACCGTCACCCAGGGCACGATCACTGACCACCTGATCATGACCAGCGCGGGGAGCACCCGCTCCGTCATCCATTCCGCCGCCATCCAGCACGGCTTTTCCGGCGGGCCCCTGGTCAATGAGGCCGGGGCGGTGGTGGCCCAGAACACCTACGGCTTTGAGGAGGACGTGACCACCACCCTGTTCTGCGCCGTGTACATCGACTACGCCATGGAGCTGCTGGACGGCCTGGGCCTGCCCTACACCGCCCTGTCCGGCCCCTCGCCGGTGACGGTGTTCGTGGCGGACCTGCTCCACCGGCCCGACCTCAGCCCTGCCGCCGCCTACGCGCTGGCCGGTCTGGCGGCGCTGGGGGCGCTGGTCTTTGCCTGGTACTTCATCAAGACCGCGAAAGAGCTGGTCGTGGAAATAAAGCAAAAGCATCGCGCGAAGAATAATGAAGAGAAAGAGGTGCAGTAAATGAAGAAGCTCTCTGCATTCCTGCTTGTATTTGTCCTGCTGGCCGCGCTGACCCTGGGGGCAGGCGCGGAGGACGGGAAGCTGGTGTACCCCGGCTTTCAGGTCCAGGGCTCCCAGCTCCTGCTCACCGCCGTTCCGCTGAACGGCGGCACCGTGAAGGTCACGGCGGACGGGGTCAACATCGGCGGCAGCGCCTCCACCCTGGGGGATGCCCAGCCGGGCGTCACCTATTACTGCGTGGTGGACAACTCCCGCTCCTTCAGCAATTACCAGAAGGAGCAGCAGCTGCTGGGCCTGAATACCCTCAGCGATCAGCTGGGGGAAAAGGACGCCATGGTGCTCATCCCCATGGGCCGGGAGGTCAGCTTCGGCGAGAAGCTCACCAGCCCCGACGCCCGGCGGGAGGCCATCCAGGCCGCCTGCACCTATGACGCCACGGGCACCAACCTCTACGAGGCCATCGACACGGTGCTCAAGACCGTGGCCCAGGAGGAGCAGGGCTTCCGCTGCATCGTATTCTTCACCGACGGCATTGATGAGTCCTTCATCATGAAGGTCAACGAGGAGCAGGCCGGGCGGTTCATCCAGGGCAGCGGCATGAGCGTAAATTTCGTTGCCCTGCTCACCCCGCCCATCTCCGAATACGCCGGGCGGCAGGCCCAGCGGCTGGAATATTACAGCACCCTGGCCCTGGGCGGCACCTGCCGCACCCCTTTGCGGGAGGGGGATGGCTCCGTGAATGCCGTGGCAGAGCCTGTACAGGACATTGTGAAGCTGACCCGGAGCTGGACGCTGCTGACCCTGGATGCGGACAGCATCCCCCGCACCGGCAAGACCGTGGAGCTGACCCTGACCTGGGAGGGGGAGGACGGCTCCGTCACCGATACCGTGACCCTGAACACCGCCGACCTGCCCCCCCTGCCGGAGACGGAGCCGGTCACCGAGCCGGTGAGCCTGCCCCCCACCCAGCCGCCGGAGACCATCCCCCCCATCACCCAGCCCCCGGAGCCCATCCCGGAATACCAGGACCATCAGGCGGGGCAGCTGCGCTACTACGGCATCATCGGCTTCAGCGTCATCGGCGTGGTGATCCTGCTGGCCATTGTGGTGGTGCTCCTGGACAAGGGCGCGCGGCGGAAAAAGGAGACCGGGCACCGTGAGCCGGTCCGCCCGGCCCAGCCGACGGAGGCAGCCCAGGCGGCCCAGCAGCCTGCCCAGGTCCTTCCCCCGGAGCCGCCCCAGGAGGAACGCCGGGAGGAAGCGCCTCAGGGAATGCCCCCCCAGGCTGTCCAGCCGGAGGAGGCACCCCAGAAGGCGGACCCGCCGGAGGAAGCCCCGGAAGAAGGGATCCGGCCCGCGGAAATTCCGACTGAACCCCAGGCGGAGGAAGCGCCGGAGAACGACGCGGAGGCCCAGCCGGAGGAAAACCCGGCCGAGGAGCCGCCGGAGGTGGCCGGAGCGCCCCAGGAGCAGCCGGTCCGGGAGGAAGCCCCGGCGGCTGAGGCGGAAGAAGCCGCCCCCGTCCCCCAGGAGCCGCCCGCCGAAGCACCGGCCGCCGCCGAAGAGGAAATTCCTGAGGCGGAAGACACACCCGCAGCCCAGGAGCCGGAATATCACGGCAGCTTCCTGGATCCGAAGGACCGTTCCTCCGACATCCGGGCCGCCGACCCCTTCCCCCAGCTGCAAGAGGAACCAATCATTGAAAAGACCCCGGCGGCAGCGCCGGTCATAAAAAACTGGCAGCCCCCCGCGCCCCAACCGGCCGCGCCGGTCATAAGCGGCTGGCAGGATGCCCCCGCCCGGCAGAGCACACCCCGGCAGGCCGCCCCGGCGGCGACCGGCCGCCAGAGCGCCCCCGCGAATGACTTCGGCACCGCCCGCATCCCCGGGCTGTTCCCCGACCGCCGGACGGCTCCGGCCGGTCAGGAGCGCTTCCGCCCGGCCCCCAACCGGCCCACGTCCCCGGGAAGCCGGAGCGCCGGCACCCTGCCCGTCCCCCCTGCCCGCCCCGGCGCACAGAGCAGCATCACCGTCCGCCTGACCCCGGACGGCAACCCCGGCGGCACCGTCTACGTGACCATGGAGCCGGGCAGCAGCCGCACTCTGGGCCGCAACAGCAAATCGGACATCATCCTCAACGCCCGGGACACCTCCCTGTCCGGCCTGCACTTTGAGCTGCAATGGGACGGCCGGGTCCTGTACCTGACTGACCGCGGCTCCACCAACGGCACCTCCCTCACCGGCATTCCCCAGCGCCCCGGCCGCTGGTCCCATGTGGACTCCGGCTCCACCATCCAGGCCGGCTCCACCCGGTACAAGGTAAAGATCATGCGGGAGTAAGGAACCCTCCCCGCAAAAAATCAGCAGGCATGCGCCATTGCGGCGCAGCCTGCTGATACTATTTCCTGATTAAAATCTTAATTTTAATTGGAGTTCGGTATGAATTTTTATTTTTCCGCGTTCAGCTCGTCCACGACGATCTGCCTGTAGGGGTTTACGATCACGGTTTTGTAGGAGTGGTAGATCACCATGCCGGGCTTGGCGCTGGGGAGCTTTTTGACCTGGCGGACGGGGGTCACGTCCACGGGGATGTTCTGGCCGCCGGTGGTCTCGGCGTAGTAGGCGGCCAGCTGGGCGGCCTGGGTGACGGTGTTGTCCGGCGGGACCCGGCCGCCGCAGGAGATGATGACATGGCTGCCGTGGACCTTGGAGGCGTGGCACCAGATGTCGTCCTTGCGGGCCAGGCGGAAGGTCAGCTCGTCGTTCTGCCGGTTGTTCCGGCCCACGTAGATGGGGAAGCCGTCGGTGCTCTCGAAGCGCATGGGCGGGAGCTTGCTCTGCTTCATCCGCTTTCTTCCGGCGTCCGGGCGCACGTAGCCCCCCGCCTGCAGCTCCTGACGGATCTCCTCCAGCTCCGCCTCGGTGTCCGCCCGGTTCAGCTCCTCCTGGACGCTTTCCAGGTAGCTCAGCTCCTCCCGGCCCAGGGACAGCTGGTGGGTCAGCTCCTTCTCCGCGTTCTTCATGCGGGTGTAATCCTTGTAGAATTTGGCCGCGTTCTGCTGGGGGGACAGCAGGGGGCTGAGGGGAATGGTGACGGCGGCCATGTTCTCGTCGTAAAAGTCCTCGCACCGGGCCTCCGTCTGCCCCTTTTTCAGCCGGGACAGGTTGGCGGTGAGGATATCCCCCAGCTGGCGCAGCCGCTCCCGGTCATAGGTGGCCTCCAGCTCCTTGCCCTGCACGGCCAGCTTGCGGCGCAGCCGCTGGCAGTAATTGGTGACGGTCTTGCGCATGCCCTGGCTCTTCTGCCGGATGGCGTCCCGCCGGTCCCGCAGGGTATAGAAGCGGTCCAGCAGGGCGCTGAAGCCCTCCGCTTGGCGGCAATCGCCGTACTGTCGGATGGGGCAGAAGGAAAACTGCTTGGGAGTGCCGTCCGCCAGGGCATAGTAATAGGGAGCGGGGTGCTCCAGAATTTCACTGAAAAAGGCATGGAGCTTTTCGCCCAGGGCCTCCGGGTCCTGCCCCTCCACCCGGGCGTCGGTATCCCCGGCGCAGCACAGCGCCGCCTCCCGGCACACCAGGGGGGACAGGCCGCCCAGGGCGTCCATCAGCCGGTCGCACAGCAGGTCGGGGCCGGGAGCGCGGAGCAGGGCGGAATGGTCCGCCGCCGAAAGCGCGGCGGGGTTTTTCTTTTCCACCGGGTCCGGGAAGATGTAATTCAGCCCCGGCAGGGCGGAGCGCTTGGTATTCTCGTCCAGGGGGACGCGGCGCAGGCAATCCAGGATGCGGCCCTCCGGGTTCAGCAGGTACAGATTGCAGGTGCGGCCCATCAGCTCCGCCACCAGCCGCTTGCGCACCGGGAAGCCCATCTCGTCGGTGGCGTCGAAGGTGAATACGGCCAGCCGCTCCATCTCGGGCTGGGTGACCTCCGCCAGACGGGCCCCGGACAGATGCTTGCGCAGCAGCATGCAGAACATGGGCGGCTCCGGGGGATTTTCCGGGGAGGCCGTGGTCAGGTGCAGCCGGGGAGCGGCGGGGTTGGCGGCGATGAGCAGCTTTTCCCGCCCGGCGCTGCCCTTGAGCAGCAGGATCAGCGCGTCCCGGCTGGGCTGGAAGATCTTCTCCACCCGCCCCCCCAGGCACCGCTGCCGGATCTCATCCAGGGTAAATTTCAAATAAAATGCATCAAATGCCATGACATCAGTTCTCGGGGGTATCGAAGCCCTGGGGGTTCTTTTTCTGCCAGTTCCAGGAGTCGCGGCACATGTCGGCCAGGGTCTCCTTGGCCTGCCAGTGGAGGATCTCCCGGCTCTTGCTGGGGTCGGCGTAGCAGGTGGCGATGTCGCCGGGGCGGCGGGCCACGATCTGGTAGGGGACGTTCACATGGTTGACCTCCATGAAGGTATTCACCATGTCCAGCACGCTGTAACCCACACCGGTGCCCAGGTTGAATACCTGGCAGCCCTTCTGGTCCGCGGCGTAGTTCACGGCGGCCACGTGGCCCTTGGCCAGGTCCACCACATGGATGTAATCCCGGACGCCGGTGCCGTCCTTGGTGGGGTAGTCGTTGCCGAAGATGCTCAGCTTTTCCCGGCGGCCGATGGCGGTCTGGGTGATGAAGGGCATCAGGTTATTGGGGATGCCCCGGGGATCCTCGCCCAGCAGGCCGCTCTTGTGGGCGCCGATGGGGTTGAAGTAGCGCAGCAGGATCACGCACCACTCCGGGTCGGCGTGGGCGATGCCGGAGAGGATCTGCTCGGTCATGTACTTGGTCCAGCCGTAGGGGTTGGTGCAGCCGCCGGTGCGGCTGGTCTCCTTCAGGGGCATTTCGTTGTCCGCCGTGTACACGGTGGCGGAGGAGGAGAAGATGATGGTCTTGACCCCCGCCTGCTTCATTACCTTGGTCAGGACCAGGGTGGAATTGAGGTTGTTGTCGTAGTATTCCCAGGGCTTGGCCACGCTCTCGCCCACAGCCTTCAGCCCGGCGAAGTGGATGACGCAGTCGATCTTATGGTTGGCAAAGATGGAGCTCAGCAGAGCCTCGTCCCGCACGTCTCCCTGGTAAAAGTCCAGATGCTTGCCGGTGAGCTGGCGCACCCGGTCCAGGCTCTTGGGATTGGAATTGCACAGATTATCGATCACCACGACCTGATGGCCGCTCTCCAGCAGCTCGATGCAGGTATGCGCCCCAATAAAGCCCGCGCCGCCGGTTACAAGTACGGTCATATTCATACCTCCAAAAAATGTATTTTAAGGTATCTCTATTCTATCGCCTTTCCCGCATAAAATCAATGATCTATTTCGGCTTTTTTCCGCCAGCAACTGGGTGCCGCTGAATAATTTTACCGCGAATTTGTTTGCAGGGGACGGTTGAGGCACATCGTCCCGCCCAGGGTCAGATTCCGGTTGAATGGTGGAATGACCAGGCAAAAAAACACCGCAGGCCCCATCAATGGAGCCTGCGGTGAAAGCGTTTATTTCACCTGGGACGACGATCTCAATGTCACGTCGTGGTAGCCGCCTTCGACGATGGAGACGGAGGAGACCAGAGTGATCTTGGCGTCGCGCTGGAGGTCGGGGATGTTGGTGACGCCTACGTTGCACATGGTGCTCTTGACCTTGTACAGGGAGGCCTCCACGTTGTCGTGGAGGGGGCCGGCGTAGGTGACGTAGCTGTCCACGCCCTCCTCAAAGCTGAGCCTGGCGGCCCCGCCCAGGTCGTAGCGCTGCCAGTTCCGGGCGCGGTTGGAGCCCTCGCCCCAGTATTCCTTCATATACGCGCCGCCCACCATGATCTTGGGGGTGGGGCCTTCGTCGAACCGGGCGAAGTAACGGCCCAGCATCAGGAAATCCGCGCCCATGGCCAGGGCCAGGGTCATGTGGTAGTCGTGGACGATTCCGCCGTCGGAGCAGATGGGCACATACACGCCGGTCTCCCGGAAGTATTCGTCCCGGGCGGCCGCCACCTCGATCAGGGCGGTGGCCTGGCCCCGGCCGATGCCCTTGGTCTCCCGGGTGATGCAGATGGAGCCGCCGCCGATGCCCACCTTCACGAAGTCCGCCCCGGCCTCAGCCAGGAAGCGGAAGCCGTCCCGGTCCACCACGTTGCCCGCGCCGATCTTCACGGTATTGCCGTAGGTGCCGCGCACCCAGTCGATGGTCTTTTTCTGCCAGCAGGTGTAGCCCTCGGAGGAATCGATGACGAACACATCCGCTCCCGCCTCCAGCAGGGCGGGGATGCGCTGGGCATAGTCCCGGGTGTTCACGCCCGCGCCCACCAGGTACCGCTTCTTTTCGTCCAGCAGCTCCAGGGGATGATCCTTGTGGGAGGCGTAGTCCTTGCGGAAAACGAAGTACAATAGGTTCCCGTCCTTGTCCACGATGGGCAGGGAATTGAGCTTGTGGTCCCAGATGATGTCGTTGGCTTCTTTCAAAGTTGTCTCCGCCGGGGCGGTGACCAGCTTCTCCAGGGGGGTCATGAAGGTGCGCACCTTGTCCTCCGGCTGCATGCGGGAGACACGGTAGTCCCGGCTGGAGACGATGCCCAGGAGCTTGCCGTTGGGGGTGCCGTCGGCGGTGATGGCCACGGTGGAGAAGCCGTTGCTCGCCTTCAGGGCCAGCACGTCGGCCAGAGTATTGTCCGGGGTCAGGTTGGAGGCGGAGGTGACGAAGCCCGCCTTGTGGTTCTTCACCCGGGCCACCATGGCGGCCTGATTCTCGATGGTCTGGGAGCCGAAGATGAAGCTGATGCCGCCCTCCTTGGCCAGAGCAATGGCCAGGGTGTCGTTGGACACGGACTGCATCACGGCGGAGGTCAGAGGCACGTTCAGGGAGATGGGCGGCTGCTCCTGCCCCTTGCGGTACTTGACCAGGGGGGTCTTCAGGCTCACATTGTCCGGGACGCAGTCCTCAGAGGTGTAGCCCGGGATCAGCAGATACTCGCTGAAGGTATGACTCGGCTCCTTATAATAATATGCCATGGTGGTTTTCCTCCTTCGTTTTTGGCATTGGTTAATACACTTTCTCAAAGCGCCCCTGAAAGGGGAGCTGCCGCCGCAGCGGCTGAGGGGTTGCAGTATGCAGTTATAGTTTTACAAAATCTAAGGCGAATTCGTACAACGCCAACTTGGCTCCCCAATGGGGGAGCTGGCAGCCCGTAGGGCTGACTGAGGGGGTGTGATTCGTTGAATGGTTACAGCTCAAAGTCACCAACGTCACCCCCTTTGCCGCTTCGCGGCACTTCCCCCAAAGGGGGCAGCGAGGGCCTTTACGAATTCGCCTTGGGTTTTCAAAATGGTATTCTGTGTACCGCAAACCCCTCCGCCACGCTTACGCGCGGCCCGCCTCCCCTTTCAGGGGAGGTTATACCGTCTTTCCATCGCCGTCGTCCAGGATGTGGGCGACGGGGGTGCCTTTTTCGGAGAGCTTTTTGAAATTGCCCATGACGCTGCCCACCTGGCTCATCATGGCAAAGGTGTGGGGGTACTTTTCAATGACGGCGGCCAGGGCGGCGGCCTGGGTGGTGTTCACCACGCACATGACGATCCAGGTCTCCTTGCCGGTGTAGGCGCCCACGGCCTTGAAGCGGGTGGCGCTGTGGTGGAGCAGGTGGATGATGTCGCCGCAGATCTCGTCGGGATAGTCGGTGACGATCTCAAAGCGCATGGCGCTGCGGCCGCTTTTCTGGAAGCGCTCGCCCACGGTGGTGGAGGTGAAGCCGTACAGAATGCACAAAATCACCGGCTCCATCTTGTAATCATACACAAAGAAGCTGGCCACCGCCACCATGGCGTTGATGGCGAAGCTCAGGGCAAACACACTCTTGCCCGGATGATGCTTGTGCACCACGGCGGAGACGAAATCCGTGCCGCCGGTGTAGGCGCTGGCCTTGATGAGCACGCCGTAGCAGAAGCCCATGATGATGCCCGCCACCAGCGGCCCCAGGATGCGGCTGGTGCCGCTGTCGGTGGTGTAGGCGATGACGCTCAGGTCGATCCGATCCAGCACCAGCAGCGCCAGGGAAAAGGTGACGACATACACCATGCTCCGCACCGCCACCGCCCGGCTGACCTCCAGATAGCACCAGATGGCCAGGGGGATATTCACCAGCAGGCTCAGATACCCCACGCTGACGCCTGTCAGATACTGGATCATGGTGCACACGCCGTTGATCCCCGAGGGGGCGAACTGGTTGGGAAAAATAAACAGCTCATAGTTTATCGCCGACAAACACGCCACCCCGGCGATCACGAAATAAGTCCAGACCTTCTTGAACGTCTCCCATCGATTCACGTTTCTTTCCCTCGTTTTGTCTATGTATTTTTGCCTCCCATCTCCCCGGCGGGAAGGCACTTCGGATTGATTGTCTACTATACCATACCCCCCTTGGCGGGTCAAGAGGGAAAAATGATTGCACAGGCCGCGAATTTGTCCGCGGACAATCGGTTGAAACGCGCCCCCGTTTTCCTTGGAGGGGACGATCACGACGGGGTGCGGTCCATTCAACGTACCGGGGCGGTTTCTCATACTATTTCCTGATTAAAATCTTTGATTTTAATCAGGACGGCATCGCCTAATGGCGCTGCCAGTTTTGTGATTTATAAGGAAAGAAATCACAAAACAAGTCTCATATGAACTCCTTGCCCTTCGGGCAATTAAAATCTTTTCTAAAGATTTTAATTGGAGTTCAGTATCAAACAGAATACTTGCATCACGGGCGATAATACGGTATAATGATAGTTCGTAATCAACCCCATCGCATTGGAAAGGAGACATTTCGCCATGGCTAACAGCCCGGAGGATATGGATAAGCGCCGGAAGCGGCGGGAGGCGCAGCTACGCCGGCGGCGGAAGCAGCAGCGCAGGCTTCGCCTCGGCATGGCTGCCGCGCTGGTGGTGCTGGGCATCTGCTGCTGTGTGATCTATTATTTCATCCAGAATGCCCCCCAGGGCCAGATGGTCCAGTCCGCGGCCGTCCCGGCGGCCACAGAGCCTGCCACCGAAGCGCCCACCGAGGAGACCCGCTCCCGGTTCGACCCCATCACCACCGTGCACATCCGGGCGGCGGGGGACCTGAACATCACCGACTCGGTGGTGGACTCCGGCCTGGCCGCCAACGGCTACGACTATACCCGCGCCTTCCAGGACGTGGCCAGCACCCTGTCCAGCGCCGACCTGACCATCATGAATCTGGAGGGCAATGTCTGCGGCGAGCCCTACGGCACCGCCACCACCTCCGCCCCCAATAAAATCCTCAACGCCCTGAGCGCCGCGGGGGTGGACATCCTCCAGATGGCCAATTCCTGCACCATCAACAATGGCCTCATCGGCCTGAATTCCACCCTTCAGGCCATCCGCGCCGCCGGGATCGAGCCGGTGGGAGCCTATTCCAGCACCGCCGAATTCAAGCGGAGCAAGGGCTACACCATCTGCGACGTGGGCGGCATCCGCATCGCCGTGGTGGCCTTCACCAAGGGCGTGGGCGGCCGGGGCCTGCCGGAGGGCAGCGAGGGCTGCGTCAACCTGCTCTATACCGACTACGAGAGCACCTACCGCCGGGTGGACACCGCCGGCATCACCAAAATTCTGGACAACGCCAAGGCCGAGAAGCCGGACTTCATCATCGCCCTGGTCCACTGGGGCAGCGAGAACAACGACACCATCAGCAAGACCCAGGAGTCCATCATCACCCTGCTGAAAAAGAACGGCGTGGGCCTGATCCTGGGCACCCATCCCCATCTGGTGCAGGAGATCGCCTACGATCAGGCCGCGGGTACCCTGGTGGCCTATTCCCTGGGGGACTTCTACGGCGACGGCAGCCGCAGCGGCACCAACTATTCCATCATCCTGGACATTGAGATCACCAAGGACAGCGACAAGCGCACCACCAAGGTCACCGGTTACAGCTACACCCCCATCTACACCCTCACCGGCTCCCAGTCCGCCGACGGCTACCAGCGGGTGGTGCGCATCGAGCAGGCCATGCAGGCCCACGACGGCAATTTCGTGGACAAGATCACCGATGACTGCTACAAGGACATGGCCTACTCCCTCACCCGCATCGCCGACCGCACCAGCGGGAAGGGATAACGCTTCGGTACGTTGAATACCATTTTGAAAACCCAAGGCGAATTCGTAGAGGCCCTCGCTGCCCCCTTTGGGGGAAGTGCCGCGCAGCGGCAAAGGGGGTGACGCCCGTAACTTTGAGCTGTAACCATTCAACGAATCACACCCCCTCAGTCAGCCCTACGGGCTGCCAGCTCCCCCATTGGGGAGCCAAGTTGGCGTTGTACGAATTCGCCTTAGATTTTGTAAAACCATAACTGCCTACTGCAACCCCTCAGCCGCTGCGGCGGCAGCTCAGCTCTGCATTAAGCGGCTGTACGCCGTCAAGGACGGCTACACCCGCTAAACCTTTCAGGGGAGCCAAGGATGCGTTAAAACTACTACAAGAAGGAAAAGAGTCATGAGGATCCTGTTTGACAGCAAGAAGGCGGAGTTCAAGACGCCCTTTGGATGCCTTTGCCCCGGGGAGGGGTGCACGCTGCATGTGCATATCCCGTCCGCCGTGGGCACCCGGCGGGCGGAGCTCGTGCTGTGCTATGAGGACGGCAGCCCCGCCCGGTATCTGGAGATGTTCCGCCGGGAGCAGCGGGGGGATTACGATATCTACGAGGGGGAATTCTCCCTCTTCGCCCCCGGCCTGTACTTCTATTATTTCCAGATCCACGGCATGCACGGCATGTTCCGCCTGTTCAAGCAGGGGGACGACACCAATATGGAGGAGGGCGGCCTCTGGCAGGTCAGCTGCGTCAGCCCGGACTTTACCACCCCGGACTGGGCCAAGGGCGCGGTGATCTATCAGATTTTCCCGGACCGCTTCCACCGCACCGGCAGCTGCGACCTCACCGGCAAGCTCCAGCCCTACACCATCCACCGCCACTGGAGCGAGGACGTGGACTGGGCCCCGGACGAGAACGGCATCATCCAGAACAACGATTTCTTCGGCGGCAATTTCCGGGGCATCACCGACAAGCTGGATTACATCGCCGGCCTGGGGGTGACCCTGATCTACCTGAACCCCATCTGCAAGGCCTTCTCCAACCACCGCTACGACACCGGCGACTACAAGACCCCCGACCCCATGCTGGGCACCGAGGCGGACTTCGCCCGGCTGTGCAGCGCCGCCCACGTCCGGGGCATCCGGGTGATCCTGGACGGGGTGTTCTCCCACACCGGCTCCAACAGCCTGTATTTTGACCGCAATCGGACCTTCGGCGGCATGGGCGCCTACTGCCGCCAGGATTCGCCCTATTATAACTGGTACACCTTCTATCACTGGCCGGACAATTACCACTCCTGGTGGGATTTCGACACCCTGCCCACGGTGAACAAGATGCACCCGGACTTTATCAAATACATCATCACGGACGACGACAGCGTCCTGGCCCACTGGCTCCGGCTGGGGGCGGACGGCTTCCGCCTGGACGTGGCGGACGAGCTGCCCGACGAGTTCATCCGCATGCTCCATGACCGCCTGCGCCAGCTGAAGCCCGACGGGCTGCTGATGGGCGAGGTGTGGGAGGACGCCTCCAACAAGACCGCCTACGGCCACCGCCGCCGCTACTTCACCAACGGCGAATTGGACAGCGTGATGAATTACCCCTTCCGCACCGCCATCCTGGACTTCATGCGGGGCCGGGACGACGGCCGGAACCTGCGGGAGACGGTGCTGTCCATTGTGGAAAATTACCCCGCCCAGGTGGTGGCCTGCAACATGAACCTGCTGGGCAGCCACGATACCCCCCGCATCCTCACCGCCCTGGTGGACGATTTCGACGGCAGCCGGGAGGAAAAGGCCCGCCGCCGCCTGAGCCGCAACCAGCTGGAGGTGGCCCGGGACCGGCTGCTGATGGCCTCCTTCCTGCAATTCACCCTGCCCGGCTCCCCCAGCATCTACTATGCCGACGAGGCGGGCATGGAGGGCTATAAGGACCCCTTCAACCGCCGCACCTACCCCTGGGGCCATGAGGACCGGGAACTGCTGGCCCATTTCCGCTGCCTGGGCGCGCTGCGCGCCCGCCACGCCGCCCTGCGCCGGGGCGACATTCAGTTCACCCTGGCCGCCGACCGGCACCTGGCCTTTACCCGCACCTGGCAGGACGAGACGGTGCGCATCTATATCAACCGCAGCGGCGACGCCTGGGACATCCCCGTCGGCCGGGTCCTCTTCGGCCGGAACCTGCAAACCGTCGCCCCGGACAGCCTCACCCTGGCCCCCCGCGGCTTCTGTATGGTGGTGAAATAACATGGAACAAGAGCTCTTTTTCACCGGCTACTGCCGCCGGATCGACCAAAGCCGCATGGTCTGCGCCGTCCTCACCGCCGCCGCCCTGGAAGAATGCGACTGCTGCTACGGCAGCTGCGTCTACCAGCCGGAATGCCCCGTCGCCAAACAAATCACCGAGGCCATTGAAAAGGCGGGGGCATAAAAACACGACAGATCGCGCCCCCTGCAAACAAATTTGTGAGCGTGCAATCGTCGTGTTTGAAGAGTATCCCGTATTGACATTTTTAAAGCGGTGTGAGAAAATAGGGGCACCGAATTTTACAGACAAGAGAGGCTTTGTTTATGAAGCAATCCAGAACCCATACCTGCGGCCAGCTGCGCATTGGCGATGTGGGCCGGCAGGTCACCCTGGTCGGCTGGCTGGAAAACGTCCGGGAGGTCGGCTCCAATTTCGCGTTCCTGGTCCTGCGGGATTACTACGGCACCACCCAGGTGGTGGTGGAGACCGAGGACATGATGAAGCTGGTCAAGCCCATCAACAAGGAGTCCACCATTTCCGTCACCGGCACCGTCCGGGAGCGGGAGAGCAAGAACCCCAAGCTGCCCACCGGCGACATCGAGGTGGTGCCCACGGACATCCAGGTGCTGGGCAAGTGCTTCCACAACCAGCTGCCCTTTGAGATCAACAAGAGCCGGGATGCCGACGAGAACACCCGCCTGAAATACCGCTTCCTGGACCTGCGCAATCCCGCCGTCAAATCCAACATCGTGCTGCGCTGCCAGGTGGTGGCCGAGCTGCGCAAGCGCATGACCGACCTGGGCTTCCTGGAGATCACCACCCCCATCCTCACCTCCTCCAGCCCCGAGGGCGCGCGGGACTATCTGGTGCCCGCCCGGAACCACCCCGGCAAATTCTACGCCCTGCCCCAGGCCCCCCAGCAGTTCAAGCAGCTGCTGATGACCTCCGGCTTTGACAAATACTTCCAGATCGCCCCCTGCTTCCGGGATGAGGACGCCCGGGCCGACCGTACCCCCGGCGAATTCTATCAGCTGGATATGGAGATGGCCTTCGCCTCCCAGGAGGACGTGCTGGAGACCCTGGAGACCGTCTTGCAGCCGGTCTATGAGAAGTTCGGCAAGTTCCACCGGGTGGCCCAGGCTCCCTGGCGGCACATCCCCTATAACGAGGCCATGGAGCGCTACGGCTCCGACAAGCCCGACCTGCGCATCGACCTGGAAATCCGGGACATTTCCGACGTGGTGCAGGGCTGCGGCTTCGGCCCCTTCGAGGGCGCGGTGGTCAAGGCCGTGGCGGTGGAGGATTTCAATCAGCCCCGCAAGTGGATCGACAAGTTGCTGACCGACGTAGAGGTCCAGACCGGCAGCAAGGCCTGCTGGGTCAAGGTGGACGAAAGTGGCAATCTCACCGGCGGCATCTCCAAATTCCTGGGCGAGTGCGGCGAAGCGCTGAAGGAGCGCCTGGGCCTGAAGCCCGGCAGCTTTGTGTGCATGGCCGCGGGGAAGAAGTCCGCCGCCCAGAAGACCGCGGGCGTCATCCGCACCCTGCTGGGCCGCCGCGTTCCCGGCCACTTCGACGAGGAGCAGTACGCCCTGTGCTGGATCGTGGACTTCCCCATGTACGAGATCGGCGAGGAATCCGGCCAGCTGGAATTCTGCCACAACCCCTTCTCCATGCCCCAGGGCGGCCTGAAGGCCCTGGAGGATGCCGAGGGCGATACCGAGAAGCTGCTGGCCGTCAACGCCAACCAGTACGACCTGGTGTGCAACGGCTATGAGTGCGCCTCCGGCGCGGTGCGGAACCACGACCCGGAGATCATGGTCAAGGCCTTCCAGATGGTGGGTCTGGGCGAGGAGGCCGTCAAGGCCAAGTTCCCCGCCATGTACAACGCCTTCACCTACGGCGCGCCCCCCCATGCCGGCGCGGCCCCCGGTGTGGACCGTCTGATCATGATGCTCACCGGCGAGGAGAGCATCCGGGAGGTCATCACCTTCCCCATGAACAAGAACGCCCAGGACCTGATGATGGGCGCCCCCAGCACCGTCGACCAGAAGCAGCTGGACGACGTGCACATCGCGCTGAAGACAGAAGAGTAAACGCCCCGGCCTCCCCTTTCGGGGGAGGCGGCGCGCGGAATACTAAAAAACAAGGCGAATTCGTACAGTCCGAAACGGACATTGTACGGATTCGCCTTTGTACATTGAATGGAATGCACCCCGTCGTGAATGTATGGGCCGCTCAGGTGGGGCGGCGTTTTTTTCTTCTGCGGGTGCCGTTGTAGTCGTAGGTGTACATGGTGACGCCGTTGATGGCGGCGATGGCCAGCAGGGCCAGGATGCCCTGCCACAGCAGGCATTTGGCGGCCAGCCAGGCCATGTCCATGGGGGCACGGGAGGACAGGGTCATGGCGATGAGCAGCATCACAATGGTGAGCGCCAGCCCCAGCCCGGCGAATACCAGCCCGGCCAGGCGCTGGGTGTGCCGCCAGGCGGACACGCTGCCCATGCCGAAGGCGGTGCGGTAGCCGAAGTAATAGTTGGCCTCCTTGGGGGCGAAGAACAGATAGGCCAGGCCCATGCCCAGCATGACCAGCGGGGCGATGAGGATGGCGATGGTGCACACCAGCTGCACCTTGCCCACGATGGTATCGATGTCCGGCAGCAGCGCGGCGGGGTCAAAGCCGTCCAGCAGCTGCTTGATGGCTTTGATGTCGATATCGACGGGCAGCTCGGTGGCTGCGGTGGATGATAAGAACATTATTTTTCCTCCAGATATTTGCTGATTTCCCGCATGAAGCTGCTGGCGTCCTGGAAGCGGTGATAGATGGAGGCGAAGCGGATATAGGCCACCTCGTCCACGGGCTTGAGCCGCTCCATTACCATTTCGCCCAGCCGGTCGGTGCTGATCTCCCGCTCCAGACTGTTCTGGATGGTCTGCTCGATCTCGGTGGCGATGCGTTCCAGGTCGTCCACGTCCACCCGCCGCTTGTCGAAGGCGCGGATCATGCTGTTGATGATCTTGTTGCGGTCGAAGTTCTGGCGGGAGCCGTTGCGCTTGACCACGATGATGGGCATGGTCTCCACGATCTCATAGGTGGTAAAGCGCCGCTGGCAGCCCATGCATTCCCGCCGCCTGCGGATGCTCAGCCCGTCGTCGGAATGACGGGAGTCCACGACCTTGCTTTCCTGTTCTCCGCAGAAAGGACATTTCATGGCGGATCACGCCCTTTTCGTCAAATTTACCATATTATAGCAGACTCCGGGCAAACTGTCCAGCTTTTTTTCCGACTGATGCCGGGAAACGGCGGTTTTCCCTTGCAATTTTCCGGGATTTGGGGTAGAATAGCAGAACAAATCCGCATTTCAGAGGAGACCTTCCATGAAACGATCGACGCTTTGGCTGCTTTGGGGCGTTTTCTATATTATCTGCGCCGGGCTGGGCTTTATACCCGAGCCGTCGGGAATGGTGCGGGCCATGCTGTTTTTGCTGGCGCTGCTGTTCTTCGTGCCCCCGGCGGTGCTGCTGCACGAAGCCCGGCGGGCTGCCGACCGTGAGACCCTGCGCCGCCTGCGCCGCATTGCCGCGGCGTCCCTGGGGCTGACGCTGGCGCTGCTCATCGGCAACATTCTGGCGGTGCTGGGCGGCACGGCGCTGGACACGCCCCTGCACATCGCCCTGGGCCTGGTGTCCGCTCCCATGTTTTGCAGCAACTACTGGGTGGTGTCTCTCTTCCTCTGGGCCGTCCTGCTGATGGCCTCTTTTGTGAAAAAGAAATAACGCTCTCGCTGCCCCCTTTGGGGGTGGTGCTCCGCGCAGCGAATCAAGATAGCAATGAT
>USEU01000040.1 GCA_900553805.1 uncultured Eubacteriales bacterium
AGAAGTGGGGCAATAAGACGGCTGCGGCTCGCAGACACAATTGCGCGGTGTTGCCCTAAAACGCGACCACATCTGCTTCATTGCCATTTTCCCGGATCAGGCGAAGCAGGTCATCGGTCCGCATCCAGATGGTAGCGGTATTGTCATTGGGATGGACACCGATTTTTCCGCCTTGGAAGGCAACATCCATGTAGCAGATATTCCAGGGCATCCGCCCTATTATCCGCCGCATCCACGCAGTAGTTGTTCTTTTGCAGCATGGCGGTGAGCACCCGCCGCAGTGACACATCATCCTCGGCAATCAGAATTTTCATCTGCTTTCCTCCTGCCTCTGTCGTTTGTCTGTGCACAGCATAACAGAGGGACCTTAATCGAAGCTCAAAATTCGAAAAATTACACACCCACTATACACAGAACACCGCACAGCCGCAAGCATGCCTTCCCGGCTGTACAGGAAAAGAGCCGTCCGGCGGACGGCTCTTTAAAAATTACTGCTCCTGAAGCTTGGCGAACAGGGGCTTGAGGGTGGGATAGATGTCGCGGAAGCGCTGGTACTGCTTTTCGTACCGGGCGGCGATCTCCGGGTCGGGCTGGACGGTCTCGCGGACGGTGACCAGGGCGTCGGCGCAATCCTTTACGCTGCCGTATAGGCCGCAGCCCACCATGGCCAGCATGGCGCCGCCGTAGCCGGGGCCTTCCTCAGTCTGGGGAATGTCCAGGGGCAGGTTCAGGACGTTGGCGAAGATCTTGCGCCACAGGGGGCTTTTCGCGCCGCCGCCGCAGACCTTGGAGCGCTCAATGTGGATGCCCAGGGACTTGGCCACCTCAAAGCTGTCCCGGATGGCGAAGGCCACGCCCTCCAGCACCGCCTGGACCATATCGGAGCGGGTGGTATCCATGGTCATGCCCAGGAAGGTGGCGCGGGCGTTGGTATCGTTGATGGGGCTGCGCTCGCCCATCAGGTAGGGCAGGAAGAATACCCGATTGGTGCCCAGCTTCTCGTCGGTGATGTCTTTCTGCTCGGCGGGGTAATCCTTGGTTTTGAGGATCTCGTCACACAGCCACTTGTTGCAGCTGGCGGCGGAGAGCATGCAGCCCATCAGATGGAAGCGCCCGTCGGCATGGGCAAAGGCATGCAGGCCGTTGGTATCGTCCACGCCGAATTTCTCGGAGGAGATGAACACGGTGCCGGAAGTGCCCAGGCTGATGTTGCACGCGCCGTCGCCCACGGTGCCGGTGCCCACGGCGGCGGCGGCATTGTCCCCCGCGCCCGCCACGACCTTAGCGGTCTTGGGCAGACCGATATCAGCAGTGACATTGCCGATGACCTGGAAGCTCTCAAACAGCTTGGGCATCTGACCCTCGCTGACGCCGCAGATATCCAGCATCTCCCTGCTCCAGCACTTATGCTCCACATCCAGCAGCAGCATGCCGGAGGCGTCGGAGTAGTCGCAGGCATGGACGCCGGTGAGCTTATAGTTGATGAAATCCTTGGGCAGCATGATCCGGCGGATGCGCCTGAAATTCTCCGGCTCGTTCTTCTGCACCCACAGGAGCTTGGGGGCGGTGAACCCGGCGAAGGCAATGTTAGCGGTGAGCTGGGACAGCTTTTTCTTGCCGATCACATTGTTGAGGTAGTCCACCTCCTTGTAGGTGCGGCCGTCGTTCCAGAGGATCGCGGGGCGGATCACCCGGTCGTCCTCGTCCAGAATGACCAAGCCGTGCATCTGGCCGCCGCAGCCCACACCGGCTACCTGGCTGACATCGATATCCCGGGTCAGCTCCTTCAGGCCGTCCTGCACCGCCGCCCACCAGTCCTCGGGGTTCTGCTCGGACCAGCCGGGATGAGGGAAAAACAGGGGATAATCCCGGGAAACGGTGCCGCAGATCTTGCCGACGTCATCCACCAGCAGCAGCTTGACGGCGGATGTGCCCAGGTCAATACCGATAAAATACTGCATGAAAATTCCTCCTTCAATTTAAGTGCAGTTTATGCTCTCAGTTTAATACAGGTTTGCTGCCGCGGCAAGTAACTGTTTCCGCTTTTTATTAGACAATTTTGCTCTTTTGCGTTTTTTCGGCATATCGTCCATTTTCGCGGCGGCGGAATTGTGCAACAATTCAGCGGCGCAGCGCGGCAATAATGGCCTTGCTCTGGTCGTCGGTATAAAAACGCTCCAAAGAATGGATACTATGGTGGATCACTGCATTTTCCGGCTTTTTCAAAGAAAGCTTGTATTGCTCCGGGGTCATACCGAACTGCTTTTTAAAGGCGGCGGAGAAATAGCGGTAGTCGGAAAAGCCCGAGGCCATGCATACGGCGGTGAGCTTCTCCTCTCCCCCGGAGATCAGCTTGCAGGCGCAGTTGACCCGAACGGAATTGACATACTCCTGGAAGCTCTGGTTCAGGGTGCTTTTGATGAAATGGGACAGGTAGCTCATGGAGAAGCCCTCGGACGCGGCAAAGTCTGACAGGCGAATTTTATGCATGTAGTTCTCATCCACAAAGCGGATGAGGGAGGCCAGGCGCTTGTTGCGCTTCTCCTGGCTGATCAGCTCCTCCCGGGTGATCGCCCGGACGGGGATGCCGCAAAGGATCTCATGGAACACCAGGCATGTCCGGCCGATGCACAGCAGCGAGCTGTACGGCTCCTGACTCAGGTAGGCGTCCGCGATCTCCAGCATGGCTGTGCGGACCCGCTCCGCCCCATCCCCCAGGTAGGGGTTCAGCAGGATATCCTCCACCACCAGGTCGCTGTCCAGCCGGAGCAGCTCCGGCGACACCTGGAGGCACAGGAAGGTGCACTTCTCGTCGATCATGTGCAGCTCGTGGGGCTCATTGGGCTGGAACAGGAGCAAACTTCCCTTCTCCGCCCGGAAGCTTCCGCCGCCCCGGCTGACGGTCAGCGGATGATCCAGCAGCCACATCAGCTCCCACTCCGGGTGAAAATGAGGCGTACGGTAATCCACCGTGTTAAAAAAGGCGGTAAGCCCGGGGATACGCTCGTGGCGAATGATCTCCAGTTCGTTCATGCTTCTCCCCTCTTTTTGCGTTCTTCTGCGGCGCAGGACGATTTTTCATTCCTACGGCGTTTTTTATATCATACCACAGCCGTTTTTCCCGCGCAACCGCATTTTGGAAAAGTTTCCCGCAAATTTCCGAAATATGGTTGAATCCGTCGGAAAAATGGTGTAGAATGTGGGTTTGGAAAGTGTTATGACATTTTGGGAGGAAAACACCATATGCTTCAAATAAAGGATCTGACCTTTGACGTCACTGAGGAAAAGGGTCAGAAGGAGATCATCAAGGGGCTGAACCTGAATGTGGACGAGGGAAAGTTCATCGTCATCACCGGCCCCAACGGCAGCGGCAAATCCACCCTGGCCAAGCTGATCGCGGGCATCGAACATCCCACCAGCGGCCGGATCTTCTTTGACGGGGCGGATATCACCGAGCTGTCCATCACCGAGCGGGCCAACCTGGGCATCAGCTTTGCCTTCCAGCAGCCCGTCCGCTTCAAGGGCATCACCGTGCTGGATCTGCTGCGGCTGGCCGCCAAGAAGCGTCTGAGCGTGGGCGAGGCCTGCAACTACCTTTCTGAGGTAGGGCTGTGCGCAAAGGATTATGTAAATCGTGAGGTCAACGCCTCCCTGTCCGGCGGTGAGCTGAAGCGCATCGAGATCGCCACCGTATTGGCTCGTGGCACCCGGCTTTCCATCTTCGATGAGCCGGAGGCAGGCATCGACCTGTGGAGTTTCCAGAGCCTGATCAAGGTGTTCCGCCACATGCGCGACACCATCCACGGCTCCATTATCATCATTTCCCACCAGGAGCGGATTTTGGACATTGCCGATGAGATCGTGGTGCTCTCCGGCGGCGGCATCAGTGCCCAGGGCTCCAAAGAGGAGATCATGCCGGAGCTGCTGCGCAGCGCCGACGTGGCCCGCGGCTGCGCCAAGATCGAAGAGGGAGGGCTGTAATCATGGCACTTGACGAAATTCAGATGCACATTCTCCAGGAGGTCGCCGATCTGCACACCATCCCGGAGGGGGCCTACAACATCCGCTCCAATGGCGCGCTGGCGGGGCGGAACACCACCGCCAATATTGACATCGTGTCCAAACCCGACGGCAGCGGCATTGATATCCACATCAAGCCCGGCACCAAGAACGAGAGCGTCCACATCCCCGTGGTACTGAGCCAGAGCGGCCTGAAGGATCTGGTATACAATGATTTCTTCGTGGGCGAGGGCGCGGATGTGGTGATCGTGGCCGGGTGCGGCATCCACAACTGCGGCAACCAGGATTCCCAGCACGACGGCGTGCACCGCTTCTTCGTGGAGAAGAACGCGAAGGTCAAATACGTGGAGAAGCACTACGGCGAGGGCGATGGCACCGGCAAGCGCATCCTGAACCCGGTGACCGAGGTGCACCTGGGCGAGGGCAGCGCCATGGAAATGGAAATGGTGCAGATCAAAGGCGTGGACTCCACCGTCCGCACCACCCATGCCGACGTGGCCGCCGGGGCCTCCCTGGTGGTGCGGGAGCGGCTGATGACCCACGGCGAGCAGAAGGCGGAGAGCATCTACGTCACCGAGTTGAACGGCGACGGCTCCCGGGCGGACGTGGTGTCCCGCAGCGTGGCGAAGGACAGCTCCTATCAGAAATTCGACTCCCGCATCACCGGCAACGCCGCCTGCACCGGCCACACGGAATGCGATGCCATCATTATGGGCAACGCCCGCATCCTGGCCGTCCCCCAGCTGGAGGCCAACAACATTGACGCTGCCCTGATCCACGAGGCCGCCATCGGCAAGATCGCCGGTGAGCAGATCATCAAGCTTATGACCCTGGGCCTGACAGAGCAGGAAGCAGAAGAACAGATCGTCAGCGGATTTTTGAAATAATTGGATATACGCAAGCGGGCACCCGGTCTCGGGTGCCCCACTTTTTACGCTTCCATAATCCAAAGATTTTGACTTTCTGCAAGTTTTACTGTGTATTTCCCGTTGTACTCCACAGACCGATCAGACATTGCATCCAGTGTGACTTCTTCCCGCATATTGGTGGGAATGCCATAAAGCGGGAGCGGAATCAACACGGAACCAATCATCTTTTCCTCCATCCAGATTTCCCCGCTCAGTACTCCGTCCACAACCATGATTATCTCTTCCGGCGCACTCAGCGCAAAGGGGCGCTTAATGGAAATGGGGAGCTCGATATGCAGAACCCCTGTTTCGGATTTTTCAATCCTTGCCCTTCCGATTTTCAGGTTGGAAAAGATTTCATCCGCAGTGGGATTTTGCAGCGTAACCTTTTTCTCCGCTTCGCTCACCTTTTTCTGAATCTCGCTTCGTTCTGATTCCAGTTCACAAATGTCATTGTTAAGCCCAAAGGAGCCGCGAAGCGCGATGGCGGACGCCTCCCGCATGGACTGATTATACTGCTGAATCTTCCGATTGTTTTCTATCGTTTGAGAGGCGGCAATTACGCCTGCTGCCGGCCCAGCAATTCCCTCGGCAATTCCGCCGGAGAGCCCCCAGCTCGCCTCTTTCTGCTGCGCGGCAAAGTAAAACTGCCCCAACTGCCGCATTGCCTCCTGCCCCTGTTTCTTTTTCGTGATGCGGGTCTGGCAATCGCTTTCCAGGTTTTGCAGCATTTTAATCCGCTTCTGGTTGCCGGTCAGACCGGAAATCTCCGCAACCCGCTGAAAAAATCTTGCTTCGTCCTCGTTGGGCGTGGCATTGCGCGGTGCTTTGGAGGCTTCCAACCGGGCTTTTTCGCTCGCTTTCGCCTGTGCCTCTCCATCACGAAAACACCTTTCGAAATAATCCGGGCTCAAGTACAATGTGCGGTTTTCCGGCAAAATTCCTTCATCATTCAGCATGTCATTGATAATTTGTTTTGCCTTTGCCTGGCTGAATTCATCATTAAAAGATGTGATATGCGCTTCTTTGCAGGCGTTGTAGAATTTTTCTGCCGAAATTTCCAGCGTTCCTTTTTGAGCCAGCGCATTTTTCTCGTTCTGCCTTTTTTGCCTTTCCGCGTTCTCCTTGCGTTTTGCCTGTATGCACTGCTTGCGTTCCTTTATTTTCTTTGCGCATTTCCGTGCCAGGTGCGCAAACCCGGCAGTAAAGGCGGCACAGCAAAATGCAATGAGGCAAAGCTCGCCGTCCCCTCCATTTGCAATCATCTCCCGCACCGACCAAACAATGCCCAATGCCGACAGACACATTGCTATGATATGCAGTGTCATTTTTGTTTCAATCCACTGTATCTCTTCGTCTTCCCCAACCATCCATTGTTCATCCATGCGTAAACACTTCTTTCTGATATGCCCCCAGTTTTCTGAGTGCTGTTATTTGAACTGAATCATTACCGAAAGGAATCTTTTTCCTTCGACAAGCCAATTATTGCGCAACTTTTGCAGCGTGTCAAGTCGGAAACATATCTTTTTACGTTGCCGCTTCTGAGGAATCCAGCCGCTATACTTTATAGCAAGGAGTGAAGGCTATGCAGGAGCAGCAGCGGGAAAAGTTTAGATTTCTTGGTTTGAATATCGCCTACTACCGCAAGGAAAAAGGACTTTCCCAAAGTCAGCTTGCGGAGCTGGTCAACGTCAGCAGAACCCACATGAGCCGGATCGAAACGGCGGACTGTGCGGTCTCGCTGGATGTGGTGTTTGATATCTGCGACGCGCTGAATGTACGGCCTGCCCGGCTCTTTGATTTCAGAGAATAAGCGCAAAACCATCCGGGTCCCCCCACTCAAGGGGATCGCCCGGATGGTTTTCTTTCCCGCTTTTTCCATTCTGGTTTTGACGCGCAGGAAAAAATCAGAATTCCTTTGTTTATATTTTTCGTGAATCGAATTGCATTTTCGTTGGGTGTATGGTAGAATGTGGCTGTGAAAGCAGGAACGCGCGCAGGCGCGATCTCAACTGGAAGGAGAACGATCATGAATCTGAAAAATACCGCGCTGGGCATCGAGCTTGGTTCCACCCGGATCAAAGCGGTGCTGATCGACGAAAACCATATTCCCATTGCCTCCGGCTCCCACGAGTGGGAGAATCAGTTGGTGGACGGCATCTGGACCTATTCCATGGAGGCCGTGACGAACGGCATTCAGGACTGCTATGCCGACCTGAAGCGGGACGTGCAGGAAAAATTCGGCACTGCGCTCACCGAGGTGGGGGCCATCGGCGTTTCCGCCATGATGCATGGTTACCTGCCCTTTGACAAGGACGGCAACCAGCTGGCGGCCTTCCGCACTTGGCGCAACACCATCACCGGCGAGGCGGCGGCCAAGCTCAGCGACGCGCTGAATTTCAACATTCCCCAGCGCTGGAGCATCGCCCACCTGTACCAGGCCATTCTGAACAAGGAAAGCCATGTAAAGGACATTGCCTTCCTCACCACTCTGGCGGGTTACATTCATTTCAAGCTCACCGGCGAAAAGGTGATGGGCATCGGCGAGGCCTCCGGCATGTTCCCCATCAACTCCGAAAAGCTGGACTTTGACCAACGGATGGTGGATATCTTCGACACCATGAGCGGTATGCCCTGGAAGCTGCGGGATATTCTGCCCAAGGTGCTGTGCGCGGGCGACCAGGGCGGCGTGCTGACCGAGGCGGGCGCGTGGTTCCTGGATCCCCAGGGCGACCTGAAGTCCGGCATCCCCGTGGCCCCCTGCGAGGGCGACGCCGGCACCGGCATGGTTGCCACCAACTCCGTGCGGGAGCGCACGGGCAACGTATCCGCCGGTACCTCCGACTTTGCCATGATCGTTACCGATCACGCGCTGGGCGTGCACCGGGAGATCGACATGGTCACCACCCCCGCAGGCGCGCCGGTGGCCATGGTACACTGCAACAACTGCACCTCCGACATCAACGCCTGGGTCAACCTGCTGGGCGAATTTGCCCAGCTGATCGGCGCGCCCCAGGACAAGGGAGCGCTGTTTACCATGCTCTTCCGCAAGGCGCTGGAGGGCGACGCCGACTGCGGCGGGCTGGTGAGCTACAACTACTTCTCCGGCGAGGGCGTGACCGGCCTGGACGAGGGCCGCCCCGTGTTCGCCCGGACGCCCAACGCCAGCTTCACCCTGGCAAACTTCATGCGCACCCACATTCTGTCCGCCCTGGCCACCCTGAAGATCGGTCTGGACATTCTGACCGGCGAGGAAAAGGTGCGGGTGGACAAGCTGTACGGCCACGGCGGCTTCTTCAAGACCCCCGGCGTGGGCCAGCGGATGCTCTCCGCCGCCATCGGCGCGCCGGTATCGTGCATGGAGACCGCCGGAGAGGGCGGCCCCTACGGCATGGCCCTGCTGGCCGCCTACATGGTGCGCAAGGCGGGCGGCGAATCGCTGGCGGACTATCTGGATAACCGGGTATTCGCCGGGGCCGCCTCCACCACGCTGCTGGCGGAGCAATCGGACATCGACGGCTTCAATGAGTTCCTGAGCCGCTACAAAAAGGCCTTTGCCATGGAAAAGGCCGCCGTGGAGGGACTGTAAAATGCTGGAAAAGCTGAAGGAGCAGGTTTATCTTGCCAACATGGAGCTGTCCAAGCGGGGGCTTGTCACCTACACCTGGGGCAATGTATCCGGCATCGACCGGGAAAAGGGACTGTTCGTCATCAAGCCCAGCGGCGTTGACTACGACCTGCTGAAGCCCGACGACATGGTGGTCATGGATCTGCAGGGCAACAAGGTAGAGGGTGACCTGAACCCTTCCTCCGACACCAAGACCCACCTGGTGCTGTACAACGCCTTTCCCGGCATCGGCGGCATTGTCCATACCCACAGCCCTTACGCCGTGGCCTGGGCCCAGGCCGGTGAGGATCTGCCCTGCTACGGCACCACCCACGCCGACTATTTCTACGGCAGCGTTCCCTGCGCACGCCACCTGACCCAGGAGGAGCTGGACGAGGATTATGAGCGCAACACCGGCATCACCATTGTGGAGACCTTCAGGGAGCGGGGCATCGATCCCAAGGCCGTGCCCGCCGTGCTGTGTTACAGCCATGGCCCCTTCACCTGGGGCAAGGACGCCGACCAGGCGGTGTATCACAGCGTGGTGCTGGAGGAATGCGCCAAAATGGGCATCTTCACCCGTGTGCTGAATCCCCACGCCGCCCCCGCCCCCCAGCGGATGCTGGACAAGCACTACCTGCGCAAGCACGGCCCCAATGCCTATTACGGGCAGAAGAAGTAAGCTGCAAGCATATTTCAGCCCCGATCCGTTCGTCGCGGATCGGGGCTGATTTTTTCATATGCTATTCTACCGCGATCTCCTTGATCTCCAGTTCATTGCCCTGCTGCAAATAGGTTCGGTCGCTGCCGCAGTGAGGGCAGATTTTCCCCTGGGGGACGGTGTCGTAGGTCTTCCCGCAGCTTTCGCAGTAGGTGACGGCGTGGATGGGCTCCCAGAGGAGCTCGCAACCCTCCAGCATGGGGGTGCGCTTGCAGTTCCAGTTCCACACGTCCACCAGATAGGAAGGGATCACCGTGGAAACCTCTCCGATTTGGAGCGTCACCCGGCGGACATGCTGCGCCTGATTCTCTTTCGCGATTTTCACCACGCTGTCCGCAATGTGAAATACAACGCCCAGCTCGTGCATCAGTCTTTCTTCCCGCCCAGCTTGGTGACCACGGTCTGGCCCAGGCGCTTGCCCACCATGGGCAGGATGCCCTTGACCTTGTCCTCGGCCTTCATCATTTTGGAGCACTCCGGGTGATCCCGCTTCAGGTGGATGGCATCGAACACGCACTTGGTGGTGCACACGCCGCAGCCGATGCACTTGTTGGGATCCACCCAGCTGGCGCCGCAGCCCAGGCAGCGGGCCGTCTCGGTCTTTACCTGCTGCTCAGTGAGCACCCGGTTGGGGTCGCGGAAGGAATGGGCGCGGTCGATGGTCTCGTCCACACCGGCCTGCTGCCGCTGGGCGGTATCATAGCTCTCCAGCAGCACATTGTCCTTGTCCAGCATATTGAAGTCCCGGCGGTTCCGGCCGGTAACCAGGCTGGCCCCCTTGTGGACATAGCGGTGCAGGGATTCGGCGGCGCACTTTCCCTCTTCGATGGCGTCAATGACGAACTTCGGCCCGTGGTACACGTCGCCGCCCACGAAGATATCCTCCACGGCGGTCTGATAGGTCAGGCTGTCCGCCACGGGGTAATTGCCCCGGTGGAATTCCACCTTCTCATCCTCCAGCAGGCCGCCCCACTGAATGCTCTGGCCGATGGCGAACACCACATGGTCCGCTTCCAGGGTCATGGTCTGCGACTCGTCGTACTCAGGAGAGAACCGCTTGGTCTCCGGGTCGATGGTGCGCAGGCACTTTTTGAACACCACGCCGGTGACGTGCCCGGCTTCGTTTTTCAGCACTTCCTTGGGGCCCCAGCCGTTGCAGATCTCGATGTGCTCCTCCAGGGTCTCCTTAATTTCATCCTTGGACGCGGGCATGGTCTGCCGGGATTCCAGGCACACCATGGTGGTATGGGCAGCCCCATAGCGTGAGGCGGTACGGGCGCAGTCCACGGCCACGTTGCCGCCGCCGATGACCAGCACCCGGCCATCCATATGCTTCTCCTCGTTGCCCAGCGCGTCGTGAAGGAAATCCACGGCAATGGAGGTTCCCTCCGCGTTCTCACCGGGGACGCCGGGCAATCGTCCGCCCTGGCAGCCGATGGCGATGTAGAAGGCCAGATAGCCCTCCTCCCGCAGCTGCTGGATGCTCACATCCCTGCCCACCTCGACGCCGCAGCGGATATCCACGCCCAGCTCCCGCAGCACCTGAATTTCCCCATCGATCACGTCCTTTTCCAGCTTGAAGGAGGGGATGCCATAGGTCAGCATGCCGCCGGGGCGCTCATTCTTTTCAAACACCGTGGGCTTATAGCCACGGGTGGCCAGATAATAGGCGGCGGACAGACCGGCCGGGCCTGCACCGATGACGGCGATCTTCTGCTCCCAATGGGTCTTCTGGTTGGAGGCAATGACCACCGGCGGGATATAGCGGGTCTCGGCGCGCAGATCCTGCTCGGCCAGGAATTTCTTCACCGCGTCGATGGACACGGCCTGATCCACGCTGCCCCGGGTGCAGGCATCCTCGCAGCGCTTGTTGCAGATGCGGCCGCAGACAGCGGGGAAGGGATTGTCCTTTTTGATGAGCGCCAGGGCCTCCTGATATCTGCCCTGGGCCGCCAGCTTCAGATAGCCCTGAACGGACACATGGGCGGGGCAGGCGGTTTTGCAGGGAGCGGTGCCCTTGTCGTAGCAGTTCTTTCGGTTGTTGTCCCGGTAGTCGGGATCCCAGTGCTCCGGCCCCCACTTGATGGAATTGGGCAGCTCGTGCTTGGGGTAGGTCACTTCCCTGCCCTGCTTGTCGCAGAGCTTCTGGCCCAGGCGGACGGCGCCGGCGGGGCAATACTCCACGCATTTGCCGCAGGCCACGCACTTTTCGCGCTCCACCTCTGCCGTATAGGCAGAGCGGGACAGGTTGGGAGTGTTGAACAGCTGACTGGTCCGCAGGGCGTTGCAGATCTGCACATTGCAGTTGCAGATGCCGAAGATCTTATTTTCGCCGTCGATGTTGGTGATCTGGTGGACAAAACCGTTGTCCTCCGCCTTTTGCAGGATGCGCATGGCTTCCTCATAGGTGATGTCGTGGCCCTTGCCGGTCTCCCGGCAGTAGTCGGCGAAGTCACCCACGCCGATGCACCAGCACTGCTCGTCGTCCGCGCAGCCCTCGCCCATGGCGGCCCGGCTGGCGCGGCAGGAGCACTGGCCCACGCCGATGTGACCCTCGTACTTTTTCAGCCAGTAGGACAGGTGCTCGATGTCCAGGGTCTGATTTTCCATGGAGATCGCCTTCTCCACCGGGATAACGTGCATGCCCACGCCACCGCCGCCGGGGGGCAGAAGATGGGTGACCCCCGCCAGGGGGACATAGGTCATGCGCTCAAAGAAATAGCCGATCTCCGGGGTGTCCCGCAGACGCTTATTGCCCTCCGGCCCCTCCTCCATGTTAAAAAGCTCCGCGCTGCCGGGCACGAACATGGGCAGGATGTACCGCCGGGCCGAGGGAGGCGCGGTGCGGCCATTGTGGTCGTAGTGGTAGCCGTAGTCGTATTCCAGCAGGCCGATGTAGCTCATCTTGTCCAGCAGCTCCTGGAAGTGGGGCCTGTCCTCCTCCCGGACCCGGTTCATTTCCCACAACTGCTCCACGGTGTAGGGCGTGCGCAGCTTCATGGACAGGGCGATGTCCGCCATCTCGTCCGTGACCAGGGCCGCCAGGCCCCAGTATTCCGGGTCATCCGCCGTGACGCCCTTCATTTTGTGCGCCATCACGTCCGTGATCTTCCGTCCCAGCTTCAGGATCTTCTCCCGGGGCGCTGCCTCCCCCCTGTGCACCGGGTTCAGCGCCCGCTGCTGCAATTCCTTGTCGATCATTTCTGTGCCTCCTCCTTTTATAATTACGTCTTAGGCAACACCGCACAATTTGGCAAGAAGCCCCAGCCTGGATTTTTGGCTCAATTCAAAGTTTGGAAAACGAAGGAATACTGTATGTATTTCTCGTTTTTCAAACTGAAGAAGTGGGGCAAAAAGACGGCTGCGGCTCGCAGGCACAATTGCGCGGTGTTGCCTTAAGCTTTATCCTGCTTCCATTTCCGCACCTGCCGGGCGATCCACTCCGCAAGAGCGGGGATCCCCTCGCCGGTTTTGGCGCTGATGGGGAAAATCCGAATATTGGGGTTTCGCATTTTCGCGTAGGCCTCTACCTTTTCCATATCGAAATCAAAATAGGGCAGCACGTCGATCTTGTTGACGATCATGGCGTCGCACACCTGGAATACCAGCGGATATTTCAGGGGCTTATCGTGCCCCTCGGGGACGGATAGGATCATCATGTTCAGGGAAGCGCCGGTATCGAATTCCGCCGGGCAGACCAGGTTGCCCACGTTTTCCAGCACCACCAGGTCAAGCTCCTGCGTCCCCAGCTGACGGATGCCCTGCCGGGTCATGTCCGCGTCCAGGTGACACATGCCGCCGGTGTGCAGCTGAATGACCTTGGTGCCGGTGGCCGCGATCGTACCGGCATCCACATCGGAGTCAATGTCCGCCTCCATCACGCCCACCCGCATTTCCTTCGGCAGTGCCGCCAGCAGCTTTGTCAGCGTGGTGGTCTTGCCGGAGCCGGGGGAGGACATCAGATTGATCAGGCAGGTACCCTGCTGCCGCAGCTCCTGCCGCAGGGCGTCGGCATCCCTGTTGTTGTCCGCGAAAACGCTCTGCTTTACTTCGATCACACGGTATGGATTCATAATGGTCTCCTTTCAGCAGCTTCCGTCGCCGGACAGGCGCTTCTCTCTGCGGTTGCCGTAATAGGGGCCGTCCTGGCATTGGCCGCAGAGGCGGTAGCCCTGGGATTCATAGTAGGCATTCAGAAACGCGCTGTCCACGCTGCAATCCAGGCGGAGGCTCGCCTTGCCGTTTTGGCGGGCAAAACGGTCAATTTCCGCCAGGATCGCCTTTCCCGCGCCGGGGAGATTGGACACAGTCACCAGATTGTGAATGTAATAGGCGGGAACGGTTTCGGCATCTGCCCAGCGCTCGTCGCCGGTGAGCAGTACCACTGCCCCCACCACGGCTCCGTCCGCAGACCGCTTCAGAACGTACAGGCTGCCCGCCTCCTGATGCTCCCGGTAATAGGAAATGGGGTAGGCGTTGAGATAGTCCGTGTCGTTCCACTGGTGCGGGCCCTTTTCATTCATCCACGAAACCCGCTGCTCATACAGATGAAACACCTCCTCCGCCTCCTGCGGTGCGGCAGGCTGAAATATGTACTCCATAAAAACCGCCCCTTACAGCTGATCCAGATTGAGGTTGAAGGCCTCAAGACAGTTATCGATGAACCAGTCCATTTCCTCCCGGTGGAGGGCCCGCAGGGCCTGCATAGTGACAGCGGCGGCGGAATCGAACTCGGTGTTGCCCGCCTTCTGCTCTTCCACACATTTGATGTAGGCGGAGAGCTTGTCCGCTCCCTTCACAATGGGCTCCAGCTCCTTGTCATCCTCCAGCACCAGATGCTCATAGCTGGGACGCAGCGCCGGGGGGAGCATATCCAGCAGCCGGTTGCCCGCGATGCGCTCCACCTGCTTGTAGGCGTCCTTGATCTCCGGATTGTAGTACTTGATGGGAGTGGGCATGTCGCCGGTGAGGATCTCGGAGGCGTCATGATACAGCGCCGCCACGGCGCAGCGGTCCGGGTCCGGGGTGGGCAGATGGAGGATGTCCCGGCGGATCAGCGCCAGGGCGTGGGCCAGCACCGCCACCTGGTGGCTGTGCTCTTGGATGTTCTCGGAAAAGGTATTGCGCATCAGCCCCCAGCGGGTGATGTAGCGCATTCTGCCCAGCAGGGCGTAAAATTCATTGGCCATTTTCTTTCAGTTCCTTTATCATTTTTTCTAAGATGGCGGGCATCTGCGCGGGGCTTTCGCAGAAATGGCTGCCCCCCACCGCCTGAATTTCCGCCTTATCGCGGAAGCCCCACAGCACGCTCAGGCACGGCACCCCCGCGTTGGCAGCCGTCAGCACGTCCACCTCGCTGTCGCCCACATAGACACAGCACTCGACGCCGATGCGGGCCATGGCCGCCCGGACCATATCCGGCGCGGGCTTGCGGGGGCAGTCGGGCTGCTCCCCCTGGGCATAGACGCCGGGGAAGTACTGCGCGCACAGCCGCTTGGTGGCGGCGTCCGGCTTATTGGACACGACCGCGATGGGGTGGGCGGAGAGTGCTTCCAGGGCCGCGGAAATGCCGGGATAGGGGGCGGTCGCCTCCTGGCAGTGCTCCCGATAGTAGCACCGGAACTCCGCCAGAGGGGCCTGCCAGTCCTCCCCTGCCGGAACGGCCAGCTGGAGCAGCCGGGCCGCGCCGTTGCCCACGAACCGGCGCACCTCTTCCCTGGTGCGCTCCGGGTAGCCAAAAACATTCATCGTGTGATTGACAGCGCTACTCAGATCATCCAGAGTGTTCAGCAGCGTGCCGTCCAAATCAAATAGGATGCCGATCATTTATACCCCCCGATTCTTGAGCACCCGGATGTCCTCCCCCACAAAGGTGAGCCGGGTAAAGCTGCCGTGGAGCCGGGAGGCGATCTGGGGGGAATAGCGCCGGGCGATCTCATCCACGTTCAGGTTGGTGGAGATGACCATGGGCTTGTTGTACAGCAGCCGGTCGTTGAGCAGACCATACAGCGCCGCCGTGACAAACTGGCCGGGCATCTCGGTGCCCAGATCGTCCAGGATCAGCAGGTCACAGGTATTGTACTTGGTGATCTCCCTGCGCGCGTCCTCGCCGCCGCCGAATTTGGCCTGCTCCAGCTTGGAGAACAGGTGCCCGGCGGTCTCATACACCACGCTGTATCCCCGCTCTGCCACAGCCCTGGCAATGCAGGCGGAGAGGAAGGTCTTGCCCAGCCCCGTGCTGCCCACAAAGAGCAGATTGCCGGAATTGGGCGTAAAGCCCGCCGCGTATTTGCGGCAATTCTGGAAATTGCGCTCCATGATTGCCCTGGGACTGGCTCCATACTTGGAATCGGTATAATCTGAATAGTAATCCAGCCGGAATTGGGAGAAGCTCTCCTTGCCGCCGGTGAGGACGGCAATCTCCTTTTTCTGCTCCTGGCGGCACAGCTCCGCCAGGCACTCGCACATGGTAGAGCCGACATAGCCCGTCCCGCCGCAGACCTCGCAGATGGGCGTCTCGTCCAGATAGCCCTCCTCGAAATTCTCATAGGCCAGGAGCGCCCGCTCCTGCTGAAGCTCCAGATTCTGGAGTCTGGCCTTTTCCAGCAACTCCTTGCCGTCGCTGCCCTGCAAAAAGGCCGCCTGGGCCGCCTGGACCATGGTGCGGCGCAGGAGCATATCGATCTCCCGGATGCGGGGCACCTTTGCATAGGCCTCCGCCAGATGCTGCCGGTTTTCGGACTCCCGGTCCTCCTTCGCCTGGGCCAGACGGTTTCTGGCCCGCTGGACCACTTCGCTGCTGTATGCCATCTTTTATTCCTCCCGCAATACGCGCTGGATCGCTTCCAGCTCGGCCTGGCCCAGCTGGCCGGAGGCGCCCTTGGGGGGCGCTTTGGCGTCGCCGTTTTTCACAGCCTCCGCCGTTGTCAGGCCCTCCTTGGCCCAGCGCTGCAAAATTTTATTCATGTACGCCCAGTTCAGGCCGCCGGTGTTCAGGCAGGTGCGCTCATAGGCCATGGCGATCACCCCGTCCTCGAAGCCAAGGTCCAGCCAGCTCAGGGCGTATTTTTCCTCTGCCTGGGTCAGGCACCGGCCCCGAATCTGCAAAATGTCCATCAGCCGGCGCAGACGGAAGTAGAGGAAATTCCGCTTCTGGATGTAGGCGGACGCCTCCTCCAGGGTATCGATCCCATTCTCCGCCCAGTAATAGGCCTCCTTTTCAATGGCCCGGAAGCCCGGGCGGCGGAAGTCCACGCTCTGGGGATTGCGCAGCAGGGCGCGCTGGCGCTCCCGGTTCACACAGTAGCTCACCAGCAGCTGGATTACTTCGGTGGGCAAGCCCAGATAACGAATGAAGCCAAGGACGGTTTTCATTTCATCCACAGTCAGCTTTCGGTCGTTCAGCAGCTTTTCGATCTCACTGCACAGGATCTGGAAGGAGTTGTCCCGCTTGGCGGTGTCCAGCACATCCTGCTCGGTATACGCGGGCGGCTCCCCGGGGCGGATGGTGCTTCTGGGCTTTTCGGGCCACAGGCCCAGCTGGCGCAAAGTGGCCGTGGCCATGGCCAGGCGGGAATGGCTGATGTGGAGCGTCTGCTCCGCCTGCTCCGCCGGGTTTCCGCTGGATATGTAAAGGTACAGCAGCGCCGCGTCCGGGCTGGCCGCGCCCAGGAGCTTGCGCACACTGGCTTCGTCGATTTTTACTGCTTCCGCTGTCATAGCTCTTTCCTCTTATCTGCGTTTCTCAATGGGCATACCCATCCATTTTGGTCTATTATAGCACAAGCGCATCCAATCGACAACTTCCGATTGCCATGGATTTTGCCAAATTTCGCTGGTAACTTTTGTGCAAGCGCTGGATATTGTGTCCGCCCTGGCCGCGCGGCACAAGGCGGCGGGGTCCATCCGCCCCGGCGCTGGACTGGGCGCCGAAACGCAAGGCAGAGGATTCCTTTCTGTTTTGGTAGAAAAAGCAACAATTTTCCACACTTCACCAAGAAAAATCTTGTGGGATTCACTTGTTGCATCCCATCAAAAGAATGGTATAATAGTCACGTTCCAAGTCGGGGCAGCGTTTTCTCCACCGCGGATCCCAGCGCTCCGGCAGATTACATAACAAGAGAGGCTTTCTTTATGGAATACTTACTTGCCATCGGCATTGCCATGCTGGCAGGCCTGATGCTTACCCGTCTTACCAAGCGCTTTAATCTGCCCGACGTTACCAGCTATCTGATCGCGGGGCTTCTGGTTGGTCCGCTGGTACTGGGGCGGCTGGGCATTCCGGGGCTGGGCTTTACTTCCTTTGATTTTGTGGGTGAAATGAGCCTGATCTCTGACGTGGCGCTGGGCTTCATTGCCTTCTCCATCGGCAACGAATTCCGGCTGGAGGATTTAAAGCAGATCGGCCGCCAGGCCACCATCGTCGGCATCGTCCAGGCGCTGACCGCCACGCTGTTTGTGGACGCGGCTCTTTTCGTGCTGCACCTGATCCTGGGCAATGAGGTGCTGCCCCTGTCCACCTGCCTGATCCTGGGTGCCATCGCTACCGCCACCGCGCCCGCCGCTACCATCATGGTCATCAATCAGTACAAGGCCAAAGGACCGCTGACCTCCATCCTGCTGCCCATCGTGGCGCTGGACGACGCGGTGGGTCTGATGGTCTTTGCCGTGTCCAACGGCATTGCCAAGGCGATCATCAGCGGCTCTGTCAGCCTGGTCTCCGTACTGGTCAATCCCCTGCTGGAGATCGTTGTTTCCCTGGCGCTGGGCGCCGGGATGGGATGGCTGTTCAGCCATCTGGAGCGATTCTTCCATTCCCGCTCCAAGCGTCTGAGCCTGACGGTCTGCTTCGTATTTATGTGCGTCGCCCTTTCCAAGCTGGAGATCCCGCTGGGCGGCGGCGTAGAGCTGGGCTTCTCCTCCCTGCTGGTGTGCATGATGTGTGGCACCTTCTTCTGCAACCTGTGCGACTTCTCCGAGGAGATCATGTACCGTACCGACCGCTGGACGGCTCCCGTGTTCGTGCTCTTCTTTGTGCTCAGCGGCGCGGAGCTGGACCTGCGGGTGTTCCAGAGCGCGGCGGTGATCGGCATCGGCGTTGTGAATATTCTGGCCCGGTCTGCCGGTAAGATCATCGGCGCTCATTTCAGCGCCAAGGCCACCCACTGCCAGGATACCATCTGCAAATACCTGGGCATCACCCTGCTGCCCCAGGCGGGCGTGGCGCTGGGCATGTCCGTTACCGTGGCCGCCGAGTTTGGCGCGGAGGGTGCGCTGATCCGCAACATCACCCTGTTCTGCGTGCTGATCTATGAGCTGGTCGGCCCCGTGTTTACCAAGATGGCACTGACCGCCGCCGGGGAGATCGAGCCCAACGCCGTCTCCAGCCGCGGCGTGATCCCCACCACCCCCAACCAGAAGTCTTGACATTTTCCGGCAGAACAGTATAATGATTCTTAGAATAAATATATGTAAGGAGTCTTTCCCATGTTCTATCATATGCGCATTGCCGGGCTGGAACGGGATCTTCCTATCTGCCCTGTGAATGACAACCTGTCCATTGCGGGCTTCGTGATCTTTGGCGACCAGGCGCTGACCGTTGCCTGTGCCAAGGAGTTGCTGGCTAAGGTGCCGCAGTACGATTACCTGATCACTGCCGAAGCCAAGGGCATTCCTCTGGCTCACGAAATGGCCCGCCAGGCCGGGAACGCCAAGTACCTCCTGGCGCGGAAGGCTCCCAAGCTGTATATGCGGGATATCTTCTCCGTGGCCGTCAACTCCATCACCACTGCCAACGAGCAGCGGCTGTACCTGGACGGTGCGGATGCCGCGCTGATGAAGGGCAAGAAGATTCTGCTGGTGGACGACGTGATCTCCACCGGCGAGAGCATGTCCGCTCTGGAAGCCCTGGTGACCAAGGCTGGAGGCATAATCTGCGGCCGGGCCGCCATTCTGGCCGAGGGCGACGCCCAGGATCGGCCGGACATTGTGTATCTGGAAAAGCTCCCTCTGTTCCACCCCGACGGAACCATCATGGAATAAAAAGCGCCTCCCGCAGCCAAAGCTGAAGCTGAAGCCGCGGGAGGATTTTTATGGCAACACCGCACAATTTGGCAAGAAGCCCAGCCTGGATTTTTGGCTCAATTCAAAGTTTGGAAAACGAAGGAATACTGTAT
>USEU01000041.1 GCA_900553805.1 uncultured Eubacteriales bacterium
TACAGTATACCTTCGTTTTCCAAACTTTGAATTGAGCCAAAAATCCAGGCTGGGGTTTCTTGCCAAATTGTGCGGTGTTGCCCAAAAAAACCTTGACGCCATTCCCCGAACGTTGTATAGTAATACGACTATCCTTTCTTCGGAAGAAGCAGCAAGAGAAGTGAACAGAGAATCATGAACAAAGAAGAATATACCCTGGGTATCCGCCGTGGTCTGCCGGTGGGGCTGGGGTATTTTTCCGTCAGCTTCGGCTTCGGCGCGATGGCCGTGTCCAAGGGCCTGAGCGTGGCCCAGGCCACGCTGATCTCCGCCAGCAATCTGACCAGCGCCGGGCAGTTCGCCGGGCTGACCACCATCGTTGAGAATTCCGGCCTGTGGATGATGATTTTGACCCAGCTGATCATCAACAGCCGCTACGCCCTGATGAGCCTTGCCCTGAGCCAGAAAATGGGGCAGCAGATCGGGCTGCTTCCCCGGCTGCTGATCGCCTTTTTCAATACGGACGAGGTGTTTGCCCTGGCCATGGCCCGGGAGCACACGCTGACGGTCCCCTTCCTCTACGGCCTGGGCCTGCTGCCCATGGCGGGCTGGGTCAGCGGCACCCTGTTCGGCGCGCTGGCCGGGTCCATTCTGCCTCTGTCCATCCGCACGGCCCTGGGGGTCATGCTCTACGGCATGTTCATTGCTATCATCATTCCCCCGGCCAAGAAGGAGCGCCCGGTGGCCCTTGCGGCGCTGCTGGCGCTGATCCTCAGCAGCCTGTTTGCCTGGGTGCCCGCCCTGCAAAAGGCCCCCAAGGGCACGCCCATCGTCATCTGCACCGTGGCCGCTGCCGCGCTGTGCGCCTGGCTGTTCCCCGTGGAGGAAGAAAAATGAATATCTATATCTACATCGCCGCCATGGCGCTGACTACCTATCTGGTGCGGATGCTGCCGCTGACGGTGTTCCGCAAGCCCATTCGGAGCCGGTTCTTCCGCTCCTTCCTGCACTATGTTCCCTATGCCTGCTTGGCGGCCATGACCTTTCCCTCCATTTTGCAGGACACCGCCTCTGTGCTCAGCGGTGCGGCAGCCCTGGCGGTGGCCATCGTGCTGGCCTACCTGAACCAGAGCCTGATCGTGGTGGCCCTGGCCAGCTCCGCGGCGGTATTCCTGGTGGAGCGCCTGCTGGGTCTGCCCATTTGATAAAAGCTCCCGGCCCAGGATGATCGAGCGGCGCTTCCTTAAGTTTTTCTTACATTTCCCCAAAATCGTTGACATTTCCCCCGGTATCTGGTATACAGTACATCCATGATGCGCCGGGCGGAGAAACAATAAACGGCGCGGATATTCCCCTCCGCGCTGAACGGAGGAAACTTTATGGGATTTCTGGGCATACTGTTGTTGGGAATCGGACTGAGCATGGACGCCTTCGCGGTGTCGGTGTGCAAGGGGCTGGCGGTGCGCCGGGCGGATGTGAAAACCGCACTGGTCTGCGGCGCGTGGTTCGGCTTCTTCCAGATGCTGATGCCTCTGATCGGCTATTACCTGGGCCGGATGTTTGCCGAGGCCATCCAGGCGGTGGACCACTGGGTCGCCTTTGGCCTTCTGGTGCTGGTGGGCGGCAACATGATCAAGGAATCGCTGGACAAGTCCGAGGAGACATCGACCCCCGACCTGTCCTTTAAGGCCATGCTGCCCCTGGCGGTGGCCACCTCCATTGACGCGCTGGCCGTGGGCATCTCCCTGGCCATGACGGCGGAGGTGTCCATCTGGACCGGCGTGGGCCTGATCGGCGCGACCACCTTCATCCTCAGCGCCGTGGGCGTGACCATCGGCGGCATCTTCGGCAACAAGTTCGAGAAAAAGGCGGAATTCCTGGGCGGCGCGGTGCTGATCCTGCTGGGCTGCAAGATCCTGCTGGAAAGTCTGGGCATCCTGTAATCAGGCGTGAGGGCACGCCTTTCCCGCCCCGCCGCGTCCATATCACCTTCCAGAAAGGAAAACGAATATGAAAAAACTGATCGCAATCGCACTGGCGGCGCTGCTGGCGCTGTCCGTGTCCGGCTGTGCCAAGAAGGAAGCGGGCGGCGTGGACGGCACCACGTCGGAGATCATCGATAAGATCTATGCCAACCACGCCTCCATGGACCTGCATGTGGATACCATGGAGCTTGACGTGACGGATGCCGACGCCGTGGCCTATAACACCGGCTTGACTTCCGGCGAAAAGCTCAGCCAGGCCAGCGTTTCCGAGGCAATGATGAGCCAGGCATATTCCCTGGTGGTGCTGCGGGTGAAGAACGCCGCCGACGCGGCCCAAGTGGCCAGGGACGTTTACGACAATGTGAACACCCGCAAGTGGATCTGCGTGGAGGCGGACACCAAGACCGTGATGTACTCCGGGGACGTGGTGGTGCTGTTCATGGTGGATTCCGGCTTTGACGATGTGGCCAGCGTGGAGTCCATCCAGGAGGCATTCAAAGTCGTCTGCAATGGAAATGTGACCATTGTCGGGTAAAGAAGGATCTCTGAATCGGGTAAAATAAACGGCAGCGACCCATGGGCCGCTGTCGTTTTTTAAGGAGTTGGGGTAATGCTGTTTTCCGGGCTGACGTTTCTGTACGGGTTCCTTCCCGCGGTGCTGGCGCTGTATTTTCCTGCGCCGAAAAAACTGAAAAACGGGGTGCTGCTTCTGGCCAGCCTTTTTTTCTACGCCTGGGGGGAGCCGAGACTGGCATGGCTGATGCTTGTGACCATCGGGGTATTCTACCTGTGCGGACTGGCCATTGGCAGAGCCAAAAGCGGCAAGGCGAAAAAGGCGTGGCTGATCGCCGCGGCGACGGCGGGCGTGGGGCTGCTGGCGGTATTCAAGTACGCGGACTTTTTCATCGGTTCTTTCAATGCCGTCACCGGCCTGAGTATCCCGCTACTGCGCCTGACGCTGCCCATCGGCATCAGCTTTTATACCTTCCAGTGCGTCAGCTATGCGGCGGATGTATACCGGGGAGATGCCGCGCCCCAGCGGGATCTGGTTTCCTTTGGCTGCTATGTCGCGCTCTTTCCCCAGCTGATCGCCGGCCCCATCGTCCGCTATCCCCAGGTGGCCCGGGAACTGGAAACGCGGACGCACACGGCGCAGGATCTTACCCTAGGGCTGCGCCGCTTCCTGTTCGGACTGGGGAAAAAGGTGCTGCTGGCCAACCAGCTGGGGGAGCTGACGGCCCTTTACCGCGCCTCTGACGAAAAATCCGTGCTCTTCTGTTGGTTGTACGCCGCCGCCTTTACCCTGCAGATCTATTTTGATTTTTCCGGCTATTCGGATATGGCCATCGGTCTGGGCCGCATCTTCGGCTTCCGCTTCCCGGAGAATTTTGACTATCCCTATCTGTCCCGCAGCGTCACGGAATTCTGGCGACGCTGGCACATGACCCTGGGCGGCTGGTTCCGGGACTACGTGTATATCCCTCTGGGCGGCAGCCGGGTGGGGAGATGGCGCTGGCTGCGGAATATCCTGATCGTGTGGATGCTGACGGGCCTCTGGCACGGGGCAAGCTGGAATTTTGTGCTGTGGGGCCTGGTATTTGCGGCTCTCCTGATCCTGGAAAAGCTGGCTCCGGGGCTTGCTCGCCTGCCCGCACTCCCGGCCCGGCTCTATGTGATGGGGGCGGTGACCCTCAGCTTTGTGCTGTTCAATGCCGAGGGCCTGGGCCAGGCGGGGCAGGACCTTGCCGGGCTTTTCGGCCTGGCGGGACTGCCGGGGGTGACGGCGCAGAGCCTGTATCAGCTGCGCAGCTTCGCGGTGCTGCTCCTGGCCGGTATCCTGGGGGCGACGCCCTGGCCGAAGCGCTGGGGGGAGGCCCTTCTGCGGCGACGGCCCTGGCTTCAGACGCTGGCGATGATCGCCATGCTGCTGCTGTGCACGGCCTGCCTGGTGGACGGGTCCTTTAACCCCTTCCTCTATTTTCGGTTTTAAGGAGGCGGCGCAATGAAAAAACTGAAATTCTGCCTGCCGGTGCTGCTGCTCTGGCTGAGCCTGACGGCGGCCCTGTGGCTGATGCCCCAAAGAGAAATCTCCAACGCGGAGCGCCGCAGGCTCCAGCAGCTGCCTCAGGCCAGTGCGGCCAGTGTCCTGGATGGCCGCTTTATGAGCCAGCTGGAGCGCTTCTGCCAGGATCAGTTCCCCCTGCGGGATCCCTTTCGCCGCCTGAAGGCGTATTTCAGCTACGGCCTGGCTCACCGGCTGGATAACAACGGCATCTATCTTGTAGGCGGCAGCGCCGCCCAGCTGGAATACCCCCTGAGCCGGTCCTCGGTGGACCGGGCAGCGGAGAAGTTTCAGAGGATCTACGACCAGTACCTCAGCGGCAGCGGAAAGATCGTATTCAGTGTGGTGCCGGACAAGGGCTATTATCTGGCTGCCCCCAACGGCTACCCCGCTATGGACTATGACGCTCTGTTCGATGCCTTCCGGGCGATCCCCTGGGCACAGTATGTGGATATTACCCCAAGCCTGACCGCCGCTTCCTACTACGCCACCGACCTGCACTGGCGGCAGGAGTGCCTGACGGACACGGCGGCGCTGCTGGCGCAGGCCCTGGGGGCGGATATTCAGGACAGCTACACCCCGGAGGCGGTGGAGCGCCCCTTCTACGGCGTTTATTACGGCCAGGCGGCGCTGCCCCTGACGCCGGATACCATCTGGCTGCTGAAAAGCGACACCCTGCGCAGCTGCACGGTGCACAATTTTGAAACAGGGGAGACGGCTCATGTCTATGACGAGACAAAGCTCACCAGCCGGGACCTGTACGACATATTTCTCTGCGGCCCCGCCTCGGTGCTGACGGTGGAGAACCCCGCTGCCGGTACGGACCGGGAGCTGATCATCTTCCGGGATTCCTTCGCCAGCAGCCTGGCCCCGCTGCTGCTCCCGGGCTACGCCAGGATCACCCTCATCGACTTACGCTATGTTTCTTCGGAGCAGCTGGGGGATTACGTCGACTTTGGCGATCAGGATGTCTTGTTCCTGTACAGCACCCTGGTACTGAATCAAAGCAGTATGCTCAAGTAACGAAATGCCCATTGTAGGCGACGCCGAAAAAACTGCTGCACTCCAAGCGGGGTGCAGCAGCGTTTTTCATTGCATGTAGGGCTTGCCCAGATAATCGCGCATGTCATAGTAGTTTTGCAGGTTGCGCCAGCCGTGGCCGCTGGCCGTGCTGGGATTGTCGGTGACCACCCGAGTGTCCGGCAGGGCCGCGATCAGCTCCTGCTGTTCGGCATAGCTGCGGTCGGGCACCCAGAGATTCTTCAGCCAGGTCATTTGAGTCAGCGGCTCGATGCTGTTTGTGACCATGTGGTCGCCCACGTTCAGATCCTCCAGAGCGGTACAGCCGAGCAGAGGCGTATAGTCGTGGACGATGCCGTGGTCCAGCTCCAGATAGACCAGCTCCTTGCAGTTTTCCAGCGGTGTGATGTCCTTTACCTGGGTCCAGGCCAGGATCAGGTATTTCAGGTGGGGCATGTAGGCGGCAAAATCAACGGTCTCCACGGTGGAGTGGCCCAGGTCGATGCACACCATATCCTCGCAGTAGCGTAGGTTGTAGACGTTGTCCTCCTGGAAGTAATACTCGCCCTGGTCGATGGGCATGAACTTTGTCTCGTCGGTGCGGGCCTTGCACAGCGGGGAGAAGACCACCGTCCAAACCACCTTATACTGATCGCGCACCTCGTCCCGGTAGGCAGCCATGTCGTCGTTTTCAATGCCGGTGCTGTCCACGATCAGCTTTTGCAGATCGGGGAACAGGGAGGCCAGCTGCTTGGCGTCCTCAATGGTGCCGATGGGCTGGTTGGAGATGTCCACCTCGGTGGCATTGTCCAGGAAGGTATTGCCGAACACCTCCACATCCCAGTGGATCTCCACGTTGGGATATTCCGCCCGCAGGGCGGTCAGCTCCCGGTTGTCTGCCTGGGGATTGTGGATGGTCAGGGATGTCAGGTTCGGCATGGCGGCCAGACCCACCGAAAGCTCCTGGTACTGCGCCCCGGTGACGGTCAGCTCCTGGGTGTCGGCGGAGAATTCCGTCCCGGCAATGCTGGTCAGATAGTCCACCTCCCACTGGGGGTGCTGCTGCTCCAGCTGACGCAACAGTGTAAATTCCTTGCAGCCGCGGCCGTCCACCCGGGTCAGCCGGGGCAACAGCTCCAGCAGGCGGACATCCTCCTGGCTCAGGGAGGTCAGAGTCACCATGGTGGTGTCGGGGGAATAGCGCTCCCCCGCAATGGGAATGGAGAAGCGGAACTCCACGTCGGGGTATTGCAGATAGGCCTCCCTCAGGGCGCTGTAATCGGTGCAGCTCTGGGCGTTCACTGCCTTCAGATCGGGCAGATAGGCCAGCGCGGCCACGTCGGAGGGCTGAAACTGGGTCACGGTGATCTCCTGGGAATCGCTGTCAAAATAGCCGCCGGACAGGGGAACGCTCCAAAGGATCTGCGTTCCCGGCATCCGCCAGCCGAGGGTGTCGTGCTCCTCCAGGGTAATGGCGCGGTCACGCAGGTCAAGCGATGCCCGGTTCCGGGGGAAAAGCTGCCAACCCATGACCACATAATTTTTCAAAATAAAATAGCTGGCTGCTAAAATAACGACCAATGCGATCACCAGAACAGCCGCAATGATCGTGCCGATAAGATGTCTGTTTTGCATGGAGCTTCTCCTTTTCACGCCGGAATAAACATGGATATTATGCATGTTTTGACGGGAAAAGTCAAGGGCGGCAGGAGAAATAAAGGGGCACGGGCGGGGTGTTACGCCTTTTCCTTTGGAATGGTAATGGTCAGCACGATCTGGCTGTCCGTCTCCCGGCGCTCGGACACGGCGGGGATGCCGCTGGACTGCATCCGGGACAGAGACTGGGTGAGGCTGTTGAGGAACGCGCCCACATTGGCGCGCAAAGGCGCATCCGGCTTTCCTTTCAGCAGGGACTGGACGTATTTCTCCGTCTGAGCCACGCTCATGCCCTGGCGGCTGATCTGCGCGATGGCCTCCAGCTTGGTTTGCTCCTCGGTCAGCTTCAGCAGGGCGCGGCCGTGGCGTTCGGTCAGGCCCTCCCGGCGCAGCGCGCTGAGCACGGCCTCGCTGTGGCGCAGCAGGCGCAGCTTGTTGGCGATGGCGCTCTGGCTTTTCCCCAGAAGCCTGGCTGTCTGCTCCTGGCTCAGACCGCCAAGCTCCATGAGCCGGCTGATGCCCCCGGCCTCCTCAATGAAATCCAGGTCCTGGCGCTGCAAATTCTCCACCAGTGCCGCAAAGCCGGACTCCCGGTCGTCCATCTGCATCACGATGCAGGGCACCTCCGTCAGCCCGGCGGCCATGGCCGCCCGCAGCCGCCGCTCTCCGGCCACCAGCTCATAGCCCGTGCCCACCCGGCGGACGGACAGAGGCTGAAGGACCCCATGCTGCCGGATGGAGTCCGCCAGCTCGGCCAGGGCAGCCTCGTCGAATACCTGCCGGGGCTGGGACGGGTTGGCGCGGATCCCCTTGGGGGGCAGGAAGATCACCCGCCCGGATTCCATATAGGTTTTCAGCTTTTGACACTGCATCTATGTTGGCCTCCTCTTCCGTGAATCAGTGCATGCTTTCGTTGCAGACCAGTATAAGCGCTGCGCGGCGGAAAATACCACGAATCCTGTGCCGGGCGGCAGGGAAAACAAACGACATGTTTTCCGTCTCCCGGAGCGGCGGGCGCAGGCTTCAAAATAGTATTACAGTTGATTCACCCCCTCGACTTGTTTTTTTCACGAACAGCGGGTATAATGGGACCCAAGGAACGCCGGGACCGGCCGGCCGGAGCGGGGAAATGCCGCTTCCGGCCCCATCGGCGTTTTTCCGGCACTCTTTTGGAAGGAGCATTTTATGCATACCAGGGAAAATGAAGTAACGGTCGTGGTGCAGCAGATCCTGGACCAGGTGCGCCTTGCCGTGGTGGGCAAGGACGAGGTGCTGGTGTGGGTGCTGGCCGCGATTTTGGCCAAGGGCCATATTCTGCTGGAGGACATCCCCGGCGTGGGAAAGACCACCATGGCGCTGGCCTTTTCCAAGGCCCTGGACCTGGGGTACAGCCGCATCCAGTTTACGCCGGACGTGCTGCCCTCGGATATCACAGGCTATTCCGTGCCCGACCCCCAGCAGGGGGGAATGCGCTATCAGCCCGGCGCGGTGCTGACCAATCTGTTCCTGGCGGACGAGCTGAACCGGGCCACCTCCCGCACCCAGTCGGCGCTGCTGGAGGCCATGGAGGAGGGACAGGTCACGGTGGACGGCGTGAGCCACGCCCTGCCGCAGCCCTTTATCGTGATCGCAACCCAGAACCCGGTGGGGGCGGCGGGCACCCAGCTGCTGCCCGACAGCCAGATGGACCGCTTCCTCATCCGCCTGAGTCTGGGCTACCCCGACCCCAGCGACGAGGTGACCATGGTGCTGAACCGGCAGGAGGGAAACCCCCTGCAATCCCTGCGCCCGGTACTGTCCAGAGAGCAGCTGTGCGCGCTTCAGGACACGGTGGAGAAGACCTTTATCAGCGACACGGTGGTCAGCTACATCGTCCGCCTGATCGGCGCCACCCGGGAGGACGGGGAGATCACCCGCGGGGCCAGTCCCCGGGCGACCCTGGCGGTGGCGGCGATGGCCAAGGCCATTGCCCAGCTGCGGGGGCGGGACTATGTGATCCCGTCGGACGTGCGGGAGGTATTTCCCCAGTGCGTGGAGCACCGGCTGATTCTGACCCCCCGGGCGCAGACCCAGGGCGTTGCACCGGGACAGGTGCTCCAGCGCATCCTGGAGACCGTGCCGGCGCCCCGGCTTCGCTGATATGGCCGGAAGAAGATTGGAATACCTGCTGCTGCTCATCGCGGCGGCAGTGTACTATGTGGCCAGCGGCGAATGGATCTCCTGGATCCTGCTGCTGACGGTGGCGGGGCTTCCCTGGCTCTCCCTGCTGCTGAGCCTGCCCGCGATTCTTGGCTTCCAGGCCGCTCCCGCCGGGGCGGAGGTGCTGGAGCAGGGGGAGGAGGCGGAGGTGTGGCTGCTGGGCAGCTGCCCGCTCCCCATGCCGCCGTTCCGGGGGCATGTGCGGGTGACCAGCTGCTTTACCGGCAAAAGCTGGCGCTACGAGCAGGACAAGGGCTTCCCCACGGAGCACTGCGGCGGCTACCGGGTGACGGTGGAAAAGGCGCGGGTGTGCGACTACCTGGGGCTGTTCTCCTTCCGTGCCCGCCGGACCAAGGAGCAGCTGCTGCTGGTGCGCCCCAAGGCCCAGCCGGTGACCGACCTGGTGGACCCGCAGCGGATGGAGATCAACAGCTGGGTCCCCAAGCCCGGCGGCGGCTTTTCCGAGAATCACGAGCACCGGCTCTATCGCCCCGGCGACAGCCTGAACCAGCTGCACTGGAAGCTGTCCGCCAAGGTGGGCGATTTGATCCTCCGGGAGCCCATGGAGCCGGTGCAGGGAGCGGTGCTGCTGACATTGAGCCTGCGGGGCACACCCCAGGAGCTGGATCGGAAGCTGGGCCGCCTGGCCTACACCGGGGATTACTTATTGGAGCGGGAGCTGGACTTTGAGATTCGCGCCCTCACCGGCGCGGGGGTGCTGGCCTCCCATGTGGATTCCAAAACCGCGCTGACGAAGGCAATCGACCGCCTGCTGTGCACCCCCTTGGCCGCCCAGACGGATGCCTGGGATGACGGGAAGGACGCCAGCTGGCAGTATCACATCGGAGGTGACGCCGATGAAACGTAAGCTCCCGGTATTTCTGGAATCCGTGGCGCTTTCTTTGCTTGCCGCCTGGAGCGCTGTGGGCTGCCTGCGTTCGGCGTTCCAGCTGCCCATGGCGGTCTGGCAGCCGGTGCTGCTGGTGTGGCTGCTGTGGGCGGTATTGTGCAGTACGGTGCTGTTTCGCCGCTGGGGCGGCGCGCTGCTGCTGGCCCTGGCGGCCGTGGGCGCGGCCTGGCTGTGGTACGGCGGCGTCTTCGGCCCCCAGACGGTCAGCCTGCTGGGCACCCTGGCAAAGGCTTACGACGGCGGCTATGGCTTTGGTGTCCCGCAGGCCCTGCAGGTGCCGCAGACGGCCCAGGATCTGCCTTTGGCGGTGCTGGGCATGGCGGCGATCCTGGCGGTGAGCCGCTCGGTATGCCGCCGCCGGGGCAATGTGCTGCCCGTGCTGCTGCTTCTGTTGTGCCTGGCCCTCTGCCTGGTGGTGACGGACACCGTGCCCGCCCCCCGGTATCTGTTCGGCCTGCTGGCGGCGGTGTGCCTGCTGCTGCTGACGGACAGCGTCCGCCGGGAGAGCGGCCCCCAGGCAAGCCGCCTGTCCGCCGTCGCGGCGGCGCCCGTTGCTTTGGCGCTGGCGGCGCTGTTTTATTGCTTCCCCCAGGACGGTTATGTGAACAATACTCAGGCCCTGCGGGAAAATCTGCTCACCGCCCTGACGGACCTGCCTCAGATGATGCAGAGTCAGGGCATCAGCCTGCTCTCCGGCCTGCGGCCCAGGGAGAAGGTGGAGCTTTCCAGCCTGCCCACCCAGCTGCTGCTGGGGATCCCCGTGGCGGAGGTCACGGCGGAGCGGACAGGCAGCGTTTACCTGCGGATGCAGGATTACGATGTATACACCGGCATGGCCTGGGAATCCACCTCCGCCCGGCAGGATACCCTGGCGGGCAGCGGAGAGCAGCTTGGCGCGGTGCAGCTGAATATGCTCAGCAGCCAGCGCACCCAGCTGATCCCCGCCTTCCCCGACGGGCAGGTGTTCCTCACCGACGGCGCGGCGGAGGGGGACGAGCGGAGCAGGACCTTCCTGCTGCGGGAATTCTCCCTGGCCGCCTACCCCGGAGATCAGTGGCTTACCCTGCCAGAGGAGACCGCCCTGCGGGCCCGGGAGCTGCTTCAGTCCGCCCGTGTCGGCACCCAGAGCGTGGAGCAGACGGTGCAGGCGGTGGCGGAGTATGTCCGCGGCAGCGCCGCGTATGACCGGGGAGGGACTGCCATGGGCGAGGGGGAAACGGACTTTGTCCTCTGGTTTTTGCGGGAGGCGGAGCGGGGCTACTGCGTCCACTTTGCCACGGCGGCGGCAGTGCTGCTGCGTAGCGCCGGGATCCCGGCGCGCTACGTCACCGGCTACCGGGTGGAGGCCCAGGCCGGGCAGCCGGTGCGGGTGACCTCCGACGATGCCCACGCCTGGGTGGAATACTATAATTACCGCACCTGGGGCTGGTACGTTCTGGAGGCGACCCCTGCCATGCAGGAGCCTCAGGAGACTGTCCAGCCTACCGCGGCCCCAAACGAGCAGACCCAGACCGCCGCATCGGAAACCACTGCCCCCACTGCGGCCCCCGCACCGCAGACCACACCCACTCAGGGGCAGCAGGAGCCGGAAAAGGCACGCTGGACGCTCCCGCTGTGGGTGCCGCTGACGTTGGCTGCCCTGGCTCTGGCCGGGCTGGCCGCGGAGGGCCAGCGGCTGGTGCGCATTGAACTGCGCCGCCGCCATCAGAGACGGGGCAATAACAACCAGCGGGCCGCCGCCTGCGCACAGGAAATACAGCTGCTCTCCCGCCTGACCCGGGTCCGCGTCCCGGAGGAACTGACCCAGCTGACGGAAAAGGCGGTATTCAGCCAGCATACCCTGACGCCGGAGGAGCTGCGCGCCTACGCCCTGTGCCAGGCCGCCTGCCGCCGTCGCCTCCGCCAGGCCCCCTGGTGGAAAAAGCCGCTGTACCGCTATTGGTACGCCGTAATTTAGATTAAACGACACCAAAGTGAGGAAGCACAGATATGGAACAAGCATTTCTTTCTGCCTGGCAGAAATGCCGGGAGCAGGCCATTGCCGCCGGTGTCCGCCTGCGGCCCATGAGCCCGGCGGACGCCATGAAGACCGCCCACCGCGCCCTCTCCGGCACCCGCCTCAGCGACGGCTTCACGGAGCTGGCCAAGCTCCACCACCTGGAATGGACCCTGGAAGCCCTGGCCATAGACAAGCGCTTCACCCCCCTGTTCACCGACGACGAAGCCAACGAAGCCCTCCAACGCCTGATGGAGGCGGGGTATTTCGCAATTTAAAGGAAGTAGAACAATGAGCAAAATCGTGATTTTGGAATCCCTTGCGGTGTCGGATGAGAAGATGCGGGCGCTGAAGGCGCCTTTTGAGGCGCAGGGGCATGTGTTTGAGGAGTATGCGAGGTCTGCCGATACGCAGACGCTGATCCGGCAGGCGCAGGATGCGGACGCGCTGATCATTGCCAATATGCCGCTGCGCGGCGAGGTGATCCGCGCCTGCGGGAAGCTGAAGTACATCGACGTGGCCTTTACCGGGGTGGACCATGTGGACCTGGCGGCGGCGCGGGAGATGGGCGTGAAGGTCAGCAACGCCTCCGGCTATTCCAACGAGGCAGTGGCGGAGCTGGCGCTGGGCATGGCGCTGTCCCTCAGCAGAAATCTGACGGCGGTGGAGGAGCGCTGCCGTCAGGGCAAGACCAAGGACGGCCTGATGGGCTTTGAGCTGAAGGGCAAGACCGTGGGCATCATCGGCATGGGCCATATCGGCCGCCGCAGCGCGGAGCTGTTCCGCGCCCTGGGCTGCACGATCCTGGCCCAGAACCGCTCCGTCCACAGCGACTTCCCGGACTATGTGACCCAGGTCAGCCAGGAGGAGCTGTTGAAGCGCGCCGACGTCGTCCTGCTCCATTGCCCCCTGAACGATTCCACCCGAGGTATGATAAATAGAGAAAAGCTGGCGATGATGAAGCACACCGCCATGCTCATCAACGTCGCCCGCGGGCCGGTGGTGGTGGCCAGGGATTTGCAGGAGGCGCTGAACAACGGCGTGATCGCCGCCGCCGGTGTGGATGTATTCGACGCTGAGCCGCCCCTGTCCCCGGACGAGCCCCTGCTGCACTGCAAGAACTGCCTGGTGACGCCTCACGTGGCCTTCGCCTCCAAGGAGAGCATGGAGCTGCGCGCGGACATCGTGTTTGACAACCTGACCTCCTGGCTGGCAGGCAGCCAGAAAAACGTGATCCTCTGAGACAGGCGCACAGAACGCCCCCAATGGCTCCTTACCGGCCATTGGGGGCATTTCTCCGCCTTATTTTTCCGCCCGCCCCGTGCAGAGCCTGCGCAGCACCAGCCGGAGCACATCGCCGAAGCTCAGGCGCTCCACGGCCTCGGCGGCCACCAGGGGAAGCTGGATCAGCATTTTTTCGCCGGAGTAAACGGAGATGGTGCCCACCCGCTGGCCCTTTTCCACCGGGGCGGGGACGGCCTGGGCCAGCTCCACCTTGGCGCTCAGGCTGGTGCGCTTGGCTTTGTCCACCAGGATCTCCCGGCGCTCCACCAGCTCCACCGGCACGCTCTCCTGCTTGCCCAGGTGCACCGCCACCGTGCGCCCCTCCTTCAGCCCCGGACGCACAACGGAGTAGTTGGCAAAGCCGTAGTCCAGCAGGGCCTTGCAGTCCGCCGTGCGCTTCTGGGAGCTTTCGCAGCCCATCACCACGGCGATCAGCTCCATCCCCTCCCGCTTGGCGGAGGCGGATAGGCAGTAGCCCGCGCCGGAGGTATAGCCGGTTTTCAGGCCCGTGGCCCCGGAGTAGAAGCGGATGAGCTTATTGGTATTGGAAAGGCCGAAGGCCCCGTTTCGCACGGTATCCATCCAGATGGTGGTGTACTTTTTGATATCCGGGTGGTTTTTCAGCAGCTCCCGGGACATCAGGGCAATGTCGTAGGCGCTGGTGCGGTGGTTTGCCGCCTCCGCGCCGTCGTCCAGGCCGGTGCAGTTGACGAAATGGGTGTCCGCCATCCCCAGCGCCTCTGCCCGCTGGTTCATCTGCTCCACAAAGGCGCTTTCGCTCCCGGCCAGCAGCTCCGCCATGGCGCAGGCGCAGTCGTTGGCGGAGGAGACGGCGATGGATTTCAGCATGTCCGACACCGGCATGTTTTCGCCGACCTTCAGATAGATCTGGCTGCCCCCCTTGGCCGCCGCCGCCTCCGAGGCGGTCACCTGGTCGGTCAGCCGGATCTTGCCGGAATCCAGCGCCTCCATGATCAGCAGCATGGTCATTACCTTGGTCACGCTGGCCGGGGCCAGACGCTCGTGGCATTCCTTCTCGTAAAGCACCGTGCCGGTGGCCACATCCATCAGCAGGGCGCTTTTGGCATTCAGGTTCAGGTCCACCGCCGCCGCCCGTCCGGGGAGCACCCCCAGCAGCAGCGCCAGGAACAGCAGCAGCGCCAGTACACGTTTCATGTTTCACCCCTCCATTCTGCTTCGAGTGTATGACGCCGGGGGGACAAAGATGATTGCCGCCCGGATTTCTTCCTTGACCGTCCGGCATTCCTTTGGTACAATAGGAAAAAATGTCCGGGAGGCAAAATATGCGTGGGATTCCGTCGCTGATAACCGATATCCGAAAAAAGGTTTTTACCGAGGTGGCCAGGATGGCCTATTCCGGGGAGGACTATACCAAGGCAGAGGACCTGCCCTTTCTCATCGTCCCCGGCGACCAGCCGCTGCACCGGGAGTCCATCTTCCTGGAGCGGGCCATTGCCGGTGAGCGGGTGCGGCTGGCCATGGGCCTTTCCGTGCGCAGCGTCCAGACCCGCAGCCTGATGACCGAGGGCATGGATCACGCCGCCATTGCCCGGCAGTACTATGAGCCGCCTCTGGTCAACATCATTCCCTACGCCTGCCATGTCTGTCCGGCCAATCGCTATTGGGTCACGGATGTGTGCCAGAACTGCCTGGCTGCCTCCTGCCAGCAGGTGTGCCCCCGGGAGGCCATCAGCTTCGTCAACGGCAAGAGCCGGATCGACCCGGCCAAGTGCATCCGCTGCGGCAAGTGCGCCCAGGCCTGCCCCTATCACGCCATCGTCCATCTGGAGCGCCCCTGCCAGGCGGCCTGCGGCATGGACGCCATCGGGATGGATGAGCACGGCCGGGCGACCATCAATCAGGAAAAATGCGTGGCCTGCGGCCAGTGCCTGGTCAGCTGCCCCTTCGGTGCCATCGTGGACAAGGGCCAGATCTATCAGGTGGTGCGCTCCATCATGCAGGGCGACAAGGTGATCGTCATTCTTGCCCCCGCCTTCGCGCGGCAGTTCGGCAAGGATGTGACCATCGCCAGGCTGACCTCCGCGCTGAAGCAGCTGGGCTTTGCGGACGTGGTGGAGGTGGCCATCGGCGCGGACATCTGCGCGGTGGAGGAGGCCAAGGACTTTGTGGAAAATGTGCCTGCCAATCAGCCCTTTATGGCCACCTCCTGCTGCCCGGCCTGGCATGCCATGGTGCACAAGCTCTTCCCCGCCCAGGCCAAGAATATTTCCATGACCCTGACCCCCATGGTCTACACCGCCCGCATGGTCAAGCGGGAGCAGCCGGACGCCAAGATCGTCTTTGCCGGTCCCTGCGCCGCCAAAAAGCTGGAGGCCATCCGGGAGACCATCCGCTCCGATGTGGATTTTGTGCTGACCTTCGAGGAGCTTCAGGGCATGTTCGAGGCCAAGGAAGTGAGCTTTGAGACGCTGGAGGACAGCACCGATGTGAAGGACGCCAGCACCGCCGCCGGGCGTGGCTTCGCTGTGGCCGGGGGCGTGGCCCAGGCCGTGGTGGATATCATTCATGAGCAGCACCCGGATATGGAGATCAAGGTGGCCAACGCCGAGGGCCTGCGGGAATGCCGCAAGCTGATGAACCTGGCCAAGGCCGGAAAATACAACGGCTACCTGCTGGAGGGTATGGCCTGCCCCGGCGGCTGCATCGCGGGCGCAGGCACCCTGCTCAGCCTGGATCAGGCGGCCAAGAGCGTGGCGCTGGAGCAGAAGAATGCCGCCAGGAAGAACCCTTTGGAATCCGAATTCAGCGGCCTTGCCGAAGAGCTGAACGAGTTTTAACGCGTTCGGCCAAAACAAAGGAGACGAGTTACCATCGCACGGAATCACTTTTTGAATCACCGGCCGGGTGATCCGGCCGGCCGGACGCCGAAGGATCAGCAGACGCGGTCGTCCGGCCATCCGCTGCGGCTTACCGCCGCGCTGGCGGGGCTGCTGGTGGTCATCCTCATTGTGGGCACGCTGCTGCTCACCGGCGGGATCGGCACCCGGCGGATCGCCGACGGGGTCAGTGCCGCCGGGCTTCCCCTGGGGGGCATGACCCGCGGGACGGCGTATTCCGCTTTGCGGAAAGCCTTTGACCCGGCAGATCACGACCTGACGCTGACCGTGAATACAGAAACGCTCTGCCTGAGCCAGGCACAGACCGGGGCGGCCCTGGATCTGCGCACACTGCTGGACGACGCCCTTGCCGTGGCGGCGGAGGATGTGGTGAATTTGTCCCTGGCTCCCTACCTGAGCATGGACGAGGAGCGCCTTTACCGCACTCTGGAGCAGGAGGCGCAGCGCCTGGACCGGGGGTATTCCCTCCCGTCCTACACGCTGGAGGGGGACATCCCGCCTCTGAGCGAGGACAAGTGGGATCCCGATGGGGCCATGCCTACCCTGGCCGTCACCCTGGGGACGCCCGGCTATACCATGGACGCGTCAGCGGCGGTGGAGCTGATCTTCGCGGGGCTGGCCGAAGGAGAATTTGACATTGATCTGTCGGATGCCCTTGTGGTCCAGGAGCCGCCCGCGCCGGACGCGGCGGAAATTTTGCAGACGGTCTCCATCGCGCCGGTGGATGCCCGGATGGATCAGACCACCAAGACGCCCATCCCCGGCGTCTACGGCCTGAGCTATGACGCGGAGGCACTGGCGGCGCTCCTGTCGGATGCCGCCGCCGGTCAGACCGTCCGGGTCACCCTGGAGCCGGTGGCCCCGGAAGTGACGGAGCCGGAGACCTGCTTCCAGGATGTGCTGGGCTTCTGCCAGACCCCCCACGGAAACAATGAGAAGCGGAACACCAACCTGGCGCTGGCCTGTCAGGCCCTGAACGGCGTGGTGCTCCAGCCGGGGCAGACCCTCTCCTACAACGAGACCCTGGGCCGGCGGACGAAGGAGGCGGGCTACCAGGAGGCCCCCGCCTATTCCGGCACCGATTTGGTGGATTCCCTGGGCGGCGGCATCTGCCAGGTGTCCTCCACACTGTACCTCAGCGCGCTGTATGCCGAGCTGGAGATCGTGGATCGGGTCAGCCACGGCTACCCGGCTACCTACATGCCCGTGGGCCTGGATGCCACCGTCAGCTGGGGCGCGCCGGATCTGAAGATCAAAAACAACGGCGAATACCCCATCAAGCTGATCGCGGAGGTGCGGGACGGTTTCGTCCGGGTGTGGATCATGGGCATCGAGACCAGGGACTATTACGTCCGCATGGCATACAGCAGTTCCACCGACGGCTACGCCCGCAGCTACTATTGCCGCTACGACAACCAGACCCATGAGCTGCTCTCCAAAACGGAGGCGGCCCTCTCCGGCTACCTGTCCATCAGCACCCCCGTGGTGGGCGAGATCGGCAGCGAGGAGGCCTACGTCAACGGTAACGTCCGCGAGCAGCCCCCCTGCTCCCCCAGCGAGGAGATCCTGGAGGCAGCCAGGAATTACCAGGAGCCGAATACCAGAGGATAAAGCATCGCCCCCGCCGGAAAAACGGCGGGGGCGATGAATTTGGTCCGGGGGTGAGACACCCACCGCCGGGCGGATATGACACGGGCGCGCCGCGGTGAAGCGGCGCGCCCGATCTGTGCTTTTACTGGATAACGGAATTGGCCAGGAGGATATCGCCGTACTGCACGGTCAGGGGGCACTGGGCGGCGACCTCGTCGGCAAGGGCGTTGGTCTTCTCGGTGACGTAGTCGCTGCGCACATACTGCTTCCACAGCAGGGTGCTGCCGGAGTAGTACATCACGTGGTAGCCGTAGTTGGTCTTGACCAGGCCGGTGTCGCCCACCTGACGCTCCGGGTCGAAGCACCAGTCGTTGAAGGCGGCCACCATTTCACCCTCGGTCACGCCCTCATACAGGCCGCCGTTCTGGTTGGAGCCGGGGTCGGCGGAGTGCTCGCTGGCCAGGGCGGCAAAGCTGTCCTCGCTCTGGTCGCCTGCCAGGAACTCGTCCAGGATGGCCTGGGCCTGCTCCTTCGCGGCGTCCCATGCCTCGTCGCTGAATTCCTCGGTGGCGATGTTGGTGCCGTCCGCGCCCTCGGGGTAGACCAGAATGTGGCGCACGTCCACGGACTTGGTGTCCTTGGTGATGTTGCTGGCGGTGTAGCCCTCGGCGTGCTCGTCGTAGTAGGCTTCCAGCTCCTCGTCCGTAGGCTCAAACTGGCTGGCCATCTGGGCGTAGTAGCCGTTGGCCTTGTAGTAGAGCTCCATGAAGTAGACATAATCCTCCAGCTCGGCGGCAGCGCCCAGGCTGGAATGGAGCATGTCGTTGCCGGAGGCGTAGCCGTTGGCCAGGGCGGTCTCCTCCAGCTCCGTGGCGGCGTTTTCCAGATTGTCGCGCTGCTCCGCGGTCAGCTCAAAGCCGTTGGCGTCCGCCTCGGCGGCCATGGCGCGGTAATTCATCCAGGAATTCAGCGCTCCCTCCAGGAAGAACTGCTGCCAGGTGCGGCTTTCCTCGGACATCGGACAAACCTGGGTGTCAAGGCTCTGGGTAACATCCAGGCCGAAGTAGGCGGCGTAAGCGCCGTACTGGGCCATGAAGTTGCGGAACTCCATCCAGTAGTATACCTGCAGCTGCCCCAGGGTCAGCTCATACTCCCCGGCGGTGGCCACGATCTTGTCCCGGGCGGCCACGGCGGCCTCGTCCTCGGCGGTATAGGTGCCCTTGCAGGTCACGTCGTCCGGGTTGCCGTCGGCGGGCACGGTGGGGGCCTGAGTGGGCTCCGGCTCGGTAGCTTCCGCGGCGGTCTCTTCGGCGGAGGATTCCTCCGCGGTCACGGTATCCTCGGCGATCTCCATGTCCGAGACGGCGTTGGTCGTCCAGCCGTTTCGGACGCCGAACAGCACGCCCACCGCCAGGATCACCACGGCCACGGCGGCCACGACCATCAGAACGGTCGCGCCGGGCTTCAGCGTTCCGGCCTTCCCCTGGGCATTATCCTTGCCGCAGCTGGGGCAGACCGTTGTCCCCTCCGGCAGCTCGGCATTGCAAAAAGAACAATGTTTCATTTCAGGATTCCTTTCAAATTTGTTGGGTAAACTTTTTTTAGGGCAACACCGCGCAATTGTGTCTGCGAGCCGCAGCCGTCTTTTTGCCCC
>USEU01000042.1 GCA_900553805.1 uncultured Eubacteriales bacterium
GGCGATGCCTTCCTGATTAAAATTAAGATTTTAATCAGGAAATAGTATCAAACTGTTTACTTCTGGCCCGACATCGGCGAAGCCTTCGCCCAGGTGTACCGGGTGCTGAAAACCGGCGGCAGCTTTCTGATCTGCAACGAGCTGGACGGCGAAAAGCCGGGGGACGAAAAATGGACCGACATGATCCAAGGGATGCGGCTCCACACCGCCGGGCAGCTGAAAGCAGCCCTGGAAAGTGCAGGCTTTTCCCATATTATGCTGGGCAAAAACGACACAGGCTGGCTTTGCCTGGTTTGTAAAAAATAGGCATACCGCAGGGGCCTCAGCCGGAAAATGGCTGAGGCCCCTGATACATTTATAAGAGTCATTCCGCCGGTCCCTCGTCCGTCCCCCCGCGGGAGAAGTCGCTCAGCAGCATTTGCTCCAGCCGCCTGGCCGCAATGCTGAGGGGCTGATTTTTTCTTCGGAACAGGCAGATGCTCCGGGGCGTGATCGGCTCTTCCAGCGTAAGCGGGTAGATGCCGGTCTGCTCCGACGAGCCCACCAGCATCTCATGCGGGACAAAGCCGATGCCCAGGTTGCAGCGAACCACCGGGAGCACCTGATCGATGGTCGCCACCTCCACATCGGGGCTGTATGGCAGGCCGTGACGCAGGAAGAAATCCGCGTAAAAGTTGTAGGTCGAGGTCCCCTCGGACAGGCTGATCAGCGGGAGATCCACAAGCTGCGCCAGGGTCACATTTCCTTTTGTCAGCTCGGAAAAGGCGGAGCCGCAGATGGGGATCTCCCGGACCTGGCCCACCTGTTTCCTGATGAGGGAATCGGGAGCGTCGGCAACATCGGGCACCAGGGCAAAATCGGCAAGGCCGTTCTGCACGGCGGCGAGGTCCCGCTGGGTGAAATTATTGATGAGGCAGATGCGGACGTAGGGGTATTCGCTGCGGTACCGCTCCAGCACCCGCAGCAGGCAGCTGCGCAGGCCAAGGCCGCTGGCCGCGATATGCACCACGCCGCTTTGCAAGCTCTGGTCGGAAATGATCTCATCCTCCGCGGCCTTGATGTTTTCAAAGGCAAGGGAAATATGGGCATACAGCTTTTCCCCCTCCGGCGTCAGCCGCACCCCCTGGGGAGAACGGAAGAACAGTGCGCAGCGCAGCTCGGATTCCAGCCGCCGGATGATACGCGAGATGTTCGGCTGATTGTTGTGGAGCGCGGCGGCGGCGTTGGAAAAACTCCTGTACTTTGCGGCGTAGTAAAAAACGCGGTAGCAGTCATAGCTAATATTCACAAAATAACCTCCTTTATGATTGGGGGATATATGAATTTTGTATATAGTCAATGCTCAATTCGTATTTCTATTTCTTGTAGAAAAAGTGCTATAATTTTTCCATCAACCTTAGGAAGCTCTGAAGCAAGTCGGCAGGACTCGCTGTCCGGCCGCGGACGATCGATTCAGAGGTTCCTGAAATGATAAGACAAACAAGAGGAGGGGTATCATGGATTACGCAAAGGAATCGCTCCGGCTCCACGCAGAGTGGAAGGGCAAGATCGAAATGGTGACCCGCGTGCCGGTCAAGACAAAGGACGACCTGTCCCTCGCCTACACCCCCGGTGTCGCGCAGCCCTGTCTGGAGATCCAGAAGGATCCCGACAAGAGCTACGAGCTCACGCGCCGCTGGAATACGGCCGCCGTCATCACCGATGGCACTGCCGTGCTGGGCCTGGGCGACATCGGCCCGGAGGCCGGTATGCCGGTCATGGAAGGCAAATGCGTGCTGTTCAAGGCCTTCGGCGATGTGGACGCGCTGCCGCTGTGCGTGAAGACGAAGGATGTAGACGCATTTGTGGAAACCGTTTACAACATCTCCGGCAGCTTCGGCGGCATCAACCTGGAGGACATTTCGGCTCCCCGCTGCTTCGAGATCGAGCGCAAGCTGAAAGAGCGTTGCGACATTCCCATTTTCCACGATGACCAGCACGGCACCGCCGTCATCACCCTGGCGGGCCTGACCAACGCGCTGAAGGTCGTGGACAAGAAGAAAGAGGACGTTCGGGTCGTTACCTCCGGCGCGGGCGCGGCAGCCATCGCCATCACCAAGCTCCTGCTTTCGGCAGGCTTCAAGCACATCACCATGTGCGACCGCAAGGGTGCGATCTACGCAGGCCGCGAGGGCCTGAACTGGATCAAGACCGAGATGGCCGAGGTCACGAATCTGGAACGCCGGGCCGGCTCTATCGCCGACATGCTGGTGGGCGCGGATGTGTTCATCGGCGTTTCCGCACCGAACACCGTCACCACCGAGATGGTCAAGACCATGAACAAGGACGCGATCATCTTCGCCTGCGCCAACCCCACGCCGGAGATCTTCCCCGACGCGGCAAAGGCAGGCGGCGCGAGAGTCATTTCCACCGGCCGCAGCGACTATCCCAACCAGATCAACAACGTTCTGGCATTCCCGGGCATTTTCCGCGGCGCTTTTGATGTGCGCGCCAGCGACATCAACGAAGAGATGAAGGTCGCGGCAGCGGAAGCGCTGGCAGCCCTGGTAGGCGACCAGCTCTCCGAGGACTACATCATCCCCGCCGCCTTTGACCCCCGGGTCGGCCCCGCAGTGGCCAAGGCCGTCGCCGAAGCCGCCCGCCGGACCGGCGTAGCACGCATCTAAGTCCTAATTAATTACAGAGTATACCAGCTTTCCTGAAAAATCAAGAAAAATAAATTCGATTCGGGAGGAAATTATCATGTCGGAAAAAAAGGAAGCCTATAAGTTGTTTAATCTACCGTGGTACTTCTTTGCGATTTTCGCAGCTGTGGTCCTGATCGCCGCTTACATGGGCGCTCTGCCCGTGGGCATGGCCGGCTGCTTCGCGTTCATGATCGTGGTTGGCACCATCCTCAATGAGATCGGCGACAAGACCCCCATCGTCCGCTCCTACCTGGGCGGCGGCGCGATCGTCATTATTTTCGGCACAGCGCTGCTGAACTACTTCAATATTCTCCCCGCCACTGTGGTGGAAAACGTCACCACCTTCTTCAAGCCCACCGGCGCGTTCCTTGATTTCTACATCGCCGCGCTGATCACCGGCTCCATCCTGGGCATGAACAGCACCCTGCTGAAGAGGGCTGCGGCCCGTTACTTCCCCGCCATCTTCGGCGGCATCATCCTCTCCTTCGCGCTGTGCATGCTCACCGCGACCATCATGGGCTACGGCACCGTCAAGGCACTGCTGCTCATCGCTCTGCCCATCATGGGCGGCGGCATGGGCGCCGGTGCGGTCCCCCTGTCCAAGATCTTTGAGAGCTCCAACGCCATGACCGCCGCAGAGGCCATCTCCGTGATGACCCCGGCCGTCGCCATCGGCAATGCCATCTCCATCGTCTTTGCCGGTATCATCGTCAAGATCATCACCAGCAAGAAGTGGAACGGCCAGGGCGCTCTGATGCAGGCCACCAGCGTCGACCCCAAGGAGCTGGAGATCAGCCCTGAGATGCAGGCCAAGCGTGAAAAGATCGACGTCAAGAATCTGGGCATCGGCCTGTTTGTTTCCTGCTCCTTCTTCGCCTGGGGCTTCATCGTTGCAAAGCTGTGGGGTAAGCTCGTTCCCAGCGTCAGCATCCACGCCTATGCCTGGATGATCATCACCGTGGCCATCTGCAAGATCTTCAACCTGCTGCCCGAGCACATTGAGGTTGCCTGCTATCAGTGGTTCCAGTTCATCATGAAGAACCTGACCACCACCCTGCTGGTCGGCATCGGCCTGTGCTACCTGAGCCTGGATACGGTTATCGAGAGTTTCAGCCTTACTTACCTGGTCCTATGCCTGGTCACCTGCGTCGGCGCGTTCTTCGGCGCAGCTCTCGTGGGCAAGTGGGTCGGCTTCTATCCCGTGGAGGCCGGTATCACCGCAGGTCTGTGCATGGCCAACATGGGCGGCACCGGCGACGTGGCCGTTCTGTCCGCCTCCGACCGCATGGAGCTGATGCCCTTCGCGCAGATCTCCTCCCGTCTTGGCGGCGCGATCATCCTGATCATCGGCAGCCTGCTGCTGTCCACTCTGGGTGCGCTGCTGTAAGCGTAACATCTGAATCGTAACATACAAATACAGGGAACGCACCGATTTCGGTGCGTTCCCCCCTTATAAGGAAACATATGACAAAATCTGATTGCATCCAGTGCGGCGGCGCGGCGCGGTATTCCTTCGAAGCGCTGGAGATCCATACCCTGCACGTCCGGGACCTGAAGGGCGAAAAGCGTGTCCAGGCCCTGGGCGGCCGCACGGAATTTCACGTGTGCGCCGACTGCGCGCAAAAGCAGCTTCAAAAGAACCGGGAGGGCGTGCATGCAAAGGAGCTCCTTCCCTTCGCCGTGATCCTGCTGCTGGGCATCGTCTGCGCCGCCGCGTTCTGGAACGGAGAGGGCGCTTTCCGGCTGTTTGGTATCTGCGGCGTGATCTGCGGCATCCTCGGCATCGTAAGCACAGCAAAGGGAGTCAGACAGCGGCAGGAGCAGTATGATAATCTCCCGGAAGAAGACGCCCTTGAAAAGGCCGCCTGGGAGGTGGCCGTGCTTCGCGCCCCCCGCAAGCAGGGCGACCATGACCTCACCTATCTCCCCATCACGCAGGAAACCCTGGCAATGAAAAACGGCGACCTGATGATCGCCTACAACCTCCTGCCAGACATCGCCGTCCAGGCCTGGAACACCCTCCACCCCACCCCCCAGGACCGGCAGGGAACCGAGGATAGCGGTACTGCTTCCCCCACGGATGGGACTCCCTCGTAATTTTATTCCATCCAGCGCAAGCAACCGGCTGCACCATCTTCGGTGTGGCCGGTTGTCTGTCAAAAATAATTTATGATATTGAGGTCACCATTCTGTGCAGAGATCACACGATTCTCTGCCAATATCTCCGGGTGGGAGTTCATACTGTCATCGTCGTCTATCCCCCGAATGACCCGGCAGGGGACGCCCGCCGCAAAGCAATTGGGCGGAATATCTCTGGTAACAACACTTCCCGCACCAATCACGCAACCATCCCCTATGGATACCCCTGGGCACACAGTTACACCCGCACCCAGCCAGCAATCATTTCCAATTCGAATTGGCTTTGCATAGCACATTACAGCGATCTTTCCGTCCGGCTTCTGTAATCCACGCCGTTCCTTTGGGTGCATAGGGTGCAGCGGTGTAACAAGCGTCACATTCGGGCCAAACATACAGTCATCACCAATCGTAACACGGGCATCATCTTGGATCGTCAGATTAAAATTCCCGAAGAAACGTTTTCCAATAGTGGTGTGCGTCCCATAGTGGAAGGCAATCGGGCCTTGAATAAAGCTCCCCTCTCCAAACGCTCCCAGCATCTTCTCCAGGATGTTCAGACGCTTCTCCTTTTCATCTTCATAGGTTTGGTTGTATTCCACACTCCAGTTGTGGGCACGCAGCTTTATTGCGACCAGTTCTGGATCCGCCGGATCGTACAAGATCCCTTTCTCAATCTTTTGTTCTTCTTTCATTCCATGCTCCCTTATGTTTAAGGCAACACCGCACAATTTGGCAAGAAGCCCCAGCCTGGATTTTTGGCTCAATTCAAAGTTTGGAAAACGAAGGAATACTGTATGTACCCGCAAGGGGTATGCCGCATCCGTAAGCCAGCTTACGCTGGCAACGGCTGCGCAATATTTCTCGTTTTTCATACTGAAGAAGTGGGGCAAAAGACGGCTGCGGCTCGCAGACACAATTGCGCGGTGTTGCCTTAATTTGGGCTGCGCAGGATACGCCAATAAGGCGTCGCCTGTGCAGCCCTGTTTTTTACGGAATGTCTACCAGCGTGCCGCCGAGCTGGGCACTTTTTTCGCAGGCAAACAAGGCCCGCATTGCCTTCAAAACGCTCTCCGCCGAGATCTCCGGCTCCGTATCGTTTACGATGCAGGCAACGAACAGGTCGATCACGCCGGACGCGGTCTGCTTGTCATTGGTCTGGATCACATCCGTGTCATAGACCTCTTTTTCATTGGGACCGCGCTCAATCACAATGGAGTGATTCGGGTCACGGTAGATGTGCATGGCCCCCAGGCTGCCGTAGATGGAGGTCGAGTTGTCCTCACAGCCATAGTTCGTCCAGCTGGCGTTCATGGTGCCGATCACACCGTTGGCCATCACAAATGTGCAGAACGCGTTATCATCCACCGTGATGGGGGTGCCGTCCGGGTACTTCTTTTGCAGCGTCCCCAGCACCGCGGATGCCCTGACCACCTGCTGATCCAGCAGATACACCATCAGGTCCGTTTTATGCACGCCCAGGTCCGCCATTGCGCCGAAGTGGCTGCGGTTTTTATCCATGAACCAGGAATTTTTCCCATCAATGCTCCAGTTATCCGCGCCGGAATGGGAAAAAGTGGTACGGAAGGAGATCACGTCACCGATCGCGCCGCTTTGCAGCAGCTCCCTCGCCTTCCGATGGGCAGGGGTCAGCCGCTGATTCTGGCCGATCATCAGCTTCTTCCCCGTCTGCCGGGCGGTTTCCGCCATTGCCTCACAGTCCGCCAGGGTGACCGCCATGGGCTTTTCACACAGCACATGCTTCCCCGCCTTCAGGGCGGCAATGGAGATCTCTGCATGGGTAAAGTTGGGCGTCAAAACGCTTACCGCATCGATCTCCGGATCCGCCAGCAGCGCCTGATAGCTGTCGTAGGCTTTCCCGCCGTATCGGGCCGCCAATTCCTCTGCTCGGGAGAGATTCACGTCAAAAAAGCCTTTCAGCTGGGCATGCTCATTTGCCGCGTATTCGGGGATGTGCCGCAGCTGAGCAATCCTGCCGCAGCCGATGATGCCGATTCCGATTTTTTTCATCTGCCGATCTCCTTATTCCGCCAGCCCATACTGCCTCAGGCGCTTCAGCTTGCCCTCATGGGTCTTCTTCTGCCAGCTCTGCTCCCCAGGCTCCTGATCCTCCGGCAGGTTTTCCTTGAGGAACCGCACTGCCTTGGGCAGCGCGTCGGGGATCGTCAGGACCTCGCACTCCATCTCGATACTGGCCACGTAATCATAGCCGCACCGGCGAAGCTCCGCGAAAACATTGCGCCAGAATTCCGGCCCGTGCCCGTAGCCCATGCTGCGGAAATTCCAGCTGCGCTTTCTCGGCTCATCAAAATAGGCCGTATTGATCAGTCCGTTTTCCCGCACCAGCTCCGCATCCATGGAAATATCCTTGGCATGCATATGATAGATCATTCCCTCCAGCTCCCGGATCACCAGGATGGGGTCCATCCGCTGCCAAAGCAGATGGCTGAAATCCAGGTTGACGCCGATCTCGGGGCCGCACTCCTCCCGCAGGCGCTTCAGACTCCTGGGGTTATAGCAGCACTGGCCGGGATGCAGCTCCAGGCCGATCCGATCAACGCCATGCTCCCGGGCAAACGCTGTGAACCCCCGCCAGAAGGGCAGCAGCTTCTCGTTCCACTGCCATTCATACATCTGGGCATAATCCATGGGCCAGCTTACGGTCACCCAGTTGGACAGGCTCGCGCCCTCCCAGTCACCGGGGCAGCCAGAGAAGCAGTTGATGTTTCTCAGCCCCAGCTTTTCCGCCAAAAGCACCGCATTGCGCATGGAGCGGACGCTGAGCTCCCGGGTCGCTTCATCGGGAGAGACGGGATTGCCATGACAGGACAGAGCGGAAATTTCCAGCCCGTGATCGGCAATGCAGCCCCGGAAGGCGGCCAGCTTGTTCTCATCCGCCAAAAGCTGCTGCGGGTCGCAGTGCGCAAAGCCGCTTTCCTCGCCGCAGCCCAGCTCTACCATCTGGATGCCTGCGGCCTGGATCTTCCGCATGGCCTCTTCTATGGGAAATTCCCGAAATGCATTGGTATAAACGCCTACTTTCATCTGACAGTTCCCTCCTTCTCCGGCAGAAATGTTCTTTGATATGCCCGGATGGATTCCTTCCACCAGCACTCGGAGGCCTGCTCCCGCACCAGAATGCTGCTCAGGAACGCAACGCTCTTGCGGATGCCTTCGTCCTGGCCAATGGTATTATCCTCGTGTTCAATGCTGACGGTGCCGTCATAGCCCGTCTGGGCCAGGGCGGTGATGATCTTTCTCCAGTAGGATACGCTGGTCCCGTTTCCAGGAATGCGGAAGGAGAAGGGCGTATATTTATCCCCAAACGCGCCCATGGGGGAGAAAAATCCGTTTTTCCCCATCTCTGTCTCGTCCACATAGGTATCCTTGGCATGGAAGTGGTAAATGCAGCCGGAAAGCTTGCGGATGGCGGTGGGGATATCAATTCCCTGCCAGATCAGGTGGCTGGGGTCAAAATTTGCGCCGATCTCGGGGCCGCAGGCCGCCCGCAGCCGCAGCAGTGTTTCCGGGTTGTATACGCAGAAGCCGGGGTGCATCTCAATTGCGATCTTCGTCACATGATGCTCCCTTGCGAAGGCTGTAAACGCCTTCCAGTACGGGATCAGCACCTTCTCCCACTGATAATGATTTGCCGCCACCGCGTCAAAGGGCCACACCGTTGTTGTCCAATGAGGGTACTTGGCATTCTCCTCGCTTCCGGGACAGCCGGAGAAGCAGCAGATGGTGTCCACGCCCATTTTCTCCGCCATCAGCACGGCATTGCGCATAATATGGTCATACCGCTGCGCGATCTCCGGGATGGGATGGACGGGGTTGCCGTGGCAGGAAAAGGCGCTGATGGTCAGCCCCGACGCCTGAATCGACCGGCGGAATGCCTCAAACTTCTCCTCGTCATGGAGCAGCACATCCGGGTCACAGTGGTGGATCCCCGGCGTGCCGCCGCAGCCGATCTCCACGGCGTCCAGCCCCAGCTTCTTAAAATAATCCAATGCCTCGTCCAGCGTCAGATTGCAGACAACATTGGTCAGAATTCCCAGTTTCATATGTCACGCTCCTGTTCCTGTTGGGATATATCGGGATACGTTCCGATAGGCAAGCGCAATGCCTCTGCGGATCGCGTCGTCATTCTCTTCAAAATTACGGTCCTCCACTTCCACGCAGGCACTGCCCGCAAAGTGAATATCATACAGCGCGCTGCAGAACCGCGCCCAGTCGATGTCCCCCAGCCCGGGAAGCTTCGGTGACATAAAATCCAGGGGGTACGCCATGCGTCCCACCGCGTTCAGCTTGTCCCGAAACACATGGGTATCCTTCAAATGAACATGGAAGATCTTATCCGCATAGGTATACAGCGGCTGGATATAGTCCATATCCAGGATCACGCAATGGCTGGGATCATAGTTCAGTCCCAGGCAGTCGCTGTCGATCCGTCTGAACATTTCATCCCAGATGGCAGGGGTGCTGGCAAGGTTATTTCCGCCGGGCCATTCGTCCTTTGAGAAGAGCATCGGGCAATTTTCGATGGCAATGCGGACCTGCTTCTCCTCGGCCTTTTTTACGATCGGCTCCCAAACCTGCTCATAGAACTCCAGGTTTTCCTCCACGGTTTTGAATCGGTCCCGGCCGATAAAGGTATTCACCAGGCCCACGCCGGTTTCCGCCGCCACATCAATCAGGCGGTAAATGTGGCGGATCGCCAATGTCCGCTCCGACTCGTCGGCGCTCAGCGGATTGGGATAGTAGGCCAGGGCACAAACCGGCACGTTTTTCTTCCGGGCATAGTCCAGCTCCTGCGTCAGCTGCTCCGCCGTCAGCGCGTCCACATCCAGATGCGTCACACCGGCATAGCGCCGGGTTGCCGCCTGCTTCGGCCAGCAAGCCGTTTCCATGGACTCGAAGCCGATCTGCGCACACAGATCCACGGCCTGCCGGAAGCTTTTTCCTGCCAAAATGGCGGACAACAGTCCAAGTTTCATAGGCATTCCTCCATTTTTCGCAGAAAGGGCCCGGGAGGCCGGCTCCCGGGCCCTTTCCTATTTATTCCATCGGAAACAGGTGATTACAGGACCTCGCACATCTGCGCCAGATTGTCCAGGGTGATGTCCAGCCAGGCGTTGCCGTAGATGTTGGTGCCGTCCACGGTGATGCTGTGATAGCCCTCAAAGCCCAGGTCGTCGCCGGTCTGGATGGTCTTGCCCTCGATCAGCCGCTTGCCCACTTCATAGGCAGCGTACTGCGCGGCGCCGGGATACCACATAGCGCCATAGGTGATGGTGCCGGACTCATAATAAGTCTTCTGGCCGGAGGCAGTGCCAACCGCCAGTACCTTCACGGTATCCTGCATGCCAAGCTCTTCGATCGCGCGGCATACGCCCGCGACACAGGAGCTGGAGCCGATATAGAACACCTGCAAATCGGGATTGGCCTGCAGGAACTGCTTTGCCATGGTGTAGGAGGTGTCAGAGTTCGCGCCGCCCTCCAGGGGAACCACGTTCTCGCCGTCCATATCGTTCTTGCAAACCATGTCGGGGTAGTTTTCATTGGCGTGGGCGAAGAAGGCCTTTGCCCATGCCATGTGCGCGGGAGTGGTCAGGGTGCCGACCACCAGCGCATACTTGGCGTCCTTGCCGATGAGCTCCGCGCACTTGTCCGCGAAATTCTGGCCAAAGGCCTCATTGCTGAAAGCGTCCACGTTGTAGTCGATATTGACCAGGCCAGTGCCCTCGTGGGTAACGACCTTGGTGCCCTGGGCGCGGGCCTGCTTCAGCAGCGCGTCGCAGGCGTCTGCGGCAATGGGAACCACCGTCAGGATATCGGGCTGCAGGGCGATGGCATCCTCCAGGCACTGCAGCTGCGCAGCGGAATCCATGGAGGTCGGTCCAATGTAGTGATGCTCAGCGCCGTTTTCCTCTGCCCACTTGGTGCCTTCCCAGTCCATGGAATCGAACCAGTTGCTGCCGATGGCCTTAACCACCGTGGCAACGACCAGCTTCTTCTGGGGCTGCTCCGTCGTCTTGGTGTCCTCCGTCTTGGCAGTGCTGCTGCCCTGTGTCGTTGCGGTGGTGCCGCTGCCTGCGCCGCAGGCGGTCATGCCCAGCACCAGGCAAAGCGCGAGAACCATTGCGATCAGTTTCTTCATTTGTGTTTCCTCCCAGTTTTTTATTTAATAAACAGCTTTCCGTGCTGTCTATTTCCTAAGCTTTGCATTTTTTCGGAAAAGCATTCTGAATCTTGCCTTCATCTGAGGTGTTGCAAACACCAGCAGGGCAATCAGCATCAGGCCCCAGATGGTATTTCTGGTAAAGTTGCTGGCGCCGGCCAGGGTCAGGCCGCTGGAAATGATCTGGATGCAGAACAGCGAAATAAAGATGTTCAGAACTTTACCGCCGCCGGCCACCACCCACGCGCCGCCCATCAGCACCACCAGCATGCCGGTGCTGGTCAGGGAATTGCCGTAGTCCGGGCGCAGCGCGCACATTCTGGAATAGCTGGCAATGCCGCCTATTGCCGAGAAGAGGCCGGAGAGCATGTAGCTCTTCATCAGCGTTTTAAAATTGGAATTGCCGCTGTACCGATTGGCGACCGCGTTGGCGCCCAGCAGACGGCACTGCGCACCGAAGGCCGTTTTTTCAAAAACAAACTCCGCAATGGCGTAGCAGATCACTGTAAGGATCAGCAGATACGGGATCGCTCCGAACAGGCTCTCCGCCCCCAGGGCCGAAATCGCATCCGGCGCGCCCACAATGGCATTGCCCTTGGTGATGACCAGGGCCATGCCCTGGAAGAGCATGCTGGTGGCGCTGGTCACCAGCACCGCCGTCAGGCCCAGCCCCGCCACAAAGTAGCCGTTGATAACGCCGCTGAGTACGCCGATCACCAGGGAAACCACAATGCCAACGATCAACCGGGCCGTGGGGTCCTGGATCACATTGCCCAGCACAAGTCCCTGCATCACGCTTCCGCCGCAGATCGCGGAGAAGTTCGCCACCGCCACAATGGACATGTTCAGGCCGCCGGAAACCACGATCACAAAGGTCGCCAGGGCGTAAACGCCGATCTCCGCCAGCTGCCGGCTCATGGACTGGAAGTTCGCCATGGTGTAGAATTTATCCGGCTTAAAGGATCCGACCACCACCGCCAGCAGCACCAGGACGGCCAGCAGGATGAAGGTCTTTTCATTCTGTTTCCATTTGCTCGTTTTCAACTGCCTCGTCCTCCCCTCAGTTCTTGTTCATGCGGATCTCACTCAGCGAGGAGACCAGCACGCCCAGCAGAATGATCGCGCCTACCGCAAAGGTCACATAATATACGGGAACACCCAGCAGGATCAGGTTGCTCTTGATGACGGTAATGATCGCCACACCGGCCAGCACGCCGCCGACGGAGCCCTTGCCCTCCTTCATATTGCAGCCGCCGAAAATGGAGGCCGCGATCACATCGCTTCCCTTGTCCGTGATCATTCCCGGCTCAAAGGTTCCCGCGTTGCTGTAAAAATAAATTCCCGCAATGGCGACGCACGCGCCGAAAATCGCATAAGCCAGCAGTGTGATCTTCCGGGAGCTGTAACCCACCCGCTCCACGGCCACCTTATCGCCGCCCAGGGCATAGATGCCCCGGCCGATCTGGGTGCGGTTCAGCAATATCCACAGCAGCACCGCCGTGACGATCAGCACCAGGATGCCGATGTTCATATTGGCCATCGTGCCGGAGGCGGTCCTGATGGAGAGCAGCGAGGAGGTGCGCACGTCCAGCAGCCGCTGGGGCATAGCATCCGTTTTAATGTAAGAGGATTTCAGGAAAATAAAGAAGAAGCTTCCATACACCAGATTGGTACCGATGGACACCACAAACCCGGACAGATCAAACCTGTGCGCCAGATAGCCGTTGATCATGGCGATCAGCGCGCCCACCGCTCCCGCGATCAGGAACATGGTAATAAAGTCGCCTTCATAGCCGATCAGTCTGTACAGCTTCAGGGTAATAAAGCTTGCCAGCATACTGATGCTCATGGAGGACAGGTCAAAATTTCCCGTGATCATGATGACCATCATGCCCAAGGCGGCGATGCCGTTGAAAATGGTATCGTTGATCATGCTGAAGAGGTTCGTTGCCGAGAGCACCGCAGGTTCGATGAGGGAAAACACCGCCAAAATCAGGACAAACAGCAGCACCCGGATCATGACCTCATTCATCTTAAACTTTCTTTTCATGCTCTGTCCCCCCTTACGCCTTGGTCAGCATGGACTGCAGCGCATCCTCGGTCAGTTCGCTGGACTGGTATTCCCCGGTAAAGCGTCCCTTGTTCATGACAAGGATCCGATTGCAGACGGAGAGGATCTCAGGCAGATCGTCGGAGATCACGATCATTCCGATCCCTTCATTGGCAAGTCTTTTGATCGTCTCGTGAATATTCTGCTTGGATCCGACGTCCACACCCACCGTGGGGCAGTTCAGCAGCAGCACCTTCGGCTCGATCGCCAGCCACTTTGCCAGCACTACCCGCTGCTGGTTGCCGCCGGACAGGCTGCTGACGGGATTCTTCAGGCTGCCCAGCTTGATGTTGAGATCCTGCACCCGCTGCACCACATCCTGGTGCATTTTCTCCTTATCAATGACGCCCAGCAGGTTCTGACTGAACCGGCGGATGATACCGGCAGAGATGTTCCGCTCGATCTCCACATTCAGGAAGAGGCCCTGGGTCAGCCGGTCCTCCGGCAAATACCCGATGCCGGCGTTTACCGCACTGTCGCTTCCGTTCAGTGCGACCTTCTTTCCAAACAGGGAAACCGTTCCCCCATCCAGCTTCCGCAAACCGAAGATGGCCTCTGCCAGCTCCGTGCGTCCGCTTCCCAGCAGTCCCGTGATGCCAAGCACCTCTCCCCGGTGCAGGGAGAAGGTGATATGCTCGAAATGTCCATCCAGATTCAGGTCCTCCGCCTGGAAAATCGTCTCGCCGATCTCCTTGGGGACGAAGGGCGTGAACGTCACCTGCCGGCCGGTCATGTAATAGGAGATCTTCTCCCGGTCAAAGTCCTCCTTAGGGCCGTCGATCACATTTTTTCCGTCCCGCAGGATGCACAGGCTTTCCGCCACCTGCAGCACCTCATCCAGCTTGTGGCTGACAAAGATCAGGGCGATCCCCTTGGCCTTCAGCCCGGCGATGATGTCGTACAGCGCGTGCACCTCCTTGGAGGTCAGGGCGGTGGTGGGCTCGTCCATGATGATGAGCTCCGCGTCCAGCAGCAGCGCCCGGCAGATGGCCACCACCTGCTTTTCTCCCACGGAGAGTCTGCGCACCTCGGCATCCAGGTCCAGGTCAATGCCGATCTCATTGATCACCTTTTGGGCCAGCTCCCGGTTCCGCTTCTTGTTCACCGTCTTGTACCGGTGATAGAGGTTGTACTCCATGGTAATGTTCTCTGCGACGGAGAGGTTGGGGAACAGTGAGAAATCCTGGTAAATGACCTGAATACCGGCAGCGATCGACTCTCTGGGCGTCAGGGAGGTATATTTTTTTCCTTTGATAATGATCTCGCCGCTGTCCGGCGTGTAGACGCCGGAGATGATTTTTATCAGCGTCGATTTTCCGCAGCCGTTTTCACCGGCCAGACATTTGATCTCACCAGGGCGCAGCCGCAGCTCTACATTATCCAGCGCCTGCACCGCTTGGAACGCTTTGCTGACGCCATGTATTTCCAAATAGTATTCGCTCATTCCCGCTCCTCCTGTTTTGTCTCGGTCCGTTTCGCCCGCTGACCTTTTGTGGTGTCATCATATTCCATTTTTCAGAAAATTTCAATATCTTTTTCTGAAAAAATCTATTTTTGTCTAATATAATGCCGTAACCGTCTATATAGCAATGAAAATAATGAAAAATCCAGTTATATTGCATAGCTTCTGAATTTTTTTCATTTTTCTCTTTACACGGTCTGTTTCTGCCTGTATAATACAGGGGAGGTGAGGTGCATGGAGAAAAGAAAGATCCGCATTCAAGACATCGCACAGCAGGCCGGAGTATCCAACGCAACGGTATCCCGTGTACTGAATAACCAGGGGCTTGTGAATGGAGAGACCTACCGCAAGGTTCTGGACGCAATGAACGCGCTTGGCTACCCCCATACCCTGCGGGTCAGCACAAGCAGCGGAAAAAGCAGTTCTCCCGACCTGATCATTCTGAGTCTGCCCGCCATCAGCAACCCCTTTTATTATGAAATTGCCGTGGGTGCGCAGAATGCCGCCAAGCGCTTTGGCTACCGGGTCCTGATCAGCAACAGTCCGCTGGATGCGGATGGTCTGGAGCAGCTCACAGCCCTTGCCAAATCCAATGCCGTCGCCGGTGTCATTTCGCTGAACAGCATGACCAGCGCCACACTGGAGCGGCTGTGCGCCGTGACGCACGTGATACAGTGCTGTGAATATTGCGACGGAAGCAATGTTCCCTTTGTCTCCATCAACGACTACCAGGCGACCCGCACTGCCCTCGCGCACCTGTACTCCCACGGGCGCAAGGACATCGCCCTGATCAACGGCCCGCTGGGCTTCAAATATGCCCGCCACCGTCAGGCAGCTTACCTGGACTTTTTGCAGGAGAACCGGCTCCCCATTCGGGAGGATTGGATCATCCAGCTGTCCTCCGTAGATTTCTCCATTGCCGTCGCCTCTCTGACGCAGCTGCTTTCCAGACCCAATCCGCCGGACGCGATCTTCGCCATTTCCGATGTGTTTGCCGTCGCCGCCGTAAAGGTCGCCAAGAAATGCGGCCTGCGCATCCCCCAGGATCTGATGATCGTGGGCTTTGATAACATCGACGTATCCTATATGTTTGAGCCCACCATTACCACGGTCAATCAGCCCAAGCAGCAGCTGGGCTACATGGCCTGCGAGCTGCTGGTGGAGCAGATCTCCAACCCGGAAGCGCCCCTGAAGCAGCTCTTCCTGGATACGGAATTGATCGTCCGCGAAAGCACAACGGCTTGACCTTCCCCTGGGCCGGTCTCACCCATACAGCAAAAGAGCGAGCAAACTGATTTCGCAGGTCGGTTTGCTCGTTTTTCGTTTTCAATGTTCAAAAGGATTCCGTTTGCTTTCGGCGGGGATTTGTGCTACACTGTGGGGCAGAAGGATGTTTGGGCAGTGCCGGGGTGCCTGAGGCATTGCGGAGCACGTGGAGCATGGAGGCCAGAGAGAAGCAATGGAAAGAACAGAACCGCTTCAGGTCGTTATTTGTGATGACGATCCTGTTATGCTGCAATACCTCCGGGAACTGACGGAAAAGGCGCTGGCCTCGGAAATCTTTGCGGTCCGCACGGCCCTGGCTCCCGGGGAGCTGGACGGGCAGGCCCGCAGCGCCCACATTCTGGTTCTGGACATTCAGATGCCGGAGCAGAGCGGCATTGCCCTGGCAAAGGCCGTTTCCCGGGAGAATCCCGACTGTCAGATCGTATTTGTCAGCGGCTTTGTGTGCTACGTCAGCGACGTTTACGATGTGCCCCATGTGGCGATGGTCATGAAGGACCGGCTGGAGGATCAGCTGCCGAAATTTCTGCTGCGCGCTGCCCGGCAGGCCCGGCAGCAGGCCAGGAAATGGATGACCGTGCAGATCCGGGGCAAGGAGGAGCGGGTGCTGGTATCCAACGTCCGCTATCTGGAGCGCAGCGGCCACGTGACCCGGATCTACCTCAAGAACGGCCAGAGTCTTCAGACCCGTGAGAAGCTGGATACCCTGCTGAGCCGGACGGGGGAAGCGACCCTGTGCCGCTGTCATGTCAGCTACGCGGCCAATCTGCGCTGGGTGGATTCTCTGGACGGGCAGGGCTTCCGTATGCGGACCGGCGAACGCCTGCCCATCAGCCGCACCCATCTGCACCGGGTCCGGGATGCGTTTTTCGGGTATTTACAGGAGATAACATAAAGCAGCACCGCACATTTTTCCACTGTGCGGTGCTGCTTCTTATGTCTTTGGCAGGTGCAGGATCAGCGTGGAGGTGAACCAGCCGTCGCTGTACTCCGTTTGGAAGCTGCCGTCATACTGCTTGGCCAGGCGGTTCAATATGCCCAGCCCCAGCCCGTGGGATCGCAGCGGATCGCTGCGGTCCTTTTTTTCGGGGGCGGCGGCCGTATTCCGGCAGCGGATCACCAGGCAGTCCTTTTGGACTGCGGCCCGCAGCTCGATGGTCTTTTCCGCCGCGCCGCTGTTTGACGCGCCCTGGATGCTGTTGTCCAGCAGGTTGGAGAAGGCGCTGCACAGGTGGGCGTTCTCAATGGGCAGCTGGGGCGGCAATTGGGCATCCAGGGAAAGTTCGATGTGGTTTTCCCGGCACTGGCGGGCCTTTTCGTCCAGCACCGCGTCCACGATCAGGTTGCCGCAATACCTGGGGCCAACCTTCTCCCGAATACTGGTGCGCAGCAGGTCCAGCTGGCGGCGCACCTGCTCGTTCTGTCCCTCGTCCAGGAGGCGGTAGGCGGCGGTGAGCTGGTTGTTCAGGTCATGACGGATCTGGTTGACGGCGAGGATGTTTTCCTGGAGCTGGCGGTAGTAGTCCGTCTGCACGTTCAGCTGCTGCTCGGCGGTTTGCAGCTGGGCTTCCGTCTGGGCGGCGCTCTGGAGCTTGCGGATGCTGACCACGGCGCAGATATCCGCCGCCACGGACAGCCCCGCGGCAATGTGCAGCGGCAGGGAAATGCCCATGGTCTGGTCAACTTCCAGCAGATAACGGTTGATGATGTTCAGGGAGACCATCTGGCTCAGGGGCACCGGGGCCACCAGCAGCAGATTTTTCAGCTTGCCCGGATTGCTCCAGAGCCAATTCATCAGCCGCAGCACCGCCGGATCCAGAACAAACAGCGTCAGCGCGCACAGGCCGCCCATGATGGCATTTCCGTAGTCCCGTTTGTCCACCAGATATTCCGGCGGAATGCCCAGCGCCTTCGCGGCGGGGAAAACCACCAGATTCAGCAAATAGTTCTCCAAAATCTGCGCGGCCAGGAATGCCAGCATATAGATGCAGGCCTTGACGCGGAAGCCTTTTTTCGCAAAGATGCCGGACAGGCTGATCGAGAGGAACAGGATCAGTATATCCAGCTGGGCAATACCCGGTGTAATCAGGTAGTTGTTGATCCCCCACACCGGCACCTGCAAAACAATGAACATCGTCTTGAACATCCCCGGATGCTCCATGGGGACGGCCCGGGTCATGTAATGCGCAAGAATATACGTGGAGAAACTGATTGCCGTCAGATTCGCAAGAACGACCAGAAACATAAAAAGTCCTTCTTTCATCTATGGCAACGCCGCGCAATTGTGTCTGCGAGCCGCAGCCGTCTTTTTGCCCCACTTCTTCAGTTT